>NZ_QUGH01000002.1:0-366197 GCF_003478985.1 Ruminococcus sp. AF20-12LB | reverse complement strand
CACTACCGGGCGGATTCGGGACTTTAACCCGTTAGAAACGTGCGCCGCCGGGCGCACTACAAAAAAGAAACAGCTCTGTTTTTATGCAGAACTGTTTCTTTTTGTAGATCGTTTAAAACTTTTGATCATTTAACACAGGTACACGTTTTTTTATATTCATTACTCCTGAGTGATTCCCTTGAACTCGTAACCGGCTTCTTTGATCACTTCTTCCACTTTTGCCTCGTCAACTTTCTCAGGTACTGTGAATACAGTTGTTCCATTCTCGTGGGAAGATACCACATCCTCTGCTCCGAAAGCCGCCTGAATTGCTTTGTTTACGTGTGCCTCACAGTGTCCGCACATCATTCCTTCTACATTGATTGTTACCTTTACCATTGTTTTGTTCTCCTTTTCTTCTTTTATATTTTCATCATGACTGATGTGTAATGTTACCGGATTTTTGATCGTTTTGTCTTTGGCTGCATTGTGGACCTGAAACAGATTCAGACGCAGCGCATTTGTTACAACACAGAAGCTGGAAAGACTCATGGCCGCAGCTCCGAACATCGGATTCAAGGTCCATCCGAAAAGCGGGATCCAGACACCTGCTGCAAGGGGAATGCCGATTATATTGTAGAAAAATGCCCAGAAAAGATTCTCATGGATATTCCGAAGTGTGACGCGGCTTAAACGTACTGCCGCTGGAACATCGCTTAACTGGCTCCTCATCAGAACGATATCTGCCGCATCAATGGCAATATCTGTTCCTGCACCGATGGCAATTCCGATATCGGCTCTTGTAAGTGCCGGCGCATCGTTGATACCGTCACCGACCATGGCAACCTTTCCCTGCTCCTTCAGAGTGCGGATCACACTTTCTTTTCCATCCGGAAGAACTCCTGCGATCACATCGTCAACTCCTGCCTGAGCTCCGATGGCTTTTGCGGTACGCTCATTGTCACCGGTAAGCATAACTACACGGATTCCCATATTCTGAAGCTCTTTTACTGCACGGGGACTGTCTTCCTTGATCACATCCGCAACTGCGATGATTCCCAGAAGTTTTCCGTTTCGGGTGAAAAGAAGGGGTGTTTTTCCCTGCTCTGCAAGCTGATCGGCCCGCCTGTTAAGGTCTGTGGAAACCTTTGTCTGGCTGCTGATAAATTTCATGCTTCCGCCTGTCAGTTTGTCACTTCCAAGCACGGCAGAAAGTCCGTTTCCCGGAAGTGCCTGGAATCCGGTTACTTCACCTGTGGCAAGGTTCTCTTCCACGGCTTTTTTGAGAATTGCCTTTGCCAGTGGATGCTCGCTTTTTTTCTCCAGTGCACAGGCTAGAGTGAGAAGCTCTGTTTCTGTGATTCCCTCTGCCGGGAGAATATCTGTTACCTCCGGCTGACCACTGGTAATGGTTCCGGTTTTATCCAGTGCGATGATCTGGACTTTTCCTGCTTCCTCCAGGGAAACAGCTGTTTTGAAAAGGATTCCGTTTTTGGCACCCATACCGTTGCCGACCATAATGGCAACCGGTGTTGCAAGGCCAAGTGCACAGGGACAGCTGATGACCAGAACGGAAATTCCCCTTGCCAAAGCATAACCGAAGGTCTGTCCTGCAAGAAGCCAGATGATCGTTGTGATCACTGCGATAGTGATCACTGCCGGTACAAACACGCCTGAAACACGGTCTGCGATCTTTGCGATCGGTGCCTTGGTGGCTGCCGCGTCACTGACCATTTTTATGATCTGGGAAAGAGTGGTATCCTCTCCGACTCTGGTTGCTTCACATCTGATAAATCCGGACTGGTTCACGGTTGCCGCAGAGACCATGTCTCCGGCTTCTTTATCAACCGGGATACTCTCTCCGGTCAGTGCGGATTCATTGACTGCGGTGGTTCCTTCCAGGATCACTCCGTCCACCGGAATATTCTCTCCCGGACGGACAACAAAGATGTCTCCTTTCTGAACCTGCTCAATAGGAACGGTAAGTTCCTGTCCCTTTCGTACTACAACCGCAGTTTTTGGTGCAAGCTTCATAAGGCTTTTCAGGGCATCGGTAGTTTTTCCTTTGGAACGGGCTTCCAGCATTTTTCCTACGGTGATCAATGTCAGGATCATGGCTGCAGATTCAAAATAAAAATTCATCATGTAATTCATAACTGCAGCAGAATCCCCGTCTGCCTGTGCTCTTGTCATGGCAAACAGTGCATAGACGCTCCACAGAAAGGATGCCATGGAGCCAAGAGCTACCAGAGTATCCATATTTGGGGAACGGTGCCACAGACTCTTAAATCCATTAATGAAAAATTTCTGGTTGATCACCATAATGATACCAGCCAGGAGCAGTTGTACCAGTCCCATGGCTACGTGATTGCCGTCAAACCATTTCGGCAGTGGCCATCCCCACATCATGTGCCCCATGGAGAAATACATCAGCACCAGCAAAAATCCCACGGATGTGATAAGACGTCTCTTTAGGATCGGAGTTTCATGATCTTCCAGCGCTTCTTCTGCCGCAGACATGGAAATCTTTGCTCCGGCAACTCCGCCCTTTAAGGATGCACCATATCCGGCGGCTTCCACTGCGGCAATGATCTCGCCGGATGAAGCGGTTCCTTCAACTCCCATAGAATTGGTCAGAAGGCTGACGGAACAGCTATTCACCCCCGGAACCTTTGATACGGCTTTTTCCACACGGGCAGAGCAGGCGGCGCAGCTCATACCAGTTACATTATATTGTTCCATTTTCTTTCAGTACCTCCTAAAATCCAGTTTATCCCTTTATTTCATCAGCTTCTGGAGGGTTGCTACCAGCTCATCAATGGTCTCATCCTTACCTTCCCGGATATCCCGGGCAACGCAGGTGCGGATGTGGCTGGCCAGCAGCTCTTTGTTGAACGCATTGACTGCAGCATTGACTGCGGCAGACTGGATTAAGATATCATTACAGTAGGCATCATTCTCCATCATTCCTATAATGCCTCTGATCTGGCCTTCAATACGTTTCAGACGGTTGATCAGCTTTTTTTTCTCCTCTTCTGAACGTGCAGTGTGTTTTTCACAGCAGCAGGGACAGACTTTCTTTTCAGACATAAGCTGTCTCTCCTTTCTCATAAATACCCTCATAGGGTATCCTCTTTATATGGAACAATATATACCCTCATGGGGTATTTGTCAATAGAAAACAATATTTTTTATAGTAAAAAAGCCCGCTCATCCGATATTGGCAATGAGCGGGCAATATAAACTTATATTTAACCGAAACAGGTAAGTCCCCAACGGGGTTGCGAAAAGCAATAAGCAGTGGGTGGGGACTTGTCTATAACTTTACTCTTCCACGATATGTCCGAAATAATAGAATCCCTTGCAGGTATCCAGGCTTACTTTTACATATTTGCCGATGAGATCTTTTTCTCCCGGGAAATGAACCAGAAGATTATGCTGGGTACGGCCAGTAAGAGTGCCTTTCTCCCGGTTTTCATCTTCTACCAGGATTTCCTGAATGGTTCCCTGGAAACGGGAGGAATTTTCCCGGCCTTTTTCCTGTACCAGGGTAAGAAGACGGCTGAAACGGTCTTTTACCACATCCTCCGGCACCTGATTTTCCATGCCGGCTGCAGGGGTTCCGCTTCGTTTGGAATAAATAAATGTGAAGGCAGTATCGTAATTTGCTTTTCTTACAACATCCAGTGTTTCCTGGAAATCTTCTTCTGTTTCTCCCGGAAATCCGACCATGATATCTGTTGTCAGCGAAATATCCGGGATCGCCTTACGGATCTTATCTACCAGCTCCAGATATTTCTCCTTGTCGTAACGGCGGTTCATTTCCTTTAAGACTCTGCTGCTTCCGGACTGCAGCGGAAGATGCAGATGGTGACAGATCTTCTGGCTCTCTGCCATGGTCTGGATCAGCTCATCGGACAGGTCCTTCGGATGGGAAGTCATAAAACGGATGCGCTTCAGTCCTTCGATCTTTTCAACTTCTTTCAGAAGTTCTGCAAAGGTCACCGGTGTTTCCAGAGTTTTTCCGTAGGAGTTTACATTCTGCCCAAGAAGCATGATCTCAGTAACGCCATCTGCGACCAGTTCTTCGATCTCGCGGATGATGGCCTGTGGCTCGCGGCTCTTTTCGCGGCCGCGGACATAAGGAACGATGCAGTAGCTGCAGAAGTTATTGCAGCCAAACATTACGCTGACTCCTGTTTTGAAGGAGTATTTGCGGGAAGTTGGCATGCCCTCTACGATCTCATCGGATTCCTTCCAGATATCAATGATCTGGTCGTCGGTCTGCAGCGTCCGGTAAAAAAGCTCCGGGAATTTGTGGATATTATGGGTTCCGAATACAAGATTTACATATTTATAATCCTTGCGGATCTTTTCCACTACATGATGTTCCTGCATCATACATCCGAACAGTACGATCTTCATATCCGGGTGATCTCGTTTGATGCGCTTTAAATGTCCAAGATGTCCATAGATCTTCTGATTGGCATTTTCACGGACTGTGCAGGTGTTAAATACAACTGCATCGGCATCCTCGGTATCGACCATTTCATATCCCATTTTTTCCATGATGGCCGCAATAGACTCTGTCTGAATGGAGTTCATCTGGCATCCTTCGTTCTGGATGTGGAAGGTGGGACGTTTCGTACTGCTTTTGGCAAGAAGCTCTTTACATTTTTCAATGTACTGAAGCTGGATCTCTGTTTCTTTGTTCTGGCTCAAATCAATTCCTCCAATAACTAAAAATTTCATATGTATCTATAAATTATTTTTCTTTAGACAATATCAGACGGGAGCATTTAACTCCCGTCTGATATATCATACAGAATTTACAGTTGTCTGTCAAAGAGTTTTTATAATAGCGGTGCAAAAACTCTCAGTACGTTCTGAATGGCACGTACCACAATATTTCTCTTCTGGCAGAATGCCAGATCAATGGGATCACAGTACTCCAGGGTTTCTGTAAAATCATCCCGAATGTCCAGGATCACATCATTCTTATACATCCAGACACCATCTTCAAAATGCAGATAAAGGCTTCGGTAATCCAGATTTATGGTTCCTACGACGCCTACTTTGTCATCGCAGACAAAAGATTTTGCATGTAAGAATCCCGGCTGGTATTCGTAGATCTTTACACCTGCTTCCAGAAGCTGTTTATAATAAGACTGTGTCAGCAGGAAGACCATTTTTTTGTCCGGGATGCCTGGTGTCATGATCCGGACATCTACACCGCTTTTTGCAGCGAGGCACAGGGCGGTCATCATCTCATTATCTATGATCAGATATGGCGTGCAGATATAAACATAGTTTTTGGCGCGATTGATAATATTAAGATAAACGTTCTCTCCTACGATCTCATCGTCCAGGGGGGAATCGCAGAATGGCTGGACATAACCGCTTCCCGGAAATTCGTTGGGGTGCCACCTGTGCGGAACATAATTTCCGAAATCAAGAGAAGTATCTGTTCTGGTAACGATTCCCCACATATACAGGAACATAGCTGTCATATTCCAGACGCCTTCTCCTTTCAGCATAACGGCTGTATCCTTCCAGTGGCCAAACCGTTTTCGCTGATTGATATATTCGTCAGCCAGGTTGATGCCGCCGGTAAAACCGGTCCAGCCATCGATCACACAGATCTTACGGTGGTCACGGTTATTCTGGATAATATTAAGAATCGGACGGAATCGGTTGAATACTTCGCATTTGATCCCCCGCTGGCGCATCTCCTGATCATACTTGTACGGCAATGTGGTAAGGCAGCCGAAGCCGTCATAGATCAATCGGACATCCACTCCTTCTTTAGCCTTTTTTTCAAGGATATTAAGGATCGTCTGCCACATTACCCCGTCATTTATGATGAAATATTCGATAAAAATAAAATGCTTTGCCTGCTCCAGTTCATGCACCAGAACCGGAAACATATCATCTCCTACCTGAAAATACTCTGCTGTGGTATTCTCGTGAACCGGATATCTGGAATACTGCCAGATATAATCCGACTGGATCCTCATGGAACGGTCGTCTTCGTTTAAACGTTTTCTTGTGAGTTCTGAGACTTCCAGGTATTCTGCAGTTTCAGCAATAAGATTCTGATAATGCTGTTCCATCACAGTACCGATCCTTGATTTACCGAAAAGAAGGTACAGGGAAACACCAAATACCGGAAAAATAAGGATCAGCATCGTCCAGGCGAGCTTATAGGATGGATTGATCTTTTTATTTACGATCCACAGAACAACCAGAAAACCTATGGCCTGCATTCCAATCGTCACCCATCTGGAGTATTCCATAATCCGGAAAAGGGCGATCAGCAGCCATGCCAGCTGCACAACAAGAGCCAGAGCTACATAAAAAATTCGATTAAATAATAATTTAAGGAGCGATCGCAATGGTTTGATAATCAGTTTAATAAACAAATTCATATTTCTTTCCTTCGTCAAACGTTCCTGTTTCTATTTAATTAAAAATCCCTGACCATATAGCCAGGGATTTTTGCGCACAATTAATTATATTTACGTTTTCTTGCGGCTTCAGATTTTTTCTTACGACGAACGCTTGGCTTCTCGTAATGCTCTCTCTTACGGATTTCCTGCTGGATTCCCGCCTTAGCACAGCTTCTCTTGAATCTGCGAAGAGCGCTATCTAAAGTCTCGTTCTCTTTTACGATAACGTTTGACATAGACTCACACCTAACCTCCCTCCAGTTGTAGATTGTGCTAAAATACAACTGTCTGGGTATTTTTCTTGCACGAGTGTTATTATATAGCATAACAAGTGCTTTCGTCAACATCTTTTTCGATTTTTATGAAAAAAATGTCAAAACTGTAAATCACGCGCAACTTTGTTATTTTGTGAGCTGTTTTTCAAGGATTCCTGCTGCTGCGTCCATAGCTTCCTGAGCCTTTTCCGGATTCTTTCCGCCGGCCTGTGCCATGTTCGGACGTCCGCCGCCGCCACCGCCAACGATCGCTGCCACGGCTTTGATCAGGTTTCCTGCATGAGCGCCTGCTTTCTGAGCTGCATCCGTTGCCATTGCAAGAAGATTAACCTTGCCGTCGTTTACTGCTGCAAGAAGGACAACACCTTCGCCAAGCTGCTCTTTCAGTTTATCACCCAGGTCTCTGAGACCGTTCATGTCAACGCCTTCAACTTTGGCTGCAAGGAGTTTTACGCCGTTTACTTCAACGACTTTATCCATGACATCGCCAAGTGCACTCTGGGCAGCTTTGCTCTTGAGGGATTCATTTTCGCTCTGAAGAGCCTTTACCTCAGCCTGCAGGTGGCTGATCTTTTCTACAACCTCGGCTGTATTGGCCTTTAATGCTTTTGCAGCCTCATGGAGAAGCTCTTCCTGCTTTCTGTAATATTCGATAACTGCTTTGCCGGTAAGTGCCTCAATACGGCGTACACCAGCTGCGATACCGGATTCGGAAACGATCTTAAAGAGCATGATGGAGCTTGTATTCTTTACATGAGTACCACCACAGAGCTCTTTGGAAAAGTCTCCCATGGATACTACACGTACCTTCTGGTCATATTTCTCACCAAAGAGAGCCATTGCTCCGGATTTCTTTGCTTCTTCCACATCCATGACATCGGTATGGACATCAAGACCTGCCTGGATCTCTTTGTTTACAAGATCTTCTGTTGCCTGGATCTCTTCTGCTGTCATTGCCTGGAAATGAGCAAAGTCAAAACGAAGTCTGTCCGGAGTTACCAGAGAACCCTTCTGCTCTACATGGGAACCAAGAACAGTTTTCAGTGCTTTCTGAAGGAGATGTGTTGCACTGTGGTTTTTCTCGGTATCTTTTCTTGCTTCTTCGTTTACCTTCAGGGATACTGTCTCACCTGAGGAAATCATACCGGATTCCATATGTCCTACATGACCGAATTTGCCACCGCGGAGTTTGATGGTGTCCTCAACAACAAATTTACCGTTTGCAGTCTCGATCACACCGGTATCACCTTCCTGTCCACCCATTGTTGCATAGAAAGGAGTCTGCTCTACAAATACGGTACCCTTCTGTCCCTCTGTGAGAGAATCTACGATCTCCGTTTCTGTGGTAAGGACAGTAACCTTGGAATCAAAGGTAAGATGATCGTAGCCGACGAATTCTGTTGTTACGTTTACATCGATATCATCGTATACGGTTGCGTCTGCACCCATATAGTTGGTTACTTCACGGGCAGTACGTGCCTTGACTCTCTGCTCTTCCATTGCCTTCTGGAAGCCTTCCTCGTCAATGCCGTAGCCTTTTTCCTCAAGGATCTCCTTTGTGAGGTCAAGAGGGAATCCGTACGTATCATAAAGCTTGAATGCGTTGTCACCGGAAAGAGTCTTTTCACCTGCTTTTTTCATATCCTCTTCCATGTCGGAAAGGATGCGAAGTCCCTGATCGATAGTTTTGTTGAACTGATTCTCCTCATTCGTGAGTACACGGAAGATGAACTCTTTCTTCTCCTCAAGCTCCGGATATCCGGCTTTGGAGCTTTCAATTACCTGTGCACTTAATTTGGCAAGGAAAGTCCCCTCAATACCGAGAAGACGTCCATGACGTGCTGCACGGCGGATCAGACGGCGGAGAACATATCCACGTCCCTCATTGGTGGGCATGATTCCATCGGAGATCATAAATGTTGCGGAACGGATATGGTCCGTGATCAGACGAATGGAAACGTCATCTGCATAGTTTTTCTCATATTCTTTATGTGCTATCTCGCATACAAGATTACGAAGTGCACAAATTGTATCTACATCAAAAATAGAATCTACATCCTGAACAACTACAGCAAGACGCTCAAGTCCCATACCGGTATCGATATTCTTCTGTTTCAGTGTTGTATAATTTCCGTTTCCATCGTTCTCGAACTGTGTGAAAACGTTGTTCCATACTTCCATGTAACGGTCGCAGTCGCAGCCTACCGTACATCCGGGTTTGCCACAGCCGTATTTTTCGCCACGGTCATAGTAGATCTCAGAGCATGGACCGCATGGACCTGCGCCATGCTCCCAGAAGTTATCCTCTTTTCCGAAACGGAAAATACGTTCAGACGGAATCCCTACCTCTTTGTTCCAGATATCGAAGGCTTCATCATCATCTTGGTAAATGGATGGGTAGAGACGGTCTGCATCAAGTCCTACAACCTCTGTAAGAAACTCCCAGGACCAGTGGATGGCTTCTTTCTTGAAGTAATCACCAAAAGAGAAGTTACCAAGCATTTCAAAGAAAGTACCGTGACGTGCGGTTTTACCTACATTTTCGATATCTCCGGTACGGATACATTTCTGGCAGGTTGTCACTCTTGTTCTTGGCGGCTTCTCAGCACCTGTAAAATATGGTTTCAGCGGAGCCATACCTGCATTAATCAGCAGAAGACTCTTATCTCCCTGAGGAACCAGGGAAAAGCTTTTCATTACAAGATGGCCCTTGCTCTCCATAAAGTCAAGGAACATCTTACGAAGTTCGTTCACTCCGTACTTTTTCATGTTGTTATCCTCCTTGTGTCAACCCTACCTGTCAGCATTTCCGGAATGCGGTAGTTTTATCCCGGAAATGTCACAGATATGGGAAATTATTTTACACAGATCTTTTTGAATTTTTTCTTGCCTCGTTTCAGAACGATCCCGTCCCCTGCAAAAGCATCCTTCTCAACCGTGTGGTAAATGTCGGTGAGCTTCTCACCATCGATGGATACACCACCCTGCTGGATCGCACGGCGACCCTCGGAACGGCTTGGTACCAGCTCTGCTTTTACAAGAAGTGTGATCAGGTCGATTTTTCCTTCCTCGTCAAAATCTTCCTCTGAAAGCTCTGTTGTAGGCATATGAGAAGTATCTGCACCTGAGAACAGTGCGCGGGCACCCTCCTGTGCTTTCTTGGCTTCCTCCTCACCGTGTACAAGCTCTGTCAGCTGGTATGCAAGGATCTCCTTGGCTTTGTTCAGCTCGCTGCCTTCCCATTTGGCCATCTCGTCGATCTCCTCAAGAGGAAGGAAGGTAAGAAGACGCATACATTTGATAACGTCAGCATCGTCTACATTTCTCCAGTACTGGTAGAAATCGAACGGGGATGTCTTATTCGGATCAAGCCATACAGCTCCGGACTGTGTTTTTCCCATTTTTTTGCCCTCAGAATTGAGAAGCAGTGTGATGGTCATGGCATAGGCATCCTTGCCAAGCTTACGGCGGATCAGCTCAGTACCGCCAAGCATATTGCTCCACTGGTCATCGCCACCGAACTGCATGTTGCAGCCATATTTCTGGTACAGCATGTAGAAGTCGTAGCTCTGCATGATCATGTAGTTAAATTCCAGGAAGCTTAAGCCTCGCTCCATACGCTGTTTGTAGCACTCTGCTGTCAGCATACGGTTTACGGAAAAGTGAGCGCCTACCTCACGGAGAAGCTCTACATAGTTAAGGTTCATAAGCCAGTCAGCATTGTTTACCATAAGAGCTTTTCCATCAGAGAAATCGATGAAACGGCTCATCTGCTGCTTGAAGCAGTCAATATTGTGCTGGATGGTTTCTTTTGTCAGCATCTGGCGCATATCGGTCCTTCCGGACGGGTCACCGATCATTCCTGTTCCGCCGCCAAGAAGGGCGATCGGACGGTTTCCTGCCATCTGCAGCCTTTTCATCAGGCAAAGAGCCATGAAGTGACCTACATGAAGGCTGTCTGCTGTAGGGTCAAAGCCGATATAGAATGTGGCTTTCCCGTTATTTACCATCTCTTTGATCTCATCTTCGTCTGTAACCTGTGCGATCAGGCCACGTGCTTTCAGTTCTTCCCAAACTGTCATTGTTCTTTCCTCCTGTATAGCTTTTATGTTTACGCTTTTATTAAAATTTATAATTTACAGTATCAGCGTAAAAAATAAAAATGCCCGGTTCCTGTCCGTTTAGGACGAGAACCGGGTCCCGCGTTACCACCTAAATTTACAGAAAACTCGCATTTCCTGCCTCATAAAGTGAATTTACATCCCATTATATCCATATATATCAAGATATAAAACCACTTCAGCACAATAACGGGTGCCATTCCGTCGCAGCCTATCTATAATACGTTATTACTATAAAATTTATAATTTACAGTATCAAATCCCGATTCGGTGCGCAGCTCCGGGATGTATTCACAGAAGTTCTACCCTGCGCCTCTCACCTGCCGGCTGCTCTCTGTGGGGCTTTCCTCAAGCTACTTCTTCCCTTCCAAGCCTTTTACTATACTATATGAAGTATACAAACTGCTTTTTTGTTTGTCAAGAAATTTTAATATTGCTTTGACAACTTAAAGTGGCAGAATATTACTATTCACTCCGTTCTCAATTTCTGTTAGCCATTTATTCCCTCATCTACGTAAAGGTCATTGCCGTCTGCCGCTGATGTGGCAAGCTGATCACACCGTTCATTTAACGGATTATCCGCATGTCCCTTAACCCAGTGGAAGCTTACCTGATGCTGCTCCTTGGCCTTTAAAAGGCGTTTCCAGAGATCTACGTTCTTCACATCTTCGTTTTTTCCACGTTTCCAGTTTTTCTTCAGCCAGGAATCGATCCAGTGCTGATTAAAAGCATCTACCAGATACTTGGAATCGGAATACAGATCCACCTGGCAGGGACGGTTCAGTGCTTCCAGCGCTACGATAGCTGCCATTAACTCCATCCGGTTGTTTGTAGTTTTTTTGTATCCTCTGGATAGCTCACGTTCATGTAACTGACCTTTGGTATCAATATACTGAAGAACCGCTCCGTAGCCTCCCGGTCCGTCCGGATTTCCCCGGGCTGCACCATCAGTGTAGATTTTTACCTGCATATTTGATTCTCCTTAAATTTTTGATTTTATGTCCATACGCCTGTTTGTTCAAAGTTTACTGCCGGAAACTATGTTGTTTATACCCAGTCTACAAAAAATGTATGGCCTTTATAAGTTTCATATTTCACTTTGCTGAAATTCAGATTCTGGTTCCAGAAATAGCTGGTCATCATGAAATACATATAATTAAAATCTTTCTGTTTAAATCCGCTGAGTGTTCTGGCTTTGCCGGAAGTAACATGTTTATTGAAAATAGTCATGGCTTCCCTTGCAGCCTGATAGGCAAGAGTACGGTTCTCGAACTGACCATTGAGTCGTTTAAGAAGGGCACCGTTCCTCACTACAGAATACTGCGGAGTTGTACTGCTTCCGATATTCTCATAGATCACACCGCGGATCGTAGACGGAAATTCTCTGTCTGATTTGATCGTACGATTCAGAACACAAAGTGCTACTGCTTCCATTCCAATCTTGCCCTGATCTCCTGCCTCTGATTCACAAAGTGCGGCCAACAGTGCTTCATCGGATGTCTTGCCGTTGACTATTCCGGGATGGCTCTTATATTCTTTTACCATAGTGTAATATCTGCTGTTTTTGGTATCGTAAACTTTGACATTTCCATTGCTGACATTTACATTTGGTTTGGTAGTCTTCGCAGTGGCCACTCCGTTTGCTGCGATGGAGTATGTAATTCCATTCACTGTCACGGAGGTACTTACTGCCATGACACCGTTGGATTTAAAATAATATTTTTTCTGATCGATGGTTTTCAGACCGGTGCACATATAACCGGTATCAGGAGCAAAATAGTAGCTGATATTTTTGGATTTGTTTTTTACCCATTTGGTCGCCATATAACCGGAAGTTTTGTAAAAATAACGTTTCTGCCCTTTGCTGTTGGTGAGCCAGCCGGTTGCCATAATGCCTCCGCCTTTTGTGAAATAACGCTTTCTTCCATTGCTGCAGTTTATCCAGCCTGTGGTAAGCTTACCTGTTTTGGGATTGAAATAACGCTTATGGCCTTTGGAATCTGTCATCCAGCCGGTTGCCATAACACCCTTGCCTTTTGTAAAATAGTATGTATATTTGCCATTGACCTTCATCCAGCCCTTTACCTGTACTCCGGTCTTTGTGTTAAAGTAGTACTTGTATCCGCCCAGGGTCATCCAGCCTTTCTGCTTGCTCCCGTCACTTTTTATGTAGTATGTTTTTCCACCGATAGTTTTAAAGCCTGCAGTGGCAGCCTGTACCTCTTTTGCAGAAGCAGAAAAGACTGTGCTTCCCACGATCATCAGCATGGCAAGCATCAGACCCTTCAGCCATTTTTTTGTTCTGAAACTCTTCATAATTTTCCCCATCTCCTGTTTTAGATATAAAAGCTAGTTCGTCTCAAAAATTACAAAATTGTTACATTTCGTTTATTATATCGTAATGAATAAACACTGTCAACTTTTTTGTAACTGTGGACGGACTCCTGCCATATGATGAAGTGTAAATAAAATTTGCTGGAGGACTTATCGATGAGTGACTTAGCGGCTACCAATTGTGGATGTGATTGTGGATGTGGATGTGATTCCGGATGCAGCACGGGATGTGGATGTAACAATAACTGTGGCTGTAATAATAACTGCGGAACTTCCCTGTTTGGAAACGGTGGAAACAGCTGCTCCTGTATCCTTTGGATCATCTGTCTGATGTGTTGCTGCGGAAACAACAATGGCTGTGGCTGCAATAACAACGGCTGCAACGACAGCTGCTGGATCATCATCCTTCTTCTGCTTTTGTGCGGAAATGGATGCGGCTGCAACAATTGCTGCTGATCTTTTGAAAAGGCAGAGGTCATTTCCTCTGCCTTTTCTGCTGCCGTTTTTCTGCCTCCTCCTGTTTCTTTTTTTTCTCTTCCAGACATTTCAGATCTATCTCATAAAAAGAATTTCCATCAATGACAAGTTTCTGTTTTTTTTCAGATTCCATAACCGCATTCCTTTGAAAAATTTCTTCTATATATAATATGACCAGGGAAGGTTTCTGTCATATTTCTTTCTGCAAATTCATAGATTTCAGGAAAAAGGACTTTTTTATGGAACAGGAGCCTATCGCACGTACTGCTCTGGATGAAATGGTGGAAAGTGACCAGAATCAGATGCTGAAGGCTATGATCCCGTACCTTCCTTCTTCAGGGCAGCAGTTTTTATCTGTGTATACGAAAGTCCAGGAACTATGGAATACCATGTCACTTTTTCAAAGTAGCCGTAAAACAGCCGATCTGCAGGCTACCGGTTTTTCCGGAACCGATCCTCTGGAAATGCTGCAGGATATCCGTAAGTGCTGTGGCGGAGAAAATCGCCGTCAGATCGATCATATCACCAGTCTTATGGCTACGATCCAGATGCTTCGGATCATGAATGAAGATTCGTCAGGAGGTGAGAATCCATGAGTGATGATTGGAAAAATAATCCCCGGCTTTCCGGAATGGACCCTCAGAAGCTTTCAATGCTTCAGGGTCTGGCAGATCAGGGATTGGGGAAAAATCCGTCCGAACTTCTGCCATTTATCATGGGTGCAGCTTCTAAAGGAAAAAATGCGGGCTTAAATTTCAGCTCTGATGAGATCTCCACTATCATAGAAGTTCTTAAAATGGGGAAAAGTTCAACAGAGGTAGCTAAGCTTGACAGAATTGTGAATCTGATGAAAATGATACGTCATTAACAGCTCTGCGATCCCGGAACAGCATTTTTTCTGTTCCGGGATTTTCCACTTTATAATTCTTTTTATATTTGCCGGAATATAATCTGCAAAAATCTGACATATCTATAGATTCTATCGCATAATTCATAGAACATATTCCCTATTTTTGTGATATTTTTTTATCATTTTCCCTTTCTTCTTATATCAGTATATGGTATACTTGTCCATGAAATGAATGATATGCAAAATAGGATTTTATGCGTCAAGTGTTTGGCGAATGGGGAGTTGTCGCCAGAACGAAAAGTACGTCTTACGGTATGAGATCCGCACCCGTTGCAGCAATATAAGAGAATATCTCATATTGTGTAGGGCTTTTTCGACATACGTTCTATTACAATTGGAGATATCTTTTTTTATGCGCAAAAATAAAAGAGACAGTCTCCGAAAAACGTGATTTTTTTAACAAATGGAGGTTGTTATTTATGGTAGACAAAGCAAAAGTTGAAGAGGCGATCAAGCTTCTTCTCGAAGGAATCGGCGAAGATGTAGACAGAGAGGGACTGCAGGGAACTCCGGAACGTATCGCCCGTATGTGCGAGGAAATTTATGGCGGACTTGATAATGAAGCGGATGAACATCTTCAGAAACAGTTTCATGTAGAGAACAATGAAATGGTTCTGGAAAAGGATATTACCTTTTATTCCATGTGTGAACATCATCTTATGCCTTTTTACGGAAAAGCTCATATCGCATATATCCCAAATGGCAAGGTTACCGGCTTAAGCAAGCTGGCCCGTACCGTTGATGTGTACGCAAGAAGACCGCAGATCCAGGAACGTCTGACTGTGCAGATCGCAGATGCGCTGGAACGTGTCCTCGCTCCAAAGGGAATCATGGTTATGCTGGAAGCGGAGCATACCTGCATGACCATGCGTGGAATCAAAAAGCCGGGAAGCAAAACGGTTACGACTGTCACCAGAGGTGAATTCAAAGAAAATATGGAGCTCCAGAAACAGTTCCTTGCTATGGTTAAGGACTGATGGACAGAGTAAATCAGATCTGGAATCATCCGCTCTATCAGAATGAGCTTAATAAGCTTCAGTTGCTGGAAGCTGACCGTGAATTCTGCAGACATACACCGGAGCATTTTTTGGATGTGGCACGCCTTGCCTATATCAGAGCACTTGAGGAAAATGCTCCTGTTTCAAAGGAACTGATCTACTGTACTGCTCTTCTTCACGATATCGGACGGGCCAGACAGTATGAAGATGGTACGCCTCATGATGAGGCCGGCGCTGCTATTGCCGGACAGATCTTAAATGAGCTTGGATTTTCTATGGAAGAAATCGAAGTGATCGTTTCGGCAATACGTGGTCACAGAGCTCAGACGGATCAGACAGTTCTTGGAAAACTGCTTTATACTGCGGACAAAAGCTCCAGAAACTGTTTTTCCTGTAAAGCAGAGCCGGAATGTTACTGGTCTCCTGCCAAAAAAAATATGACGATCCAATATTAGGAGGTTTTTCCATGAAAATCGGAAATCGTGAGTTTGATGTAGAAAATAAAACATATATTATGGGTATCTTAAATGTCACACCGGATTCTTTCTCAGATGGCGGAAAATGGAATGATATGGATCATGCCCTGAAACATACAGAAGCTATGATCGCCGAAGGTGCTGATATTCTGGATATCGGTGGGGAATCCACACGTCCGGGGCATACACCGGTTGGTGCACAGGAGGAGATCGAGCGTGTTCTTCCTGTTATCGAAGCAGTAAAAGGGCGTTTCGATATCCCCATCTCTGTAGATACTTATAAGGGATGTGTTGCGGAGGAAGCCCTGAAACACGGAGCAGATCTTATCAATGACATCTGGGGACTGAAATATGATCCTGAAATGGCTCCTGTCATTGCCAGATATCAGGCTCCCTGCTGTCTGATGCATAACAAAGACAATACCGAATACAATAATTTTATTGTGGATATGCTGGCAGAAACCCAGGAATGTGTCAATATCGCCAAACGTGCAGGTATTGCTGATGATAAGATCATCCTTGATCCGGGTGTCGGATTTGGCAAAACATATGAGATGAACCTGATGACCATGGATAATCTGGAGCTTTTCCGAAAGCTGGGATATCCGGTGCTTCTTGGCACCTCCAGAAAATCCATGATCGGACTTGCACTTGATCTTCCTGTAGACCAGCGTGTAGAGGGAACCCTTGCCACATCGGTGATCGGTGTTATGAAGGGGTGTGCATTTGTCCGTGTTCATGACATCAAAGAAAATAAACGTGTCATCCAGATGACAGAAGCTATTCTTGGGCGCTAGGAGGAACTGATGGATAAAATCGAAATCAGAGATCTTGAAATTTTTGCAAACCATGGTGTGTTTCCGGAGGAAACAGCTCTCGGACAGAAATTTGTTGTTTCTGCTGTTATGTATACAGAAACACGTCCGGCAGGGCTGACAGATGATCTTTCTGCTTCTATCAATTATGGGGAAGTCAGTCATATGATCACCGATTTTCTTCAGAAAAATACTTATAAACTTCTGGAGGCTGCAGTGGAAAATCTGGCAGAGATGCTGCTGCTTTCTCTCCCATTGTTAAAAAAGGTCACCCTTCGTATTGAAAAGCCCTGGGCTCCGGTAAGACTTCCACTGAAAACTGTTGCTGTGGAAATTACCCGAGGCTGGCATACAGCTTATATTGCTTTTGGTTCCAATATGGGAGATAAGAAGAAATATCTGGACAATGCGATCCAGGGGCTTCGAGATATGAAAGAGATTGTTGTTGAAAAGGTTTCAGAGTATCTTGTAACGGAGCCTTACGGGGATGTGGAGCAGGATGAGTTTCTCAATGGAGCCTTAAGAGTCCGGACGCTGCTTTCTCCGGAGGAGCTTCTTGACAGGCTGCATGTGCTGGAACAGGCTGCGGACCGAAAAAGGATCATTCACTGGGGACCAAGGACACTGGATCTGGATATTCTGTTTTACGATAATGAGATCATTGATACAGTGGAACTGCATGTGCCTCATATTGATATGGAAAACAGGGATTTTGTGCTGAAGCCTATGGTGGAGATCGCACCGTATCTTCGGCATCCGGTGTTGAATTTAACAATGGAGCAGTTGCTAAAAAAACTTGAGGAAAAAACTTTGGCGGTGTAACTTTATTTGTTAAGACAAGCCCGATACAGATTCTTTACTACAATCTGTATCGGGCTTGTCTAATATGTATATAAACTATTGAAAAAGTTTTATTTACGGTTTACCAGGTCGAATTCGTCGGTGATCTCTTTGGATGGTGCCTTAGTAATAAGGCTGACGATGATATTTGCTGCGATGGCTACCAGAAAAGCGGGAAGAAGCTCATAGATTCCCCAGGCGCCACCCAGTTTGCTGATTCCGTATTTCCAGATGAATACCATGGAACCGCCGCAGATCATTCCTGCCAGGGCTCCCTGACAGTTGGAACGTCTCCAGAATAATGCCAGAAGCACCACCGGGCCGAATACGGCTCCGAAGCCTGCCCAGGCAAAGGATACGATAGTAAACACAGAACTGTTCGGGTCGCGGGCAATAAACATGGCTACTACTGCAATGAGAAGAAGCGTGATCTTATCGGCTACCATGCTTTCTTTTTTTGTTTCTTTATCCTTCAGGATGCTTCCGAGAAGGTCGGAAGAAACTGCTGAGGATGCTGCCAGGAGCTGAGAATCTGCAGTTGACATGGTGGATGCAAGGATTCCTGCAAGGATGAGTCCTGCAAGGATTGCTGCAATTACACCATGTTTACTGAGAAGATCTGCGATCTGAACGATAATTGTCTCAGATGCGGAACCTTCCAGAAGGTTAAACTCTCCTGCTGCTGTCATTCCAAGTCCTACCACACCGATCAGTACTGCCACTGCCAGTGAGATCACTACCCATATAGTTGCTACTCTTCTGGAAAGTGTAAGCTTCTCTTCGTCTTCGATCGCCATGAAACGAAGAAGAATATGCGGCATTCCGAAATATCCAAGTCCCCATGCAAGCATGGAAATAATATTAAGCAGTGGATATGCCTGTTCTGTTCCGGTTGTCGGATCATATGTAGTAAACATAGTCAGATATCCGGGCAATGATCTTGCATGGTCTGCAACTGCTTCAATACCACCTGCTGTGTTGATCCCGAATACAAATACGATCACAAGAGCGATGGACATGATGATACTCTGGATAAAGTCCGTGGTAGATGCTGCCAGGAATCCTCCCAGTGTGGTGTATCCGACGATGACCAGTGCACTGATGATCATAGCCGGCAGATATTTTACACCGAAGAGACTTGCAAAAAGTTTACCACAGGCTGCAAATCCGGAAGCTGTATACGGAATAAAAAAGATCACGATAAAAATCGCTCCGATAGACTGCAGGATCTTTTTCTCATCTCTGTAACGATTACTGAAAAAGGATGGCAATGTAATGGAATTTCCTGCCACATGTGTGTAGCGGCGGATTCTTTTTGCCACGATCCTCCAGTTTACGTAAGTTCCAATCGCAAGGCC
Source organism: Ruminococcus sp. AF20-12LB (assembly GCF_003478985.1). NCBI lineage: Bacteria > Bacillati > Bacillota > Clostridia > Eubacteriales > Oscillospiraceae > Ruminococcus > Ruminococcus sp. AF20-12LB. The sequence goes on along the minus strand of NZ_QUGH01000002.1, from coordinate 347,165 downwards.
AATGGCTGTCCAGCCTGCATCTGCAATACCGGTAAGATAAGCAAGTCCAGGCAGGCCCATCAGAAGCCAGCTGCTCATGTCAGAAGCCTCTGCACTCATAGCTGTTACAAGTGGTCCAAGCTTTCGGCCTCCAAGATAGAAGTCAGAACTGTCATTATTGTTCTTGGAGCACAGATAACCTACAAAGATCATTGCACCCAGATAGACGATAATGGCTGCCATTATACAAATATGTGCTGTTGTCATGTTTCTCTCCCTTCCATGTATGTTTTCACATATTTATAGATATTATTATATTAACTTAAGAAAGTAAAGGGTATTTTGGGATTTTTTACATATTTTCTGTATAAAATTGTATAAATAACAAGAAAAAGGGCTGAACCCGATAAACAAGCTCAGCTCTTTTCAACATTTCTGTTTAATTTTCTTCGATACGTTTCTCTACGTCTTCTACTGTATATGCTTCTGTCAGTACTTTCAGAGCCTCCGGTGTGGTGTCTGTATTGTAAACTTTGATCACTTCCATCAGATCTGCACAGCTGTATGCATTTTCGTAAATATCCTGTGTATATCCGTAAAGCTCGTTGAAAGTATCTTTATCCGATGCATTCCAGAATCCCTGATACAGACGAACTGTGTTGTAATCTGTATCGTCAGTGTTTGCCTCCGGATGACCGGACATTGCGTTATACAGGATCGCAAAAGCAGGGCCTCCCATGGATGCATATTTTCCGGCAATGTAATCAATCTTAGGATTTCCAAAAGAATCCTCATCATTGATCTCATCATGGTTTTCCATGGAGAAGCAGTCAACTGCTCCAACCTTGATGTTAGACCCCTGCTCCTCTTCTTTTGATGTAATGAGTTTCATGATCTCATCAACATTGAAAGTACAGAAAACCGCATCATAATCTCCATCTACAAAAGCATGTTTCAGGTTATTGATTCCTTTTGGGTCTGTCATATATCCAGGACAGATGGTAATGGTGATATCATCTTTACCGGCATCTACAACCGTTGTTTCCTCCGATGCAGCAAGTTTTTCCACATCTTCGGAATAGGTCAGACCTTCTTTTTCAGCCAGTCCTTCCAGAACACCGATGGTTCTCTGGAGATGCATATAGTTCCCCTTAGAAGCACCGCCTGACGGTATGAGGTAATTATTTGTATCTGTATCTGCAAAATACTCAGCCATATTATAACCGGCCTCATAATCAGCCTTTGCATCCGGGCCCACACTTCCGAGGAAATACTGGCTTGTTTTTATCTGCTCATAATCTTTATCGCTGATGCTTCCGGAACCAAGAACATAGTACATCTCTTCTTCATCGCAGGCTTCTACAATCTTCTGAATATCCTGACCATAGAAGGAGATGATTCCGCTTACGCCCTGCAGTTTCATTGCACGAATGAAATCAATCTCATCCTCTGCGGAATTGATGCTTCCTGAAAAATAGAACTTCACTGGGAATCCCTGCTGGATATAATCCCTGTAATAGCTCATAAACATGTTCATTTCCGGGCTATCCTGATTATATACTACAACACCGATCGTATACTGAAGATCTCCGTCTTCCACAGCAGCAGAAACTTTTTTTCCGCTGACAGCAAAAACAGCAAGCATCAACAGCAGAATGCCTAATATTTTTAAGTTTTTAAATGTCATACTGTTTTTTGCCTTTCTTTATTTCTCAGTTACATAATGGCAGGCAACTTCATGTCCTGCTTCCATTTCCTTAAGTACAGGCCTTGTTGTTTTACATTTTTCCATGCAATGCTCACAGCGGTTCTGGAACGGGCATCCGTGAGGAACGTCCAGAGGACTTGGTGCCTCACTCTCAATACTCTCGATCTTTTTGTGCTGATCCATATGAATGGAAAACTGTGCTCCCAGAAGTGCCTGTGTATACGGATGGAGAGAGTTTTTCGCAACATCCTCCCCAGGAATTACCTCTACAATATTTCCAAGATACATAACTGCGATCTGATGAGCAAAAGAACGAATCAGCGCCAGGTCATGACAGATAAACAGCATACTGATATTCTTTTCTTTCTGAAGGCGCACAAGAAGCTGGATCACGGATTCCTGTACAGAAACATCCAGTGCAGAGGTAGCCTCATCACATACCAGAATCTCCGGTTCCAGAGAAAGTGCACGTGCAATACTGATACGCTGTCTCTGACCACCACTCATGTTATGGGGATAACGGTCTACAAAATCTCCAGGAAGCTCTACCATCTCCAGAAGTTCTCTGGCCTTGGCTTCTTTTTCACTTTTTTTCAGTTTCCCATAATTGATCAGTGGCTCTGTAAGAATGTCCACGATCTTCATTTTCGGATCAAAAGAAGCAAGCGGATCCTGGAATACCATCTGCATGTTCTGACGGTTCAGCCAGGTTTCCTTTTTGGAAAGATCTGCAAGATTTTTTCCATGGTAAAGGATCTCACCGCTGGTCGGCTTGTCAAGGGAAATGACCATACGGACAAATGTTGATTTACCGCAGCCACTCTCTCCTACGATTCCCAGAGTTTTTCCTTTATATACATTTAAGTTTACATCGTTGCAGGCTGTTAAGGTTCTGCCGCCGGAAGCCGGGAACTGCTTTACGATATGCTTCGCACTAAGTACGATATCAGATTCATTAAACATAACGCTGTCCCTCCATTTCCGGCACTGCAGCCAGCAGTTTCTTAGTATAGTCACTGGTCGGGTGATTCATAACTTCATCACGGGTTCCCTGATCCACAACTTTTCCATGCTGCATAACTACCAGCTGGTCAGCCATATAGGCTGCAACACCGATGTTATGGGTAACGATGATGATACCCGTTCCGAAATCATCACGGAGTTCCATCATCTGGCGTACGATCTGAGCCTGTGTAGTAACGTCCAGAGCACTGGTCGGCTCATCTGCCAGAAGAAGTTCCGGGTTAAATGTCATAGCCATGGCAATACCAACTCGCTGGCGCATACCACCGGAAAGCTGGTGCGGATAGCTTTTCATAATGTTTTCTGCATCAGGAAGACGCATTTTCTGAAGCATGGAGCATCCTTTTTTCCATGCTTCCGCTTTGGATACATCGGTATGTGTGCAAATATATTCCACATACTGACTGCCGATCTTACGAATCGGGTTTAAGGTTCCACCGCAGTCCTGGAAGATCATGGAAATACGGGTACCTCTTAATTTTCTCCATTCATCCTTTGTATTGGAAAGCAGAGATTTTCCATTGAACTGGATATCACCGGCACTTACCCGGCCGCCCCCGGCAAGTGCGCCGAGAACAGCACGGATAACAGTTGTTTTTCCACTTCCACTCTCTCCTACTACACTGATGATCTCACCTTTCTTCATGGAAAGATTGAAATGCTCAATGATAGGTGCCTGCTTTCCGTACTGAACGGAAAGATCCTTGATTTCAAGCATAAATAAACGCTCCTTTACTCGGCAAGAGTGATATCCTTTGTCAGCCAGTAGTAGTCCATCGGATACATCTTAACGCCAGTTACCTTCTTATTGGAGAAGAGGTAAGTTGTCTCATATCCGAAGAATACAGTTGCTGCATCGTCCATGATATCCTGCTGGATGTCAACGATGAGATCTTTTCTCTTATCCTCATCAAATGTCTGAGCAAGCTCATCAAGAAGCTTATCTACATCCGGATTGTTATATCCTGCAGTGTTGTTTGCAGAAGAGCTGTACCAGTTCTCTCTTAAGTAGTTCTCCGGGTCACCGGTGTTGGCAACCAGTACGTTCCAGATAAGAAGGTCATACTGTCCGGAATCTCTCATGTCAAGAAGTGTCTCATAACTTACTGTATTCAGGTTTACGTTGATACCGATCTCTTTCAGGCTGGCCTGTGCTGCCTGTGCGTATACACCAAGCTCTGCACGGCTTGTGTAGATAACAAAATCAAGAACAAGCGGATCTCCGTCCGGAGTCTCTACATATCCGTCGCCATCAACATCTTTGTATCCAGCATCCTCGAGGATCTTTTTAGCGCTGTCCGGATCGTAAGAGTTTTCATCGTTGAGATCATCAAATCCAAAGTCAAGTGTTGGCGGAACCGGTGCTTTACCAGCTGTTGCACCACCCTCAAGAAGAGTGTTGCAGTATGTCTCTTTGTCAAGTCCACGGAGAAGTGCCTGACGAAGTGCCTTGTCGCTGAGTGCATGATCCTCATTCTGGTTCATGAATGCATAAGTAGAACGAAGAGACTGAAGCTCCTGGATGTCGTAATTGTCATTTCCCTCAAACTCAACCAGGTTCTCTGTTTTCAGGTTGTAAGCGATATCGATCTCACCTGTCTGAAGAGCCATGGAACGTGTTGTCTGGTCATCGACACATTTCAGAGTAACTCTGTCAAGCGGAACTTCGCCATCCCAGTAGTTCTCATTCTTTACTACAACGCAGGAGTCTGTCGGGCTGAAAGACTCTACTGCATAAGGTCCTGTACAGATCGGTCCTTCCATTGCAAATGTGGAATCATCAACATTTGTATCAACGATCAGAAACAGCGGGTCTGCAAGGCATCCGGCCATGTTTGCGTTTGCTCTGTTCAGGTGGAAGATCAGGTTCTGTCCGTCAACTTCAATACTATCAAGGTCAAAGAACTCCGGAACACGGTCGCTCTTCTCAGCTGTACGCTCGATGGAAGCTTTTACCATCTCCGGTGTCATATCATCGCCGTTGGAGAATTTTACACCCTCACGGATCTTGAATGTCCATGTTTTTCCATCTTCACTGTTGTCCCACTCTTCTGCAAGACATGGAACGATATCACCGTTCTCATCGAATTTTGTAAGGCACTCACCGATCGCATAACGGGATACAACCCAGCTGAAATACTGCTCTGTCGGCTCAAGTGTATCTGCAAAGCTTGTTACTCCAATCGTGATTTCCTTATCACTGCTCTTATCGCCCTTTGCCTGAGCCACTGTTGTCATAGAAAAAGTCATCATACATGCAAGTGTAGCAGCCAGCACTTTTTTAACTACGTTATTTCTCATTTCATCCTCCTAAAGATAAATATACTGATTATTGGTGTTGGTTTGTTACAGAAACGTTTTTTAATCCTGGCGCGGATCCAGTACATCACGGATGCTGTCTCCAAGCATATTGAAAACAACAACACAGATCACGATCGCAATACCAGGGTAGATCATAAGCCATGGCGCTTTTGCCATGTAAGTTCTTCCTTCATTCAGCATCAGTCCCCACTCCGGTGTCGGCGCAGTTGCACCAAATCCCAGGAAAGAAAGAGAAGCCAGCTCCAGCATCATGGTTCCGATATCTGCTGCCGCAGTTACCACCATCTGGGTTACCATGTTCGGAAGAACGTGTACAAGAAGAATTTTCCAGGTCTTTGTTCCGTTTACCACTGCAGCTTCTATATAAAGACTCTTCTTGACTTTCAAAACCATACTTCTTGCAAGGCGGGCATACTTCGTCCAGCTTACAGCCGCGATGGAGATAACGGCATTTACCAGGTTTGGTCCCAGCATACCGGCAATGGCGATGGCCAGTACAAGGCCGGGGAAAGAGATCATCATATCTGCGATACGCATGATCACCGCGTCCACAACGCCACCGAAATATCCGGCAATAACTCCTAAAAATGTACCGATCACAAAAATCACCGCAACCAGACATAATGTCATGATCAGGGAAGTTCTTGTTCCGAAAATAACACGGGAAAGAAGATCTCGTCCAAGTTTATCCGTTCCGAACGGATGAGCGGAACTCGGCTCCTGCAGTGATTCAGTCATAACTGCATTCAGCGGATCATATGGCGCAAGCTGCGGTGCGAAGATCGCAACGCCAATTACCACCAGGCCCAGAATGAAGAAAAGAGTGAACTGTTTATTTTCTTTAAATACTCGTAATACCTTTTTCAATTATCTATCCTCCTTAAGTCTTGGATCGAGATAAGTGTAGGACAGATCCACAAGCAGGTTGATGCACATGTACAGGATCGCGATCCAGAGTACATAGCCCTGTACAAGAGGATAGTCACGACAGGAAATTGCCTTTACTGCCATATTTCCCATACCAGGCCAGTTGTAAATGATCTCTACAACTGCGGTACCTCCAAGGAGGCTTCCAAGGGAAAGACCCAGCAGTGTTACCAGCGGAAGCATTACATTAGGAAGAACGTGTTTCCAAAGGATCACGCTTTCTTTGATTCCACGCATTCTTGCACCGGTCACATAATCCTGGTGAAGCTCCTCCAGCACCGCACTTCTTACCTGGCGGGTATATTTCGCAGACATGGCAAGTGCAAGAGTCAGTGCCGGAAGGATCATAGACTTGAAATCCGTACTTCCTCCTGCTACATTGATCCAGCGAAGCTGAACACCAAAGATACTGAGAAGGATCAGGCCCAGCCAGAAGCTTGGAACAGATACTCCCACAAAGGTAATTCCTCTCACAAAATAATCCGGGAATTTGTTCTGATATACAGCGGCCAGGATTCCAAGCGGTATGGAAATAATGACCATCATCAAAAGTGCCAGCAAAGACATCCTCAGCGTCGGCCAGAAACAAGATACCAGTTTATCCGTTACCGGCATTTTGAAAGAATAGGACTGTCCCATATCTCCTGTAACAACACCCTTCAGCCAGGAACCATACTGCACGAGAAAGGGCTGATCAAGGCCAAGCTCATGTCTTGTCTGTTCCAGAAGCTCCGGTGTCGGAAGATTACCACATTCTGTCAGCATGATCTCCGCAGGATCACCAGGTGACAGGTAGGTCAGTCCAAATGTGAAAAAGCTGATTCCAAATAATACAATGATGATCTGGAGAAATCTTTTTCCTATTTGTTTCTTTGTCACGTTTTACTCCTTTCCTCATTTGATGCGATTTTAACATTGCCGTTTTAATTGAGTTAGATAAAAAAACTACTGGATTCTTATTATGCAGAACATGCATGGAATTTTAGAAATTTGCACGAAAAAAGCCCGCGATGAAATACGGGCACATAAAAAAATATGCTTCCTATCTTCCGTAAGAATCATTTTAAAACAATTGCAAGCAGGTCTCCTGACTTAGGATCCTTACCCTCAGGCACCTTCCCGGTCTATTTCTCACGCACTCGACCAGTGGTATTTTGTCTGAGGATTCCCCCTTACAGTGACGGGATCGTACCGGATTTACACCGGTTTCCCTATTAATCCTCTCGGAACTTACAACGGCTGATGTGAAAATCAGCAAATGCTGTTAAATTACCTAAATATTATACGATAAAACTATAGTTTATGTCTATGGAAAAATGTTATATTTTTTGAAAACTCATAAATTTTGTTAAAGATGCTTGAATTGTATATATCCCCCATTGGGGATTTGACAATTAAATTTATTTGATCTGCTAAAAAAACACGGATTTTACCTCGCTGTTTTTACAAATAGAATAGCAAATGGTAAAACCCGGTTTTCTTACTGTTTCAATATGATTTCAGACAGAAGCGTTCTGAAAAGTCTGTTTACTATCAGGTCAGAGTATCTGTGATCGCCGCATATGCGATCATCGGTCCGTCTTCAATGATATTCAGGCTGGCTGTCTGATAAAGTACGACTCCGTTTTCAGTTGCAATAGACGTGTAAAGTAAATTTCCATAGTAATCTCTCAATTCACCCAGTTCTTCTCCCTTAAAGAAGTACTCTCCAGGCTTCTTGGATGGATACCAGCATCCGGTATACGGCGCATATTCATAGACTACATTTTCAAGAAGCATCTGACGGTAATGCTTCAGACCATGACACGTCTTTCCCTGGAGATGAAAAACAAGGTGACGGACGTCTCTTTTATCCTGTTCTACTTCCTCCCAGGTCCAGTAGCTGTGTCCGCCTCTTTCGATAAGAATACTTGGAATTCCAAGAGAAGAAGCATAATTATAGGCGCCACCTGTGGCGGTTGTGGAACGGACTACATATTTTACGCCGATATGCCGTGCCATATGCAATGACTTCTCTGCTGTTTTTTCATCTACAACCCCTACATAATAAACATAGGGATGAAGTTGTTCGAACCCATCTCCGCTGTGCAGGTCGATATAATAATCTGCTATAGAAAAAAGTTTCGTCACTATAGTATAGGCAATACGATCTGCAGCTGTTCCCTCAGGATCTCCGGGGAAAACGCGGTTCAGGTTCTTGCCATCCTCATAGACCAGACTCATGGTGCGATGCTCAAAGCCGCTGACGTTGACCAGTGGAACGATGATCACATTTCCCTTCAGTTCTTCCGGCTGAAATTCTTTTGCAAGTTCCATTGCTGCCTGGATTCCCACATACTCCGCACTGTGTATTCCTGCCGTGATCAGGACCGTCGGTCCGTCTTCCACTCCGCATATCACAGTTGCCGGCATTGCCATGCCATTTCCTGAGATCTTAATTTTTCCCTGTGCCTTCTCTCCTTTTTCAATCACCCAGTCATCAATTTTGATCATTGATTGTTTCCCTTTTCCTTTTTTATATTTCCGCACTTTTGACGATAAGTATATCATGCCTAACCGAAATTGTATATATTCTTTTTAGGATTCCGGGAATACAGAAAAAAACTTCCGTAACCGTTTTTCTGACCCGGTGTACAGAAGCTTTTTTCCTGAATGATATATGATTTATCTTTTCGCCAGTTCCCTGGTGATTTCCTCCCAGCTGACTCCTTTTTCCACCATGAGTACCATCATATGATAAAGAAAATCTGAAATTTCGTATTTAATCTCTTCTTTATCCGGATTTTTGGCTGCAATGACGATCTCTGTGCATTCTTCACCGACTTTTTTCAAAATCTTGTCGATTCCTTTATCAAAAAGATAATTAGTATAGGAACCTTCCTTTGGATGTTCTTTTCGGTCAGTGATCACATCATACACATTCTGGAACACGTGAAGTGGGTTGGTATCATCGTACTCTTTTTTCATCAGCGGTTTGAAGAAACAGGTACGGTTTCCTGTATGGCAGGCTGCGCCCACCTGCTCCACTTTGGCAAGGATCGTATCATTATCACAGTCAATGGTAAGAGACTTTACATACTGTACGTGTCCGGATGTCAGACCTTTGGTCCAGAGCTCATTCCGGCTGCGACTCCAGTATGTCATTTTTCCAAGCTTCAATGTTGTGTTAAAAGCAAGCTCATTCATATAGGCCAGCATCAGTACTTCATCCGTCCGGTAATCCTGGACAATAACCGGAACCATTCCGTCACTGTTTAATTTAAAGTCCGACCATGCAATATTACTTTTATATGTGTTTACCGGAATTCCGGCTTCTTCGCAGGTTTCCTTAAATGTATGCAGATCATTTTCAAGACTGCTTACATAAGCACCGCAAAGTCCGGACACAGCTGGTTCTCCTAAAAGCTCCAGAACGTTCTCAGATCTGTTTTCATCGGTATGAAGAACAATGGAAATCTGAGAAATCTCTGCAATTTCATTTTCGACAGTGTCCAAAGCCAGAACAGTGTCTGCATATGTTTCGATCAGATCCTGATTTTCTGTGAATTCTCCCAGATCAGAGATGCTGATCATCATACGCTCTTTTCCAAAGCGCCGGGATACTTCTTCCAGAAGCTTGATATTATTCTCTTTCGAAAAATTCAGTACAACTTTAGCACATCCCGCATAGATCAGCTTTTTTACATCTTCCATACGTTTGATATTTCCCGCTGCGATCACCGGGATCTCAGATACCTGACAGATATCACGGATTTTTCCGATCGCACGGTCATGCTCTGCATCTGCGGAAGAAAAGTCAAATACCAGAAGCTCATCTGCCCCATTGTCACCGTAAAATTTTGCAAGTGTTTCTACATTTCCGTCTCCGAAAAGATTTCTCTGTCCAAATCCTGTTACCGCCTTTTCTGAATGAAGATAAAGGCATGGGATCAACTGTTTGTTCATAAGTGGTCTCCTTCTGTATCAGAGGCTTCCCTTGGTAGAAAGCACGTCTGTGATCCGGGAATCGTACTGTGTTGCTGCATCAAGGGCTTTCGCAAAGCTTTTAAACATGGCCTCTGCCACATGATGGCTGTTTCCTCCGGAAAGAACCTTGATGTGAAGATTCATTGCTGCGGAATAGGATACTGCATAAAAGAATTCCTTTACCATCTCTGTAGCCATATCTCCTATTTTTTCCGTAGAAAACTCTGCATCCCATCCAAGATAAGGTCTTCCGGAAAGATCTACTGCGCAGAGCACAAGCACTTCATCCATAGGAAGGATACAGCTGCCGTAACGTTTGATCCCTTTTTTGTCGCCAACTGCCTCACGGATAGCGTTTCCAAGGACGATCCCTGTATCTTCAATGGTGTGATGATCATCTACATTCAGATCACCGTGGACTCTCAGCGTAAGATCATACAGTCCATGGCGCGTAAAACCGTCCAGCATATGGTCAAAAAAGCCAATGCCTGTATCAATATCGGAACTTCCTGTTCCATCAATATTCAGCTGCAGACGTATCTGCGTTTCTTTTGTGTTTCTTTCGATCAGTGCTTCTCTTGCCATTATTCGTTCTCCTTGTCCTCTTCCTCAAAACGGACTGCAATGGAATTTGCGTGTGCAGTCAGCTGTTCCGATGTGGCAAACTGGATAATGTCCTTGTGGATCTTTCGGAGTGCTTCCCTGGAATAATATACAATACTGGATTTCTTGATAAAATCATCTACAGAAAGTGCGGAGAAAAATTTGGCAGTTCCATTGGTAGGAAGCACATGGTTTGGTCCTGCAAAATAATCTCCAAGGGGTTCAGAGCTGTGCTCTCCGATAAAGATCGCACCTGCATTTCGTACCTTCATCATATCTTCAAAAGGATTCTTTGTGACGATCTCCATATGTTCAGAAGCAATTTCATTGGCAGCCTCAATGGCCTCGTCCATATCTTCTGCGATCAGGATATAACCAAAGTTCTCCAGGGATTTCTCAATAATGGCTTTTCTGGAAAGTACCTCAACAAAACCTCTGACTTCTTTATCTACCTGATCTGCAAATTCCTCATTTGTTGTGATCAGGATCGCAGATGCCATCTCATCATGTTCTGCCTGAGAAAGAAGATCTGCTGCAATATAACGAGGATTTGCAGTCTCATCTGCAAGAACGAGGATCTCGCTTGGGCCGGCAATAGAATCAATGCTTACGTATCCATAAACTGCCTTTTTTGCAAGCGCAACAAAAATATTTCCGGGTCCTACGATCTTGTCAACCTTTGGAATACTCTCGGTTCCATATGCAAGTGCTCCGATGGCCTGTGCACCACCCACTTTATAGATTTCATCTGCTCCGGCTTCGTTGGCAGCAACAAGTGTGCTTGGATTTACTTTTCCGTCTTTTCCAGGAGGTGTTGTCATTACAATACGGTCAACACCGGCAACTTTTGCAGGAACGATATTCATCAGCACGGAAGACGGATATACAGCCTTTCCACCGGGAACGTAAACACCTACACAGTTCAGAGCGGTTACCTTCTGACCAAGCATGGTTCCGTCTGTTGTGCTTGTGAACCAGCTGTTCTGAAGCTGTTTTTCGTGATAGCTGCGGATATTCACCAATGCTTTTTTGATCACATCGATCAGGGAAGGATCTACCAGCTTGTATGCTTCCTCGATCTCCTCAGGGGTTACACGGATCGTATCCTTTGTCACTTCGACTTTATCAAATTCTCTGGTAAATGCAAATAACGCGGTATCTCCCTCTGCTTTTACTTTGGCAAGTATATTTGCTACTGCATCCTCGTATTTTCCATAATTATTAGGGCTTCTTTTTAAGAGAGTTTCCAGAATATCTTTTGTAGATTCTTTGGTGAGTTTTACCTTACGCATAATAAATTCTGCCTTCTTTCTGTATTTTGGAGGTTCATCTGTTGCTCAGTTTATTTGACCACACCTCGAAGTTCCGTGATCAGTTTGCGGATCCGTTCATCTTCCATTTTCATGCTGACCTGATTGACTACCATACGTGCAGACAGCGGGCAGACTTCTTCCAGCACCTTCAGGCCATTCTCACGAAGGGTGCTTCCGGTTTCCACGATATCCACGATAACCTCGGAAAGTCCTACGATCGGTGCAAGCTCAATGGAACCGTTCAGCTTAATGATTTCCACAGTCTGATGCTTTTTGTTATAGAAGTAATCCTTTGCAATATTTGGATATTTTGTAGCTACACGGATCAGCTGATTGTTATTCAGAACTTCCCTGGCGCTTTCAGGGCCGCATACGCACATGCGACATGCTCCAAATCCAAGATCCATAACCTCATATAGCTTTCTTCCTTCTTCCAGAATGGTATCCTTACCTACGATACCGATATCTGCTGCACCATACTCTACATAAGTCGGCACATCCGGACCTTTTGCAAGGAAAAACTTCAGCTTCAGTTCCTCGTTGGTAAAGATCAGCTTTCGGGAATCTTTGTCACGCATCTCCTCACATGTAATACCGATCTTCTCAAACATATCCAGTGTTTTGCTGGCCAGACGCCCTTTTGTGAGGGCAAATGTAAGATATCTCATCAGTCCTGCTCCTCCTTTGCCGGGCACAATGCCACTTTTTTACCTTCGTTTCGAAGCTCCATTGCTTCCTGGATCGCTTTTTTCAGATTTTCCGGATCATAGGTGATCACAATGGTCTTATCACCGGCCGGAACAGTCAGTTTCTGTCTGGAAAGCGCGAGCATCAGGTTATCGACCACAATGGCAAATCCAATGGAAGAAGCCGGTTTTCCGAAATGTTTCATCAATTCGTTGTATCGTCCGCCTTTGATCAGAGGTTCACCGGTTCCATATGTATAGGCCTGGAAAATGATCCCTGTATAATAACGGAACTTACTGAGCATTCCAAAATCAAAAGCAATGTATTTCTCACAGCCGTATACTTTCAGGATCTCATAAATTTCTTCCAGTCGTTTTACTGCAGAAAGTGCCTCCGGATTGGAGGTGAGTTTTTTTGCTTTTTCCAACACTTCTGCTGAACCGAACATCTGAGGCAGTTCAGCAAAAGCCTTGGAAAGGTTATCGCCTAAATTCTGTCCCTTAAGAAGTTCTTCCACACCAAAATAATTCTTCTGAGAGATCAGCTCACGAAGATGCTCTTCTATCTCTGGCCCCAGATCTGCCTCTGCAAGCAGGGATTTATAATAATCTACCTGGCCTACGCTAACCTGGAATTCGGTAAGTCCTGCTGCCTTCAGACACTCCACGGTCATAGCAAGAATTTCAGCATCTGCTGCTGCAGAATCATCTCCCATATGTTCAACACCCATCTGAGTATTTTCTTTCATCTGACCTCTGTAACTGGAATTGTTGATAAATGTATTTCCGGTATAACAAAGTCTTACAGGTCCCTTTTCCGGATCAAAATAAGTTGCACATGCTCTGGAAACAGACGGTGTAAAGTCAGGTCTGAGAACAAGTGTGTTTCCCTCTCTGTCAAAAAATTTATATAAGTCCTTGGATGGAATCGTTCCTACTTCATTGCTGAACACTTCAAAATACTCAAATCCCGGTGTTTCTATATCTTCATATCCATATCTTGAAAACACCTGGTGGAGCTCCTTCTGGAGCCGTTTTTTGCGGCTGCATTCCTCTCCATAAATGTCCCGCACACCTTCAGGTGTATGAAAAATACGCTGCATGTTTATTTCCTCCGTAACACGTTTTGAGATTTCCTGCGTTTCACTTTAATTCGCTACCATGCTACCACAGAAAAACTTAAATTTGATTATATAGGAAACCTTTCCAAAAGTCAATCCCGTAATTGCAGATCTTTCTGGATTCCTTCCAGATAAGGAACCAGAAATCCATTTTTTCCGGAAAGATAAAATTCCTGGTCCAGCTCTTCCCGACGAAAACTTTTTCGTCCGCCGTCTTCCATCCTTTTCCAGAATTCCTTCAGCTTACGAAGGGTAAGATAATAAAAAACATTATCTGCGCTGAAATAGATCAGAAAAAAAGCAATCCCCTTCTGCTTTTCAAACTCATCCATAAATGCTACCTGATGAGGATGAATGTTCGCAAGGGGAAAAGTTTTTACACAGCATTCTTTTGCATCGAAGCAGACAGGGATTCCCTGTACTGCTCCGATATAATCTACGGTACTTTTCTGTTCAAAATATGCCAGCGTGATATGCCGGGAGGTTTTATCCATTTTAACCGGAGTGATAGGGGTCGGAATTTTCTGGATGAGGGCCAGTCCCTTTTCCCTGTACTGCTCATTGGTACGATTGATAAGTTCCTCCAGAGTAGAACCACGAAGTCCTCTGCTGTTCCATGTTGCCATAAAGTCTGTCCTTTAATTTAGAAGTTTGATGGATGGGAAATAACGGATCTCCGCTTTTCCGACGATCTGATCAAACTGTACATATGTATTCTGCCAGTATCGGGAATCCTTGGAATTGTTACGGTTGTCTCCCATCATAAAGTAACAGTTTTCCGGTACTTCGTATGGTCCGAAGCTTCCAAGAGGAGTTTCCGGCACAAAGGAATCATCCAGAGGTGTCTCTGAATCATTGATATAAACTTTACCATCTTTGATCTCTACTTTATCTCCTGGAAGACCGATGATACGTTTGATGAACAGTTGGGACTCATCATCCGGATATTTGAAGATCACAATGTCAAAGCGTTCCGGATCTTTCCATTTTTTTGAGATCTCGTGACCAAATACATCCATATTCAGACCATAGGCCAGACGATAGCCAAAGATACGATCCCCGGTCATAATGGTATTTTCCATAGATTCTGACGGGATCTTTGCATTGATCAGTACTACATTGTTGATAACCAGGACTACAACTACCACGATGATGATCATCTTGACGTAATCCCATATTTCATTCCAGATTTTCATAATAACTCTCCTCCAACTTTTCCTCTTTTAGTGTTCTGAGAAAGATTTCCGGAAGCGGTGCCGTAAAGACCTTCCCGGATAAATATGACAGGCTTCCTTTCATAGATGGAAACTCCATTCGAAAAGAATGAAGTAGCTGTCCTTTCAGTTTTTTATCGGCTTTTCCATATTTGGGATCACCAACAATCGAATGTCCCTCCGAAGCAAGGTGGGCACGAATCTGATGTGCACGTCCTGTGATCAGTTCAACCTTAAGAAGGGTACGGGTTCCATTGGTGCCCAACGGATAATACTTTGTTTCCACTGGCAGGTCATTTTCTTTCTCTTGTTTATAGATGGTTACTTTGTTGCTTTTTTTATCTTTTGCCAGATAACCTTTGATATATCTTTCTTCTTTTAAAACTCCCTCCACAAGACAGAGGTAATATTTATGAAGTTCCCTGGACTTGAACATCCCTGAAAGTTCCTGCAGACCGGAAAGGCTTTTGCCTGCCGCTATAAGTCCGCTGGTATTGCGGTCAAGGCGGTTGCATACGGAAGGACGAAAGGTTCTCAGATCATTCTCTGTAAGAGAGCCATTTTTCAGAAGATAGCCGGTCAGATATTCTACCAGTGAAGGGGTTCCGTCATCAGCAGGCTGAGAAAGCATTCCTGCCGGTTTGTTGATCAACAGGATATTTTCATCCTCGTAAATGATATCCAGAGCATAATGTGCCCGTGGAGCAGAATCATTTCCGCTGAATTTTTCAAATGTTTCATCACTTAAAAACA
Organism: Ruminococcus sp. AF20-12LB; assembly: GCF_003478985.1. Lineage (NCBI taxonomy): Bacteria > Bacillati > Bacillota > Clostridia > Eubacteriales > Oscillospiraceae > Ruminococcus > Ruminococcus sp. AF20-12LB. Next base: position 331,550 of record NZ_QUGH01000002.1, on the reverse strand, counting down.
GTTTTACATGATCTCCTGAAAACAGCTTTTCATTCCCGGTGGCTTTTTTTCCATTGAGCGTGATATTTTTTTTCCTCATCATTTTGTAGAAAAAGCTCTTTGGAGCTTCACGGAGAAGCTTGGCCAGATATTTGTCAAAACGCTGTCCGGCCTCGTTTTCGTTAATGATAAATTCTTTCATTATATAATGCTCCTACAGACAGATTGCCAGGATCGTATGTTTGATCAGTTCTTCTCTGGAAAGATCCGGGTATCGTTCATCCGGTGTGAATTTAATCCCGTTTCTCAGAGATTCTTTGTGCTCATTTATGGAATCCAGACGTTCCAGATAGGGCTTCAGGTCCTTCAGGATCTTTACATCTACTTTATATCCGTTTTTACGGATGATTTTCTGTGACTGCTCTGCAAGGTAGGTGATATCTGCTTTTGGATCACTGGTATAACCTACTACTGTATTTCCGCACACGGCAACAGCGTCAAGATAACCGCTTTTCTCATAAAAAGTCATGTACATTTCATAGGACATGACCAGGTCTCCTGCATGTTCGCAGATCTCTTTATAGATCTTTTCATCCATAGGATGACGTAACAGGATCATGATCAGGCTTACCATGGATTTACAGCCTGGCAGACAGCCTACTACGGTCAGAACCGTCCAGACTGTCATTCTTGTTCCGTTGACGGCCCACGCCACAAAGAAAATGAGCAGTGGAAGCGAAAATAATCCTGCGGTGATCAGGAGTCTTCGTTTTTTTTCGCTGTTAAAATAACCGAAATCACCTTTTTTTGTTTTTCTTTTTCTGGTATCTTTCATGTGCCGAACTCCTTGTCTGTGTTTTTTTGGCCTTTTTATGAAGCTCTCTGGGGCGGATCAGACATTTCGGTCCAAAGCCGACCAGATCCATACGTCCGGTCATCTTAAGTCCTTCCAGGACAAGTTCGCGATTTTCCGGATTTTTATACTGCATCAGTGCTCGCTGTATTGCTTTTTCATGTGGATTTTTTGGCACATATACCTTTTCGCCTGTCAGCGGATGGATTCCTGTGTAATACATACAGGTAGAAAGTGTTGATGGCGTTGGATAAAAATCCTGAACCTGCTCCGGTGTAAATCCGAGATCACGGACGTATTCCGCAAGTTTCACGGCTTCCTTCATTGTACACCCGGGATGGGACGACATGAAATACGGAACGGCATATTGCTGTTTACCAGTCCGCGCATTTGCTTTTTCATATTCCTTCAGAAAGCCCTCATAAACCTCGTGCCTGGGCTTGCCCATAAACTTCAGGACTTCATCGGAAACATGCTCCGGTGCTACTCGCAGCTGACCGCTGACGTGATATTTCACAAGTTCATTAAGAAAAGTTTTATCCGGGTCTGCCATCAGATAATCAAACCGAATGCCGGAACGGACAAAAACTTTTTTGACTTTGGGAATATTCCTGACTTTTCTGAGAAGCTGAAGATAATCCTTGTGGTCTACCGTCAGATTCTTACACGGAGAAGGAAACAGGCACTGCCGCTCCTTGCAGACTCCTTTTGTCAGCTGCTTTTTGCAGGAAGGATAACGGAAATCAGCCGTGGGGCCTCCTACATCATGGATATAGCCTTTAAAATCCGGATCCTCTGTCATCTTTTCAGCTTCTTTCAGAATGGAATCGTGACTTCTTGTCTGAAGGATACGGCCCTGATGAAAGGTCAGCGCACAGAAATTACAGCTTCCAAAGCATCCTCTGTTGCTGGTCAGACTGAATTTGATCTCTTTCAGTGCCGGAATCCCGCCTTCTTTCTGATACATGGGATGATATTGTCCTGTATAAGGCAGATCGTAAACATCATCCATTTCCATCTGCGTCAGAGGCTGCGATGGTGGATTCTGTATCACATATCCACGGTTCCCATAAGATTCTGCCAGAGGCTTTGCTGTAAATGGATCTGTGTTTCGGTACTGAATGGCAAAGCTGTCCGCATAAGATTTTTTATCGGTCTGTACCTGTTCAAATGACGGAAGGACCACCGGATCGTAAACCCTGCTGATATCATGGCTTTTAAAAACCGTCCCTGCCACATATGTGATCTCCTGGACCGGAATCCCGCTTTGCAGGGCTTCTGCGATCTCCAGGATGGAATGTTCCCCCATTCCATAAGAGATCAGATCCGCACCGGAATCGATCAGAATACTGTGCTTGACCTTATTTTCCCAATAATCGTAATGTGCCATTCTTCGAAGACTGGCTTCGATCCCGCCAAGAATGATAGGCGTATGTTTATAGGTCTGCCGGATCAGATTGCTGTATACAACAGAAGCCCTGTCCGGTCTTAATCCCATTTTTCCTCCTGGAGAATAGGCATCTGTGCTTCGGTGCTTTTTGGAAACCGTATAATGATTCACCATGGAATCCATGTTTCCTGCTGTAACGAGAAAACCCAGGCGCGGTTCCCCGAACACCTGGATGCTCTCCTTCTTTCGCCAGTCAGGCTGAGGGATCATGCCTACACGATATCCTCTGCTTTCCAGAAGACGTCCAATGATCGCAGATCCAAAAGACGGATGATCCACATAGGCATCTCCTGTCACGTAGACAAAATCCAATTCATCCCAGCCTCTTGACTTCATATCTTCTCTTGTAACTGGTAAAAAATCCTGCATTTATAATTCCTCGTATGTAAGTGTATTAGTACTGTCTGCTCTGTGTTCATATGCTGTGATGGACTGCCTGGGCACGATAACCCTCTGCAATAATATCCAGCTGCCTGTGGAAGCGTTCCAGCTGACGCAGATCCTTGGTTTTGAATACCCGCAGGAACTCATCCTGTATTTTGCTGACTTCCCGTTCACTGGAAACACGGTAGAGATTTTCAATATTATTCAGAATATCCTTTACAAGATTGGACTGCATCTGAGATGAATTCTGAGCATCCATGATCTCGTTGCGCACAGAAGACATTTCATGATCCAGCGAAATGATCGCATCGGATGCTTTACTAAGACGTTCTGCTACATGAGGAGGCATATCACCTTTGTATTTATACTGAAGGGAATGTTCGATCGTTGCCCAGAAATTCATTGCCATGGTACGGATCTGTATTTCTACCTGAAGCCGTTTCGGCCCGTTAATAGTCTCCACTGTATAATAAAGGATCATGTGATAACTCCGGTAACCGCTCTGCTTGATATGCGTCAGATAGTTCTTTTCACTTTTGACTTCCATATCTGTTCTTTTTCGGATGATCGCAGCAACGGTATCGATATCTTCTTCAAACTGACAAATGATCCGTACTCCTGCCAGATCTTCCATTTCTGTTTCCAGCTGTTCGATCGGGATATCTTTACGCTGCATTTTCTCCAGGATACTGGAAACGCTTTTTACTCTTCCACTGACTTGTTCAATGGGAGAATAACGATCATTTTCGTGATACTCTTCTATCATATGTTTAAACTTGACTGTCAGTTCTTTGACAGCCAGCTCGTAAGGGCACAAAATACTTCGCCATAACTGTATTTCCATGTTGCTCGCTCCTTATCATCTGCCGTCAGTCTCTTTTTTGTTTTGGTGACAGCGGCATACATTTTTTATTATAACATATGTTTTGAAAAAAAAGGGATTGTTTATCAATTTTTTATTAAAAAAATATAGAATTATTTTCCTTTTTGTGTGATGCATCCACAAATCTATATATATGTAAAATTCTGTATTTTATGAATATTTTTTATCAGGGCATAAAAATACCCTGGAGAAACCTTTCATTTCTCCAGGGTAAAAGTTCGAACATACTCCGAACTGAATCAGTCTTTCAGATTTTTGAGAACCTGTACAAGATAGTTCCATACTCTTTCTGTGGAAGCAATGCTGAGAACCTCCTCGGATGTATGGATATCCTTCATATCCGGTCCAAGGGATACACAGTCCAGTCCTTCCATTTTTTTATAGAAAAGCCCACATTCAAGGCCTGCGTGGATCGCAACGACTTCAGGCTTATGGCCATACATTTCCTCAAAAACTGCAACCATTTTATCTCGTAATGGAGATTCCTTTCTGTACTCCCATGCCGGGTATGCACCCTGTACTTCATAGTCACCACCAAGAAATTCTGTGAGATATTCAATCTTATCAGATAATGCACTGCATGCAGCGTCTACAGAGCTTCTTACACTGGAACTTGCAAAAAGCTCGTCCCTATCCAGACGGAGGATACCGATATTGCTGGAGGTTTCCACCAGGCCTTTGATGGTTCCGCTCATTTTTTGGATTCCGAATGGTACATTCTGCAGATAAAATACGATCTTTTCCTGACTTGTAGGATGAAGAACCTCTGCTGTTGCAGTACCCTTTTCTGTTATTTCAAAAGTAATGTTTTCGTCAGAACCAGTATATTCTTCACGGAGCTGCTCCTGGAGCTCTTTTGCGTAAGCTTTTACCTCAGCAACGGAATCCGTAAGAAATTCTGCGGTGCACTCTCTTGTAATGGCATTGTCTTTCTGTCCGCCTGTAAGAGAAATAAGGGCATATTCCGCTTTTTTCTTAAGTCCGTAAAGAAACCGTCCCATAAGTTTATTGGCATTCGCTCTGTTCTTGTCAATCTCGGCACCGGAATGTCCGCCCATAAGTCCACAGACTTTGACCTGTACCTTTTCTCCTTCTCCTTCTACACGCTGGGCAGGGATATGGCTGATACCGGAAAGACCGCCGGCACAGCTGATCCAGAGACTTCCCTCCGCTTCAGAATCCAGATTGATAAATCTTCTTCCCTTCAGCACGCTGCAGTCCAGACCGACTGCACCAAGAAGACCAATCTCCTCATCAACCGTGAGCAGTACTTCAAGAGGAGGGTGTGGAATATCTGTACTGTCAAGAAGGGCAAGGCCATAAGCAACTGCAATACCATCATCACCGCCAAGAGTTGTTCCGTTGGCTGTGATATAACCATCTTTTACAGAGATGTTCAAACCATCCTTTGTAAAATCATGATCTACATCCGGTCGTTTTTCACATACCATGTCCATGTGGCCCTGGATGATCACTGTGGGAGAATTCTCATATCCTGGTGTGCCTGGCTTGTAGATCACTACATTATTCAGCTCATCCTGTACATATCTGAATCCATGATCCTTCGCGAATTCCACAAGGAAATCACTGATCTGTTTTGTATTTCTGGAACCATGAGGAATCTTGCAGATTTCTTCAAAATAATGAAAAACTCTCTTTGGTTCACAATTTTCTAATACTGGCATAAATTCTGCCTCCTTCTGCTTCATAAATTCATTTGTCTTTTATAATAATCATATACTGTAAAAAAAGCAAGGACCTGTTTTTATGAAACGAAAAATAATCATATTTTTCTATATCTGCCTGTTGTTTTTTCTGCTTTTTCACCCAAAAGAAGCTCTTACCGGAGTAAAAAATGGACTTGGATTGTGGTTGAATATCATGATTCCCACTCTGCTGCCATTTCTGATCCTGACAGGAGCATTATTAAAAACTGGAAATATCCGGAAGCTTCTGAAACCATCTGCTTTCTTCTGGAAAACGTTTTTCGGGCTTTCACCTGCTGGAGCCTATGTTCTGATTCTGGGGCTGTTATGCGGATATCCTATGGGAGCTAAACTGGCACATGATCTGTACATAAACCAGCAGATTTCCCGCAGAGAAGGGGAATATCTTCTTACGTTTAGCTGCAATGCAAGTCCCGCATTTATCATTTCCTATCTTTCCGGCATACTCTTGAAAAATAAGATATCAGCAGTACAGATGATCCTCACTTTTCTGGCGGCAGATCTCTTTTGTATGCTGTTTTTCCGTTTCGTTGTATATCGCGGGCATACCGTGGACTCTGTCTGCGTAAACAAGATAAAAAAAGAGACATACCAACAGGACTCCACAGGAGCCATCCTGGATGTCTCGATCATGGACGGATTTGAAACCATCACACGTCTCGGGGGCTATATTCTCATCTTCTCACTGATACTCGCCTGTATCAGATTTTACTGGCCATTTCATGCACAAAGCTGTATGCTGTTCACAGCACCACTGGAACTAACTACCGGGTTGGAACAGATTGCCGACGCACCACTGACATGGAAAAGCAGGTACCTTGCTTCTATGATCCTGACTTCTTTTGGTGGCTTTTGTGTCATGGCTCAGACAAAAAGCGTATTGGAAAACAGTTTGTCACTGATCCCCTACGCTATTTCAAAATGTCTGAACGCCAGTGTGATATTCCTGATCCTAGTTTTCTCCGATATCGTCTAACAGATCTTCGTCTTCTTTTGTTACAGAAGAACTGTCATCATCCTGGAAGGTATTGGAGATTGCCGCTGCCTGAGCAGTCTGTGGTGCAAGCTCCTGACGATTATGATTAACAACCTCAAGGCAGCTCTGCAGAGCATCAATAAATGCTTTATATTTACCACCGGCATCTTCAAGTGTCTGGTTCAGGACAGAACCGATATTAGCCATCATATCATCCGTGTATGTGATCGCACTGAGACGAATGCTGTTTGCATCCTGTGTTGCAGAATCAAGAATCTCCTGAGCCTGCTTATTTGCAGCATTTATGGTCTCATTTGCCTGTGCATATGCTTTCTGCATGATCTCATGCTGTGTAACCAGTTCCTGAGCTTTGGCCTGAGCATCTGCGATCAGACTGTCAGCTTTAGCCTGAGCATCCTCAAGGATCGCATCCTTATTGCTGATGATCTTCTGATAACGTTTGATCTCATCCGGAGTTTTCAGACGAAGTTCACGTAAATACTCCTCAATCTCTTCTTTGTTCACTACGATCTTGGTAGTGGAAAGAGGCTGGAATTTACAGCTGTCCACATACTCTTCAATCTCCTGAATAATCTGTTCAATTCTGCTGCTCATAATACACTCTCCTTATTTCTCTGTTTCTCTTTTTTTCAATTTCTCTTCGACTGCATCCGTAATCTCACGTGGAGCGAATTTGCTCAGATTTCCTCCGAAATTAGCAACTTCTTTCATGATCGTGGAGCTTAAGTATGCATATTCCAGACTGGTTGTAAGAAAAACGGTGTCCACATCCGGTGCCAGAACACGATTAGTCTGGGCCATCTGCAGTTCATATTCAAAATCCGTGACAGCACGAAGCCCTCGAACGATCACCTGGGCATGGTTTTCCCTGGCAAAGTTCACTGACAGGCCCTCGAATGCTTTCACCTCCACATTCGGGATATCTTTTGTCGCCTTTGTTAGTATCTTAACACGTTCTTCTACAGAAAACAACGGACTTTTTGCAGAATTATGCAAAACTCCCACTATAACCCGGTCAAATGAAATGCTTGCCCGCTTAATGATGTCAAGATGGCCATAGGTTGCCGGGTCAAAGCTTCCCGGGTATACTGCTGTTATCATATGTCTGTCTCTCTTTCATTTTTTTAGGAAAACATGCTTGTTGGTTTTATATTCCTTGGAACGTACCAGACGATATCCAAGGTCCTCTACATAAGAAAAATCCGTATGCAGATCTTCCTCCACAACGATCAGCGTGTTTTCATCTGCAAGAGTGCTGTCAGCCAGATACTCAAGGACTGGTTGTTCCAGATGCTGTTCGTATGGTGCATCCATAAAAATACAGTCAAATGGTTCTCCGCCTTCCAGTGAACGCAGTGCCTGAAGCACATCCATGTTCAGCAGTTTACCACCATCCGTGAGTTTTGTAAATGAAAGATTTTCGCGGATACAAGTACATGCTTTGGGATTTTTTTCAACAAATACAGCATACTCGGCTCCACGGCTCAGAGCTTCAATACCGATCGCTCCGCTTCCGGAAAACAGATCCAGAAAACGACAACCAGGTATTTCAGGCTGGAGAATGTTAAAAAGAGTTTCCTTAATACGGTCTGTTGTTGGTCGTGTCTCATTTCCGGGAATGGTTTTTAAGTTCAATCTACGTGCTTTTCCTGCTATGACTCTCATTTCAGATTTAATCTCCAATCCAGATCACCGCGGGCCAGTCCAAGGATCAGAAGTTCCGCAGTGGCAATATTTGTAGCAACCGGAATATTGTACTGGTCGCAGCGTTTGACAATGCTCATGATATCCGGCTCTGCCGGGTCCATCATGACAGGGTTATAAAACAGGATCACCATATCCAGATCCTGACGTTCTACCATCTCCATAAACTGTTTGTCTCCGCCTATACTTCCGGCAAGAAACTTGTGAACGTGAAGACTGGTTGCTTCCTCAATTCTTCTTCCTGTTGTTCCGGTTGCATATACTTCATGTTTGGCAAGGATATTCTTGTATGCAATACAGAAGTCTTCAATCAGAACTTTCTTACTGTTATGCGCAATAATTCCTAAATTCATAATTCACCTCTCCATTCTGCCCTTGGGTTACATCCCTTTTCTCCCCTTTATATAGGTAAAATCATATAACTCTGTAACTGATTCTAGCATAACGCCCAAAAAAGTGCAATTTAATTCGTATAAATTCATGAAAAATTAATATTTTCTGTTGCTGAGAACGGAGTGAACAGTAACTATTTTCTCCGACTTTGCTTCATATACCCTATTCTTCCCAGCTGTTTCCTGTAGTATAATCAATTTCAATTCCCGGCTGTATGTTATAAATGAAAACATGGAAAGATATCTTCTGGTCTTTAACGGATTCGGCTTCCATTTCCACACCTCGGGCTACCAGTTCATCTCCCTTAAAAAACGGAGTCACACGATACATACAGGGATTTCCTGTACTGTGCACATAATCTGCAACTTCATTTTCAAAAGGAAGCATTCCGGTTACATTGAGATATCGGGTTCCTGTGATAAGATTTTTCTTGTTTGCATTCTCACCAGTCAGCTGATACCCGATAAGATGGCAACGATTATACAGATACCTGCCATCTACATTTTCATATTTTACAGTATGCCATCCTGTAGGCTTTACCATTCCGATCGCTCCTCGCTCTTCATCAGGCATCAGCTCCGGTGTGATCTTGGATTCTGCATAACCGCAGCGTCCCAGAGAATCCAGTTCACTGTAAAATTCGTATGCAGGTCCTGCGCTTTTTTCATCAGAAAAAGATGGTACATTTCCATTGATCTCCACATATGGACTGTCGCTGTATTCCGGAATCTGATCCAGAGAAACAGATTCTGTCTGCTCTCCTTGCTTCGCCTGGGATTGTTTCAGCAAACCTGCCACTGCATCGGAAGCGGATTCCGAAACATCTTCCCAGAGGATCTGTGCATTTTCTTCTATATATGTAAGAAATACCTGTCCGAAGATCCGGCTTTGATCTTTTACCTCTTTCAGGCTCCGCGGCGGCATCCATCCATTACATACTGCAAGGATAACACACAGAATAATAGCTGTGAGTATTTTTCGCATGGGCTGTTTTTTTCGTTTATATTTTCGTTTGTATGTAGGATAACGTTTCTTTTTCACGGGACCCCCTTATTTTTGTCTGACAGATATTATATGTTGTGCAGAAATTATTATAACTTCTGTTCCTGTAAAAAAGCAACCATACATTCTGTTTTTTATATTTTTGATTTCCTTTAACTGCCAGTGTATTATTTTACGGATTTCATATACTAGCAATGTAACATCAAAACAAACAACAACCAAGGAGGAAATGAATTATGCCAAGTAACACTTCTTCTAACAAAGCAGTTGTACCGGAAGCAAAGGGCGCACTTGACCGTTTCAAATATGAGGTAGCAAACGAGCTGGGTGTTCCGCTTACAGACGGATACAACGGAAACCTGACTTCCAAACAGAACGGATCCGTAGGCGGATATATGGTCAAAAAAATGATCGAGGCGCAGGAGCGGCAGATGTCCGGCAACTCCCAGGGCGGACAGCAGTACTAAATCTGTGCGCGCAGGTAGTTTTATTGCTATGCTGAGTTGATCTAAGCTCATGCAAAAAAAGATGCTGTCTGACAGAACTGAAAAACTGCCAGACAACATCTTTTAATTTTATATAAAAAGAGATCTTATTTCATAAACATATCCACACATTATACAAATAATAAGATCCAAAAATCTTAAAATCCTATATTTATTTACAGCAATTCCTGTACTTTCCGATTACATCTGCTGATGCTCCGAAAACAGTTTTGCAGTCATCATGCTATTCTCATTTGGTCAAATACACAAAAGAAATAGCCTGCTACAGATTTTCTCTATAGCAGGCCATCTTACATACTCTTTTATATACTTTTTATCAGAGACTCTTTTTACAGTCCGATAAATCCTGTAACATCTCCGTTGATCACATAATGTGCACCATTATCTTCCGGTTTAATGTAGATTTTGAGATCTTTCAGTTCAGAGGCTTTTTTGCCCATGTCCTCTGTCCAGATCTTTTTGATCCTGTCAGCAACCTCTGAAGTATGTATCTCCTTGCCCCAGTACTGAACATATACTTCTGTTACTGGCTCAGCTTTCTTAGCTGCTGTTTTTCGTGTTGTTTTAGTCGCTGTTGTCTTAGCAGCCGTCCTGGTTGTTGTTTTCTTAACTGCAGTAGTTTTTCGTGTTGTTGTCTTCCTGGCAGTTGTTTTCTTAGCCGGTTCTTCTGATTTTACAGCTGTTGTTTTCTCTTCATCAGATTTTACTTCTGCTGCTTTTTCTTCTACTGGTTTCTCAGCAACAGGTTTTACCTCTGCTGTCTTCTCAGCTACTTTTGTCTCTACAGATGCTTTTGCATCGTCTGTCTTCGGTGTCTCAGCCTTAACGGCTTTCTCTTCGGATGCGGTTACTACAGATTTTGCAGGAGTCTCGCTTACTGAAGCCGTTTTTACGATTGTCTTGGTTGCAGCTTTCTTTGTTCTAGCCATGTTTATAGCCTCCTTACAAGGGATTTGTTAATCTTTTCTCGAATTTTAGGATATCACTTTTTGTGAAAGAACGCAAGGTTAGATCCCCAGATTTTCCAGTTCTTCACTCATATACCCCTTGAGATGTTCCTTTAAAGCCTCATGCTGAGGCAGGATAAGATCAAAATCCAGTGCCAGGATCTCACCGGCTGCTTCACTTGCATTCTTCAAAATCCCGGCATCATTGTAGATATCACCAATCTTAAATTCCATCAGTCCGCTCTGGCGGATACCGAAAAGATCTCCTGGACCCCGAAGCTTCAGATCTTCTCCGGCTATATAAAATCCATCATTGGATTCATTGAGGATCTTCAGGCGTTTAGAAGTATTTTCTTCATTATTTCCCTGGATAAAAATACAGTATGACTGATGCTCTCCACGCCCTACACGGCCCCGAAGCTGATGAAGCTGGGCAAGCCCGAAACGTTCTGCGTTTTCTACCATCATAACGGTAGCATTTGGCACATTCACTCCGACCTCCACAACTGTGGTAGATACCAGCACCTGGATCTCGCCGGAAGCAAAAGCCTCCATGATCCTGTTTTTCTCTTTTGGCTTCATCTTTCCGTGAAGAATCTCTACGCTGATCTCTCTCGGCAGGACCTCCTGAAGCTTTCTGGCATAATCTGTAACATTCTCTGCCTCCAAGCCTTCGCTCTCTTCCACCATAGGACAGATCACATAAGCCTGCCTTCCCATCTGCACCTGCTTTTCAATAAAAGAATACGCCTTGGGACGGTAGGAAGTTCCTACTACGCAATTCTTGATCGGAAGTCTTTTTGCAGGAAGCTCGTCAATGATCGAAATATCCAGATCTCCGTATAAAATGATCGCCAGTGTCCGGGGAATGGGGGTTGCGCTCATAACAAGTACATGAGGCGGATTTCCTCTGGTCGTCAGCGCTTCCCTCTGGCGAACGCCGAATCTGTGCTGCTCATCTGTGATCACAAGCCCCAGATTCTTATATTCCACCTTTTCCTGGATCAGAGCATGAGTTCCGATGATCACATTCACTTCACCGTCTGCAATCTTCTGATAGATCTCACGCTTCTGTCTGGCTGTGGTAGATCCTGTCAGAAGCACCGGATGGCAGGAAGCGATATTCTGTTCTTCCATCAGCCTCAGAAAGCCTTCGTAATGCTGATTTGCCAGAACCTCTGTCGGTACCATCAATGCACTCTGAAATCCATTCTCTGCTGAAAGTACCATAGCTAAAAATGCGATCACGGTCTTGCCGCTACCAACATCCCCCTGTACAAGCCTGGACATCAGCTTATGACCGCTCAGATCCCGTTCGATCTCATGCCAGACATTCTTCTGGGCTCCGGTCAGGTCATAGGGAAGCCCTTCTATGATCTCCTCGGTTGTCCATACTGGTTTCATAGGAAACGTGTTTGGAGCCTCTTCTGTTTTCTCCTTCAAGAGCTGTATTGCCAGCACAAAAAGCAGAAATTCATCGAATACCAGACGTTTCCTGGCTGTGAGAAGCTCCTGCATATTTTTCGGAAAATGGATAGTCCGGATCGCATAATTGGCATCTGCGAGCTGATAGCGTTCCCGTATCTCCTCCGGCAGATATTCCCCATGGAGAGGCCTTGTATCCAAAATCTGATGGACCAACTTCGTGATCATCTTGTTGGAAAGTCCTTTCGTCAGACCATATACAGGCTGCATACTGTGAATGATCTCCTCATAAGCTGCCGGGGTAAAAATCTCCGGATGTTCCATCTGCGGACGGCCTTTTTTTCTGATGATCTTTCCTCTGAGGATAAACACACTGCCCTTTTTGAGTGTTCCCCTCAAATAAGGCGCATTGAACCAGGCAACCGGTAATCGGCCGCTTGCATCTGCCACAGTTGTTGTCAGAACCTGGAGATTGCGTATCTGGTTAATATAAATACCTGTTGCTATAGTGGCACGGATAGAGACTGTTTTGTTCTCCTCTGCTGATGCAATCTCCACAGGCTCCTCATATATATCGTAAGTCCGCGGATAATAACGGAGAAGCTCTTCCGCAGTCGTGATCCCGATCTTCTGGAAAAGCTTCTCTGTTTTCTCACCCACGCCTTTTAATTCACGCAAAGGTGTCTTTTCATTCATTTTTTATACTCTTTATTCTACAGAAATCAGATAGTAGTAGATCGGTTGTCCGCCCTGGTTCAGCTCAACCTCGCACTCCGGATATTTCTCAGTAAGAGAATCAGAAAGTGCCTCTGCATCTTCTTCCGATACATCCTCACCATAGTAAACACTGATGATCTCAGATTCCTCGTCAACCATCTCTGCTACCATCTCCTCTGCTACCTGAAGTCGATCCCTGCCTACTGCAAGGATACCTGCATCACCGATTCCCATGATATCTCCCTCATGGATTTCCTTGTCATCAATGCGTGTGTCACGAACTGCATAAGTAATCTGTCCGGTTTTTACTCTGGATATAGCATCTGTCATGGAAGCAAGATTCTCCTCGCCACCTTTTTCCGGAACAAAGCTGATCATTGCAGAAATTCCCTGTGGGATTGTCTTGGTTGGTACTACAATGATCTCCTTATCCTCAGTCAGATCCCTCGCCTGATTTGCTGCAAGGATAATATTCTTGTTATTCGGGAAAATATAAATTGTTTTTGCATTTACTTTCTCAATAGCATTGAGCATATCTTCGGTACTTGGATTCATAGTCTGGCCGCCTTCGATCAGATAATCTACGCCAAGTTCACGGAAAATCTGAGAAAGTCCCTCGCCTACGGATACGGAAATAAAGCCATGATCCTTAGGAGGTTCCTTGTTTTCTGCCTGTTCTTTTGCAAGTTTTTCCGCATCTTTGATCAGTTTTTCCTGATGTTCTTCTCTCATATTGTCAATCTTCATGCGGGAAAGCTGACCATACGTGAGTGCGCGTTCAAAAGCCTGTCCCGGATGATTGGTGTGCACGTGTACCTTGACAATCTCATCATCAGCCACCAAAACAATGGAATCACCGATGGAATCCAGAAATTCACGGAAACGGTCGATCTCATCCTGTGGAAGCGGTTTTTCAAGAAGAATAATAAATTCTGTACAATATCCAAATTTAATGTCTGCCTCTGCCTGAGGAGAAATTTTTGTGATCTTAGGAGCTACTGTTTCAAACTGGGAATAATCCACTTCTTTTCCATGATATCCGTCGATGGCACCACGGAAAACTTCCAGAAGTCCCTGTCCACCAGAATCCACAACACCTGCTTCTTTCAGGACCGGAAGCATCTCCGGTGTTCTGGCAAGAGTTTCCTCTGCATGCTGAAAGATCCCGTCGAAAAAAGCATCCAGATCTTCTGCCGCATCAGCAAGCTCTGCTGCTCTGTCTGCTGCAGCTCTGGCTACAGTAAGAATGGTTCCCTCTTTTGGTTTCATAACTGCCTTGTATGCAGTCTCAACGCCTCGCTCCATAGCTGCGGCAATGGCAGGTGCATCCAGATCCGTAAGTTTACGCACACCTCTGGTAAATCCACGCAGAAGCTGTGACAGGATAACACCGGAATTACCTCTGGCTCCACGAAGGGAACCGGAAGAAATTGCCTTTGCCAGGGATTCCATATCCGGATCTGTAAGAGCACCTACTTCGGAAGCAGCAGACATGATGGTAAGCGTCATATTGGTTCCTGTATCTCCGTCAGGTACAGGAAACACATTCAGTTCATTGATCCATTCTTTCTTCGCTTCCAGATTTTTTGCTCCGGACAGAAACATTCTGGAAAGTATTTTAGCATCTATGGTTTTGTTATTCACCACAAGTTCCTCCTCTAAAACTAATCTATTGCACGTACGCCCTCAACCATAATGTTGATTTTCTCAATCTCCATTCCTGTAAAGGCTTCGACTTTATATTTTACATTGTTGACAAGATTGTCCGCAATAGTACTGATATTCACGCCATATGCTACGATGACATGAAAATTCAGCCGGATCTTGTTATCATCCGTGATCTTAACACTGATACCATGTTTCAGGCTGTCAATACGCAAAAGCTTGACCAGGCCATCCTTCATACTGATAGCTGCCATTCCGATGATGCCAAAACACTCTACCGCCACACTGCCGGCATAAGTCGCAATGACATCCGTATCAATTACAATCTGACCCAATCCGGAATCTATACGTCCATTCATATGGTTACCTCCATTGTTTCATTCAGATTAAATTATATAAAACTATTATAACCTTTTTTTTACGATTACGCAATGATAGAGTTCAACTTGTTTTGTCTTATAGAAAATTACTTTATTTTCAAAGCATCCTACATATCCGGAAATGGCATAAAATCAGCATTTCCAAGTCTTCATAGTATAAATATATTGCTTTTCTTGCAAGAACACAACGCTTAATTTCACCACGATCCGCCCTGTTCCTGGAGGTATAGGGTATTTTCCTTAAAACTCTTTGCAGAATTTTTGATAAATTTCCTTTTTTTGCTTGCAAAAGAGCAATTCATCTGTTAAAATGGTGACTGTTGATAAAAGGAGGTGCTATTCATGGCTAAATGTGCAATCTGCGATAAAGGAGCTCATTTCGGAAACAATGTGAGTCATTCCCATAGAAGATCCAACAAAATGTGGAAATCTAACGTTAAATCCGTCAGAGTAAAAACAACTGCCGGCGGAGCAAAGAAAATGTATGTATGTACTTCTTGTTTAAGATCCGGAAAAGTTGAAAGAGCGTAAGTAATATCGTATGCCCCCGTAGAATGCGGGGGCTGTTTTTTTATCTTTAAGACAGATAAATCACAAGCGGGAAGTATGCCAAGTGCACACTTCCCGCTTATCTGCAAAACATATGATATCCGCACAGCAGACATATGACTGCCATTGCGATCACAATAAAATTCTCTGTAATAAGAATACCAAGAACCATGCCCACACCAATAAAAAACAGCATAAAACCAGTTAGCTTTCCCACTCCTGTCTGCTCATTTCCTGTTTTTTATTACAGTATATGCATGAAATCTAAATGGAATACTACTCTTCTTTCCCGTCTGTATCCTCAGCATTGCCTGCACCTGGCGCAAAACGGTTCACAAAATCCGGCACCATATCCAGAACCTTGGTAAGGCCATCCTGATTTTTTACGTTTACAAGTTTGGTGCTTCCATTCTGGATCACAAGTACTGCACAGGGAGACATCTTTCCGGCAAGACCTCCGCCGCCGTTATTCTTCTTGTCCCCTTCAAAAGCTCCGGCTCCCACGCCGAAGGATACATCGACCAGAGGAAGGATAATGGTATCACCCACATGAATGGCATCGCCAACCACTGTCTTGGCCGATACAAAGCCATCCATTCCTTTAAATAATGAATTCACGGTATCTTTGAAATTATTCTCTTTCTCCATGTTTTACCTCCTTATGTCTCCATCGGTGGATGACGTATTTTATATTTTTATTGAAATAAAGCTCTGCTGCTGTTTTGAGAACTACAATTCCATAAATCCTTCCCTTTAACAGGATCTCTCCCTCAAGAACATTTTCATCATCAAAAAGGGGCGCTACTTCGATCTTGTTTTTATGAAAAGGAATCGTCATTCCTAATACAGCCAATACCATACCTGTAACTGCCGGATCTTCATTGCCAAATGTGATTTTTCCGGTGATCCTTGTCGGAAGCACATGATAAATCAGTTTTTTTGCATTTTTCCACAGAAAGGAAAGAGCCGCTCTGGTTCGGGGATGATCTAAAAATTCTTTCCACCAGTTTATCTTATCACAGAAATTCCGGATTGTTAATGCAAGACTTTGAATTTTTTTCAGAATCCTTTTAGGGATTCCAAGAAAATTATGAATGATTCGGATCAGCTTTCCAACTGCCGTTTTTATTTTTCCCACTATATTCAAAATTAAATCTGCAATCTTTGTCCGAAGCTTCTTTTCATCTTCCGATATTTCTTCAGAAATCGATATCGGCTCCATTATTACATTTTCCGAAATTTCATTTATATCTTCAACAGTATCTTCCTGAGGCTCAGACATTTGTAACTCTGCTGCATCGTTCTGCTGTTCACTTTTTGATGTCTTTTCATGGCTTCTGGAAGCCTCTGTCTGTTTTTTTGCATTTTGATCTTCGGAGTTGGAAAGAGATCTTGGTTTCTTTTTTTTACGAAATTTTTCCAAAGGAATCCCTAAAAAACATATTTTTGTTTTCAGAACGCCCTGCTCCCAGAATGCCTGTACAGATATTATATGAAGCAGCCAGCTCACTTCACCGGTAGCATGTATTTCACGAAGACTATCCGTACGGTCTTTTTTTAATTTCCCTCTGTATCTGATCGGACAGAACAAAAGAAGCAGCAGGATCAGAAAGATCAGCCCGATCAGGATCCCCAGAAGGATCAATATCCATTTTATTATCAGCCATAATATATGCAGCATTAGTTCACCTGTTTTTCAGATATTCTTTTATTTTAAAATTTCCAGTTTCGGTATAAACCTGTTCGATCACATCCTGTGCCATCTGTATAGCACCTGATTTTCCTCTGGCCATTCCAATGATCAAAGGACAGGTGTCTCTGGCGCTTCGCTGTACAAGCATGCCTGCGGGAAGAATTTCCAAAATATTTCCGGGATTATCAGACAAAGTAACAACGTAGATATCTGGCACGAATTTGCCAGCAGTGATCCTGGCTCTTATTCTGGTAGGATTTTTTACATCATTTCCTATGTAATAGTTTTTCATCCATTTTAGCAATCTGCCATCACCTCCGTCTATAATGCCAAACAGGGCTGCGTAAGTACACAGCCCTGTCCTGTTGTTAAAAATACTTCTGCTGTTTCGCCCAGACGCCCTCACTTCGCATTTCCAGATACTCCTGATAGGCCTGTTCCACGATATGCTTCTCGTTGGAAAAACGGAGAAGATGATAGATCTCGTGAAACTTATAGTATCCGGAATCTACAAAATATTCCTCTCGCTGGGGTTTGCTATGATAATTATCAGCTATCATGAGATACCAGTGTACCTCTTTCATTACCACATCCTCCGGAACGGTGAAATTATACTGGCTCTTGCCGATATATTTCACGATAGAGGCCCGAACACCTGCTTCTTCCATTACTTCACGCAAAGCAGTCTGCTCAAAAGTCTCTCCTTTTTCTACAGTTCCTTTGGGAAGCACCCATCCTTCATAACGGTTCCTGTAGGATTTATATAATGCCAGGATCTTACCCCGATGAATTACCACACCGCCACAGCTTGTTGCTTCTATCATATTGCAATCCTCCTGTAATGCGTGTGTCTTTTGCACTGGCTATAGTATACCTCTTTTTCACCTTATAGGCAAGGGGCAAGAAGCAGATACTGTTCTCAATTTAATCGAAATAATATGCATCAAAAACATCTGCCGCAATGGGAACTGCCGCTTCACTTCCGGTTCCGCCGTTTTCCACGATCACTGCAATGGCGATATCCGGATCATCTACATTAGAATAACCCACAAACCAGGAATGACTGGAGCCATTTTCATCAAACTCCGCAGAACCGGTCTTTCCGGCAACAGTATATCCTCGTCCGTTCAATGCAGAAGCCGTACCGTTTTCAACTACATTTTTCATTAGTTTTCCAAGGATATTGGCTTCATTTCTTGTCATCAGACGTTTGTATTCTGTTTTTTCTGTTTCTCTGACCGTATCACCGGAATTATTCACGATCTTATCGATCATGGTTGGCTTCATCAGTACACCATCATTGGCGATGGCACTTGTGATCAATGCCATATGCATCGGAGAAACAAGAGTGTTACCCTGGCCGATCGAGGTCTGCATCACAAGTGCATTCGGAGAATCTTTATCAAGGGTAAAGCGGCTGGTTTTATAGGAATTCAGCGGAAGAGCCCTATTAAAGAGCAGATCTTCTGCAGTACTTTTCAGAGTATCTCCTCCCAGGCCAAGTCCCATATCTGCAAATGCACAGTTACAGGAATGTGCAAAAGCGGAATAAAAATCCTCCTGTCCATGTACTGTACCATTGTAACACTGGATCGTGTGGTCATCCACTGTAATACTTCCCTGACACAGATAGGAATATCCTTCCAGTGATCCCTTTTGCCTGAAATAATCCAGTGCCGTGACGATCTTAAATGTTGATCCCGGCGGATAAGCTCCATTGGTCGCACGGTTTAAAAGGCTACTGTTACTTTCATCATTAACAAGGGTATCCCAGTTCTGTGCGATCGTATTCGGATCAAAATCTGGTTTGCTCACCATAGCCAGGATACGTCCGGTGGATGGTTCCAGTACAACTACCGCTCCTCTCCGGTCTCCCAGAGAATTGTATGCCGTTGTCTGAAGATCTGCATTCAGACTGGAGATCACGGTATCACCCTGATTCTTTTTTCCCAGAAATTCATTTTTCATCTGTTCCAGAAAAAATGAATGGGAGGTGAGAAGCTGGAAATTTGCTTCCGATTCCAAACCACTCTTACCATTGGTATCATATCCTACTGCATGTGCAAAAATATTGGAAAACGGATACGTTCTCTCTTCTGTTCCATCTTCATACACATTGGTCTGTGCCAGAACCTCACCATCCGAAGACTGGATACTTCCACGTACTACACGGTCCGAAAATGTATCCTGACGGGTGTTGTACGGGCTGTTGATAAAATCTTCGCTTTTTATGGCGTCAAAATAGACCAGATATCCGATCAGACTGACAAAGATCAATATAAAGAAGGCCGATACAAAAGTTAAAGGCCGGTTCTTTTTTCTACGGAGTCTGGCGATTTCTCTTTCTCTCAGGCGTTGCTCTCTTTCCTCTTCTTTCAATCGTTTCTTTTCGCTGCGTTTCAATTTGTTCGTCCTCATCTTCCCTCAGAATATACAGTCCCTGAATGATCGCAAGCATCAGGATGGTACACATGACAGAACTGCCTCCGTAACTCACCAGCGGAAGTGTAACTCCTGTCATTGGAATAAACTTGGTTGCACCGCCAATGGTCAGAAATACCTGAAAAGCATATTCCGTTCCGAGCCCCAGTGCGATCAGTTTATAAAACGGATTCCTGATCTTTAGTGCAATAGTAACGATCATCAGAAAAAAGCTTGTGCATACAAGAATCAGGCAGATGGCAAAAATGCCACCCAGTTCCTCGCAGATAGCACTGAAGATAAAATCATTTTTTACGACCGGAATCTTCTCCGGAGAGCCCTGACAAAGTCCCATTCCAAACCAGCCTCCGGTTCCGATCGCAAACAGAGACTGCACGATCTGATAACCTTCATTTTGATAGACAGCCATCGGATCCTTCCAGGCACTGACTCGCTGACGGACATGTCCAAAAAGATGATATGCGATCACCGAACCAACGCATCCTCCGCCAAGTCCCAGAAATAAATAGCTCGGATTTCTCGTTGCCACATAGATCAGTACAAGGTAGGTGACAAAAAAGATTACTGCACTACCCAGATCCCTGGAAAGGACCAGGATCCCTACATGGATCACTGCAACGATCGTAGCCAGTACTACTTTGCGAAAATCCACCTTGGTACACAGAAGTGATGCCATAAAAAATACGAAGGTTATCTTGATCACCTCGGAAGGCTGGATTCCCATAAGAGAAAGCTTTGCACCGTAGCTTGTGCTTGCCAGAACAAGAACTGCCGCCAGAAGTACAATACCAATTCCGGCATAAGCCCATGTAAGATCCTTTAAAAATTTCATTTTTCGTATCATTACCGGTATCACCAGTGATACTGCACTTCCTGCGGCCACGATCAGAAGCTGCTTAGTTGCAGACGGAAGTGAAAGCCTGCAGAGCATGATAAATCCTACGCTCAGGAGCATGCACATATTATTTAAAAGAAGCAGCGATGCATTCGGATAAATAATTCGATAAAGGATCTGGATCGCTGCAAAAAAGATCATCATTTCGATATAGAACAGGATGACCCTGAAATCCATGCTTTTTAAATAGATCACAAGAAATGCTGTAAAATCAATAAAAAAGATCATGGTCAGCTGCTGATGGAGCAGTTCTCTCTTTTCTTCCTCATCCTGCCGCCACACCATATAAAAACAATGAAAGGTATAGACGATCATCAATGTGAGGATCACATACTTAGATAATTCTGTAATTACATTAATCATACACTTTTACTCGGCTCCTCTTTTAAAATGGCCTTTTGTATACCTGCGTCCGGAAGGTTTTCCGTTTTTCTGATAAACCGTCCGGAATTCTTTCAGGATCGCTTTTGCTTTCTCTGGCTCTTCGATCGTAAATGCCAGTCGCAAAGAGTGAAGGTTCAGTTTTTTTACCTGATCTTTTTCACCTGGAAGTCCGTAAGGAATGCTGTTATAAATGATATTATAACAATATTTTGCTTTTTCGGAGATGTTTTTCCCCCATGGATCACAGCTGCATTTTACCGGAAATTCACTGTTATAGCGGTCTTTCAGATAAGCCGTCTCACATTTTCCTGTACATCCGAAAAGATTTTTCCTTACACACTGCGCGGAAAGCATCAGTGGGATATAACCATATAAAAGCAGCTCCGAAGAAGTATTATCTCTGTGTTTCAGTTCACCCTCATTCAACTCAAGGGGGACTGTATTTCGAAGAACTCCCTCTTCCCGCCAGAAATCAACACTCTGATCATTCCAGGTATACATGGATGCATCCAAGATACATTTTTCGCCATATCCCATTTTTTTCAGTACTGCGTAAGATTCCAGGTTTCTTACCAGAAAACCCTTCATACCCTGCTCCAACCATTTTTGAGCTGATCGAAGCCACTTTTCAGGGGTTTCTCCTCGATGGATATGTGGAGTAGAAAGATATAATTCACTACTTGCAGCAAGTTCCGGTGAAAAATACTTTTCCATAGTATCAAAAGGAAAATAAAAACCTGTAATCCCCGGTTCGTTCAAAAGTACTTCCGCAGTATCCGAACGTTCACAGGATACATACACAGGCAGGCTGTCTGTTACCCTTCTGTGACAGGCAGCCTGATCCTTAGATTTCGTCGGCTGCTTCGTAACCTGTGCTCTCTTCTGACATCCGATCAGTGCTTCCCGCAGCTGACTCAGAGCATCTCTTCGTACTTCATTGAGAACTTTAACCGGAACAAAAATCCTTCCATTTATTTCAATGTTCAGATCCTCCCACTGAAAATCTGTATTTCCCAGTTTCTCCATCTGCTGACGGATCCTCTGTTCTTCCATTGGCTGATTTTTAGCAAACTGTACCTCACCGCCCATAGCAGTTACTGTCTGGCCCTTGCAGGTTATTTCAAGTATAACAGGACTTTCAGGAGAAAGTATTAAATTCCCATGAATTTTTTCTTTAATTTTTCTGATCTCCGGCTGGATATTACCGGATTTTTTTTCATTGGCAAAAGCCATCATTTCCGGCCCACGATACATATCATAGTATCCTTTGCAGGATCCTCCCCGGCTGAAAAGCTCAAGAAGATACTTCCGGTCTTCTTCCAGAACGTGATATTCTTTTCCACTTAAATACATATCCAGATATTTTCGATATACTGCCGTGACGCCCGCTGTGTACGCCGGCTGTTTCATACGTCCTTCGATCTTCAGAGACATAACACCCGCCTCCAGGATATCCGGAAGAATATCCAAAGTGCAGATATCTTTCAGACTTAATGCACAAAAATCCTTGTCTCCTTTATATTTTCTGTGATCCATGGTTACACTGTAAGGAAGCCTGCACGGCTGTGCACAGCGGCCACGGTTTCCACTTCTCCCACCGAAAATACTGCTCATCAGACACTGGCCGGAATAGCTGTAACAGAGAGCTCCATGGATAAAAGTCTCTATTTCCAGAGGACTTGCCTTATGCATGGCCGATATCTCTTCCAGAGAAAGCTCTCTGGCCGGAACCACACGCGTTGCTCCCTTTCCCTCCAGAAACCGCATTCCTTCAGGTCCGGTTACTGTCATCTGTGTGCTTGCGTGAATATCCAGATCCGGAAAACTCCGGCGTATAAAAGAAAATACCCCCAAATCCTGTACGATCACCGCATCCAGACCAGCCTCATAATACGGAAGCAGATATTCAAACAACTGATCATCCAGTTCACGGTTCTTCAAAAGTGTATTCACAGTAAGATATAATTTGCGGTTATGGATATGTGCGGTCTCAATGGCAGTGATCAGCTCTTCCTGGGTGAAGTTCTGCGCATAAGCTCTTGCTCCAAAAGCCGGTCCGCCTACATATACCGCATCAGCTCCGGCACCAATAGCTGCCTCAAAGCTTTCATAAGAACCTGCCGGCGAGAGCAGTTCTGTTATCATATTTTTCAAAGTATTCCCTCATCTCCCATCTGTTAATCAAATCTGATGGCCATAAAACAAAAGAGGATTACCGAAGCAATCCCCCATCCTTATTTAAGCAGTTCATCAAGTTCTTTCTCCAGTTCTTTCACTTTACCATCCAGAAGATTCTTCTGTTCCTGAGCTTCCTGTTCTGCCTTCTTCGCCTCTTCGATCTGCATTTTCAAAGAGATCAGTTCATGCTTCAGATCATACATCTCCTGGTCTTTCTGCTGCAGATCCTGTTCAAAAATCTCCGCCTGTTTTTTAGCCTTAAAATAATCATCTGTAATATTCAGACTGAGCAGTGTATGCTTGGTCTCCATGGCCTGTCTGGAGTATCCCGGCATCTGACTCAGCTCACTGATCTTATTATTCATATAGGCTGCAACCTTCTGAAAATATTCCTCGGACTCATACCCGCCCAGAGTAATGATCTTTCCATCGATAACAACCTGTGCTGTATTCTTTACCGCCATTCGTAAAGCCTCCTGAATTTATCTGTTACTGGTTATTTCCTCAATAACATTCCTCTGTATTGCCGGTCTTACAACCCACAATTTCTTCTATTATAACTGATTCCTGCAAAAATGTATAGAAGTTTTTCTATTATTTTGTCGATAAATCTGAAAAGCACAAAACCCTTGATTTATGCGGGCTATCGGTTTTCATTTGTGACTAATGTGTGACTAATCAGAATTATATAACAATTCACATATTCCAAGATGATACAATATTTTTCTTAAAAATGCAAATTGCTGATGATCTTCTGGCCGTAATTCCTGCCGGATGCCTGGGCTTTTCCCATAATCTTTAACATATGTTTCCTCCAATAAAAAAAGACGATTATTCGTCTCCTAAAAATACTTGAATTATTTTTTTCGAAATGGTATATTGATAATACAAAAGGAACAACCGCCCACAAGGGGTTGATCTCAGTATAGGGATAGAATTACCACCTTGCACTCAGCCAAAGTTTTGGGGTGGTTTTTCTATGTAGAATAGAGGTCAGCCACCCTGCAACACAATTGTTCCGTGTTCTATATTATCATATCATCCTTTGGTATTCAACGAATTTCACAAGGGGATCACTCGCCCTCTGAATCTTTGTATTTCGTCCTGTCCCAGATACCTTTTACTTTTTCCCAACCGCCGGTCGCAACCAAATACACTACAAACGCCGCAATAATCGATGCGAAATTATAATACCAGGTGACAGCTGTCTTATAATACGTGCACAGGACTGCCAGTGCCACCGGACACAGGATCAGTGATGTGACCAGTGCTACAATACTTGTCGGGATCTTATTAAGTCCCGGGAGCTCTTTGATCACCTGCACAATGATCGATACCAGGAACGCCAGCACCCCGATCAGCGCCAGACCATATGTTACATACTGCATCATTACATTTACATTCATGTTCATTCTCCTTTTCTTTCCATATCTTCTATTCTATGACATGAGGAAATGATTGTTTCCATGTAGTGTTTCCCTTCTCCGACTGTTGCACCGGCGCAATTACAGTTTAAAGCACATGTTCTGAAATTTCTTATAAGCATCAAAGTATAACTCGTGCTTATCTCCGTTATATGTCAGCTCATAATACATTCCATCCGGCACAGTCGTGCTCAGAAGTGCTTTACTGTTCTGTAATGTCTTACAACTCCATACCACGTACACATACTGTACTGTGATTTGTTTTCCATCGGTCTTATCCATGTGTGAATTGGTATATTCAGCTACTTTTACTTTGCAAAGTCTTAAAAATTCTTCATTTCCCATTTCCTTACCTCCTACACATGGTCAATTCTCGGAATTCCATACTCAACCGCACGCTCATGTTCGATCTTGCATCCTCTTGCTTTCTGCCAGTCTTTTGCAAAATAGGCGATATCGGCACCAGATAAAAACTCCAGGGACTTTCCAATGAACCACAGAGGTTTTGCTCCTACCGGTCCTGACTGGAAGAAAGAATCAATAACCTCTACAGGTTCTCTCAACAACTCTTCTGCCGCTTTGATTGCCACCTTTCGCTCTGCAAGAATCTCCTCGTCTGCTTTGCCACTCATTGGCTGACTGATAAATAATTTCTTCATTTCTTGTCCTCTCTTTCTTAAAAAAGTGTATAAAAATACCACCTGCCATTTTCTGACTGGTGGATAATTATTGTTTATTTTAAGTCTTGCATTCTTGTGTATATTATCGTAAAATACACATAAGATATCTTAATAAGAACCATTCGCAGTACCCATGATCTTTTAGATCGTACAGCTGAATGGTTCTTATTTTTTATTTCTTTGATAAACACCAATTATTTTTCTATCCTTGTACAATGCGATCTCTTCCAAAAAAGGAGAGATGTGTTGATCTGAACAGATTATTGACCTGCTCCATTATTTCGCCCTCTTTCAGCGAGCAATCCGTTATATCAAAAATAAAGTTTCCTGCCTGGCGCTTTTTCTTTTTTACCGCATTATACAGAACGTTTTTTCACCTGTGCTAATAGTCTTCAATTCAGATTCTCTGGTAACCCAGTTACCGAGTAATTCACTTTTTTTGTGACCTTTACTTTGTCGATAAATCAGGACGAGGATATCCAAGATGGGTATATGCCAGCACGGAAGCCATTCTTCCACGTGGAGTTCTGTTCAGAAAACCTGTCTGTAAAAGATAGGGTTCATAAACGTCTTCAAGTGTTCCGGAGTCTTCTCCTATCGATGCGGCAAGTGTTTCAAGCCCCACGGGTCCGCCCTGAAAATTCAGGATCAAGGTCTGGAGAATGCGGCGGTCCGTTTTATCAAGGCCATACTGATCTACTTCCAGAAGATCCAATGCAAAACAGGCAACATCGTAGGTGATCACACCGTTATACTTCACCTGGGCGAAATCACGCACTCTTTTCAGAAGACGGTTGGCCAGACGGGGAGTTCCTCTGGAACGCTTGGCGATCTCGGCAGCTCCATTGGGTTCGATTTCCACGCCAAGCACCTGAGCGGAACGGAGAATGATCGTCGTCAGTTCTTTTTTATCATAAAATTCCAATCTCTGTGTTACGCCAAAACGATCACGAAGCGGTGCGGAAAGAAGACCTGCTCTCGTCGTAGCACCTACCAATGTAAACTTCGGCAGATCCAGACGAATCGAACGGGCGGATGCACCCTTGCCGATCATGATATCGATAGCAAAATCTTCCATCGCCGGGTAAAGAACCTCTTCTACCTGTCGGTTCAGTCTGTGTATCTCATCTACAAACAGTACATCTCCTTCCTGAAGGTTGTTCAGAATCGCAGCCATTTCGCCTGGTTTTTCAATCGCAGGACCTGATGTTACCTTCATATGTGTTCCCATCTCATTGGCAATGATTGCGGAAAGTGTAGTCTTTCCCAGTCCCGGAGGTCCATAAAACAGCACATGATCCAATGAATCATGACGTTGCTTTGCTGCTTCGATATAAATTTTCAGGGTATCTTTTGTTTTCTGTTGACCAATATACTCATCCAGACTCTGAGGCCTTAAATTTCCCTCCAGGGAAAAATCCTCTTCTGTAACATCTGTTGTAATGATCCTGTTCTCCATTTGCTATGCTCCGTTCTATTTCATTTCAGTGCGAGCATGTTTGCTCTTACTCACGGCGTTAAAAATTTTTCAGTGCAGCCCGAAGAATTGCTTCTACATCATCTGCCGGTATATCTTCCGGTACCTTTCGTACTGCACGAAGGGCATCTGCAGAACTGTATCCTAGTGCGACAAGCGCCTCTACCGCTTCCTGACGACTATCCCTCAGATCAGAGGCTCCCTCGGCTGCTTCTTCCTGCTGATGCGCCAGTTTCATCTCAAAAGCATCTTCCAGCTTCAGCTTGTCTTTCAGCTCCAGGATCATTTTCTGGGCTGTCTTTTTCCCGATTCCAGGGGCCTTGGAGATTGTTTTTACATCATCGGAAAGTACTGCAAAACGAAGCTCGTCTGCACTGATCCCGGAAAGGATACCCAGAGCGCCTTTAGGTCCGACTCCGTTGACACCGATCAGGAGCTTGAACATGCCAAGATCATCCTTCGAAAAAAAACCATATAGCTGTAGAATATCCTCCCGCACATAGAGAAAAGTATGGATCTTCTTTTCATCGCCTATCCGCGCTTTCCCAAGATCCTGTCCTGTCATATAAATCTCATAACCAATTCCGCCATTTTCCACAACCAGACAATTTTCACCGATATCTGCTACGGTACCTTTTACAAAAGAAATCAAATCTCAAGGCTCCTTCCCTGAAACAGCTGAACATCTGTTTCCCATATGAACGCAATAGTAACATAATTTTCAAAAAAAATCAACCCGGAATACAATCTCCGGGTTGATATACAAATCTGTGATTCCTCTCGCTGTTTTCTATCACTGATTAAGGAAATCCTGATCCTCAAAATAATTGATCCGCATGGAAGAACGGACATCATGAAGCGTTGCGGCAGCTTTTTCCCTGGCAACCTCTGTACCGGCTTTCAGGATATCGAACACATCTTCGGTTCGCTGCTCCCACATTTTCCTTCTTTCACGGATCGGTCCAAGTTCTGCCTGCATAACATTATTCAGGAACTTCTTGACTTTCACATCACCAAGGCCACCTCTCTGATAGTGAGCCTTAAGTTCATCCAGATTCTGATACTCTGGCAGAAATTCAGCAAAATGTTCCTGACGGCTGAAGGCATCCAGATAGATAAATACCGGATTTCCCTCTACACGACCAGGATCCTGAACACGAAGATGGTTCGGATCTGTAAACATAGACATGATCTTTTTCTTCACAACATCTTCTTCATCAGACAGATAGATGCAGTTTCCGAGAGATTTACTCATCTTAGCCTTTCCGTCAATTCCTGGAAGACGTAAGCATGCTTTATTGGAAGAAAGAACAATTTCCGGATCTGTCAGTGTGTCACCATAAACCGTATTGAATTTATGGACGATCTCCTTGCATTGCTCAAGCATCGGAAGCTGATCTTCACCTACCGGTACATGGGTTGCACGAAAGGCAGTAATATCGGCAGCCTGACTGATCGGATAGCAGAAAAAGCCTACCGGGATGCTGGCTTCAAAATTACGCATCTTAATCTCAGATTTAACGGTAGGATTACGCTGTACACGTGCTACAGTAACCAGATTCATATAATAAAAGGTAAGTTCTGTCAGCTCCGGGACCATGGACTGGATAAAAATATTGGATTTTTCCGGATCAAGCCCGCATGCCAGATAGTCCAGAGCAACCTGAAGAATATTATGACGTACTTTCTCCGGATGCTCCGCATTATCTGTGAGTGCCTGGGCATCTGCGATCATAATATAAATCTCATCATATAAGCCAGAATTCTGCAGCCTCACACGCTCTGCCAGGGATCCAACATAATGACCTACATGAAGGCGTCCCGTCGGGCGGTCGCCAGTTAAAATAATCTTACTCATGAATTTCGTTCTCCTTGAAGTATACTGAATATTTATGTTCTATTATAGCCCCTTGAAATTCACCGGTCAAATATTTTTAACCGGAAACTGCAATTTTCGTTGAAATATAACCAAAAATTTGTATGTATTTATTTTATTTATGCATTATCGGGCACAACATGCTTTATTCCAAAAAAAGAACTGCCATATCACTCGGAAAACTTTCGTGACAGGCAGTTCTTTTTGTTTTACAGAATCACATGTCTTGGGCAAACTTCCTTACATTTACCACAGCCTGTACACTTATCGTAATCAATGTGTGCACAGAAATCGGTAACTGTGATTGCCTCGGACGGACAGTTCTTCTCACATTTTTTACAGCCAATACAACCAAGCTCGCAGGCAGTTGTAACTGCCTTACCTTTTGCGTGGGAGCTGCAGGCTACACGTATCTGTTTGTCATATGGTACCAGTTCGATCAGGTGACGCGGACATTTGGCAACACATTTGCCGCAGGCTTTACATGCCTCCTGATCTACAACCGCAATACCATTCACTATATGGATCGCATCAAACGGACATGCCTTTACACAGCTTCCGAAGCCCATACATCCGAATGTACAGTCTTTTGCACCGCCGCCTGGGATGAAAGCCATCATCTCGCAGTCTTCCACACCTGTGTATTCATATTTCACGGTCGTCTTATCACAGGTTCCCGCACATTTTACAAAAGCAACCCGACGTGCCGTTTCTTTTACTTCCTGTCCCATGATCGCGCCGATCTTGGCTGCAACCGGAGCACCACCAACCGGACACTGATCTACAGGAGCTTCTCCCTTTGTAATTGCAGCAGCGAGTCCGGAACATCCCGGATATCCACAACCACCACAGTTATTTCCTGGAAGAACGCCGAGAATGGCTTCTTCCTTTTCATCTACCTTAACGGTTAATTTCTTGTCTGCAAGTCCGAGAAAGATACCAATGAATAAACCAGTACCGCCGACAATGACTGCAGCCATAATAATTCCTGTTATACTCATGCTCTTCTTCCTCCTATACGATTCCGGAGAATCCAAAGAATGCAATAGCCATCAGTGCTGCTGTAAGCAGAACGATCGGCATACCCTGGAAGGATTCCGGAATATCGTTGTATTCCATTTTTTCACGGATTCCCGCAAGTAATACAATTGCGATCAGGTAACCTACACCTGTGGCAAATCCGTTGACAACACTTTCAAGAATGCTGTATTCATATTTGACATTGTTCAGTGCTACACCAAGAACTGCACAGTTTGTTGTGATCAGAGGAAGGTATACACCAAGTGCCTTGTAAAGGGATGGTACAAATTTCTTGAGAAACATTTCTACGATCTGTACCAGTGCCGCGATAACCAGGATAAATACGATCGTTTTCAGATACTCAAAATGGGTCGGTACCAGGATAAATTTATAAAGCAGTCCTGCAACAAAGGATGCAATGGTAATAACGAATACAACCGCACCACCCATGCCGGCTGCAGTTTCTGTCTTCTTGGATACTCCAAGGAAAGAACAGATTCCCAGGAACTGACTTAATACAACGTTACTGCAGAGTGCAGAACCAATTGCGATCAACATCAAGCTTGCCATCTTCTATTCCCCCTTTTTATTCTTTGTCGGAAGGACATCCGCCGCAGGTCGCACAATTGGAGCCGCAGCCGGACTGGATCTTGGAAACATCTTTGCCCTTCTTTGCCATGTTGATCTTTACTTTATTCTGGATCGCTGCAAGTCCGGCAAGAACCAGAAATGCTCCAGGTGCAAGGATAAAGATAGTGATCGGGGTATAGCCGGCAGCACCGGTAGCTGCATCAGCAACCGGAATGATCTGTGCTCCGAAAGCCTTTCCGGAACCAAGAATCTCTCTTACAAGACCAATGGCAACCAGGCCTACGGTAAAGCCAAGACCCATTCCAAGTCCGTCAAAGATAGACGGAAGGACAGGATTCTTGGAAGCATAACTCTCTGCACGTCCCAGAATGATACAGTTAACAACGATCAGTGGAATGTAAATTCCAAGTGACTCATAAAGAGAAGGAGTAAAGCCCTCCATCAGAAACTGTACGATAGTTACAAATGATGCTACAACTACGATAAAGGCCGGCATTCTGACAGAATCCGGGATAACCTTACGCAGCATGGAAATGAGCATATTTGACATAACCAGAACTACGGTTGTGGAAAGTCCCATACCGATACCATTGATCGCAGAAGTCGTTACCGCAAGGGTAGGACACATACCAAGCATCAGGACGAAAATCGGATTTTCGGTTATAATGCCGTTTTTTAATCTTTCACCACAATTATTCATATTCAACTACCCTCCTAAAATGCGTTTTTGCAATAGCCGATAGCTGTATTGACTGCACCGGTAAAAGCTCTGGATGTGATGGTCGCACCACTGATAGCATCAATAGGCTCACCTTCGCCGCCGTCCTTGGATACATAGAATTTATCGGTATTCTTTCCAACATACTGTTCCTGGAACTTCGCTTCTGTAGCACGCATTCCAAGTCCGGCAGTCTCACTGATAGAAAGAATGGAAACGCCGCTGACAGTACCGTCTTTTGTTACACCAACTGTGATCTGGATATCACCGCCGTAACCCTCTTTATCGGTTACAGTTACCACATAGCCTTCATCTGCTGCTTCACAGACTTCATCTACGGTTGCCTTGATTCCAAGATCTGCAACTGTTTTATCTGCAGCTTCCTTGTCTACATCTACAGCTTTAAAATCTTCCAGGCTTACATCACTGAATACAGTCTGCCATGCTTCCTTTTTTGCCTGTTCCTCGGTTCTTGCAATGGGTTCTTTGGTAACTTCGTAAACCAGTCCAAGGCCAAGGCCGGCAACTACTGTAATGATCGTAAGGATCAATGTATTTCTGATAATCTTACCCATTATTTTTTGCCTCCTTTTCCAAAAGCAACCGGTTTTGTTACTTTTTCAATAAGCGGAACCAGAAGATTGCAGAAAATGATCGCATAGGAAACGCCCTCTGCGGAACCACCAAAAAGACGGAATACCGCTGTCACGATACCGAGGCAGCAGCCATATACCAGCTGACCTTTCGGAGTGATCGGAGTTGTTACATAATCTGTTGCCATAAACCAGGCTCCAAGCATCAGACCTCCTCCAAAGATATGGCTGAAAAGATAGTTTACATCAAAGCCTTTGCCGGTTCCCAGCATATAGAAAATGACAAATACTGCAAAACTTCCAATATATGTAAGAGGTACCTTCAGATCAATGATCTTAAATGCGAGAAGGATCACTGCACCGATGAGGATCGCCAGGGCAGAAGTCTCACCGATCGTACCCTGGATATTACCAAGGAACAGATTCTTTACGGGAATAGAAGTCCCCTCAATGAATCCCTGGTTTTTAAGTGCTGTCAGAGGTGTTGCCTGTGTAACTGCATCTACAACAGCATGGGAGCTTTTGGAAACTGCAAAGTTAGTCATTTTTCCGGCAAAAGAGATCATAAGGAAACATCTTCCTGCAAGAGCCGGGTTCATAAAGTTCTGTCCAAGTCCACCGAACAGCTGTTTTACAACAATGATCGCAAAAGCACTGCCAAGGATCGGCATCCAGATTGGAATCTGGGGCGGCATGTTCAGTGCAAGCAGAAGTCCTGTTACAACTGCACTGAAATCAGTAGTTGTATTTTTTTTATGCATCAGGCGGTCGTAGAGCCATTCAAAAAACACACTGGATGCAACCGTCGCCAGCACTACAAGAAGTGCATGCACTCCAAAGTTCCAGATACCGAAAAGTGTTGTCGGCAGAAGTGCGATCACTACCAGCTGCATGATACGGCTGGTGGTCATTTTATCCCTGATATGGGGATTAGATGATACGTTATACATTTGTTCCATTGTTATTCCTCCCCCTATTTCTTTTTCTTGCGCTCTGCAAGAACCATTTTTCTCATAGATTTAATACTCTGAGTCAGAGGTCGTTTGGCCGGACAGATGTAACTGCAGCAGCCGCACTCGCAGCATTCCATACCATCCATCTTTTCGAAGCCTGCCATATCACCATGTTCTGCAAGAGTTGCAAGGCGGGCCGGAACCACATGGCCCGGACAGACGCTTACACAACGTCCGCAATTAATACATGCAGTCTGGATCTGCTTCGCTTCGGAGACTGCGTCACGCTCCAGGAAAAGCAGGGAAGAAGTTGTCTTCGTACATGGAATATGAAGATCATACAGCGCAAATCCCATCATCGGTCCACCGGAGATTGCTTTCGCGATTTTTTCCTTCAGTCCTCCTGCAGCATCTACCAGTTCAGACAGATCTGTTCCTGTAAGAACAGAAAAGTTCTTCGGTGTACGGATACCGTCTCCGGTAACAGTTACATTACGGCTGATGACAGGCTGTCCAAGGATTACTGCCTTATAAACAGAAGTAACGGTCTCTACGTTATCAACCACGCATCCTACGTCTGCCGGAAGCATGGTGGAATTGATCTCTCTGCCTGTTACCGCATAGATCAGTGTACGCTCACCACCCTGAGGGTATTTAGTCTTAAGCTCTTTTACTTCCATACGCTCTTTGCCTTTGATAGCTTCTTTCATCCTGGCAATACAATCCGGTTTGTTGTCCTCAATACAGATACATCCCACTGCCTTCGGAAAAGCTTTCAGAATCACTTCCAGACCACCTACTATACTTTCCGGTTCTTCCATCATCCTACGGTAGTCACTGGTGATATAAGGCTCACATTCCGCACCGTTGACCAAAATATAATCGATCTTGTCAGGTTCCTTTGGTGAAAGCTTTACATGTGTTGGGAAGCCTGCACCACCCTGACCAACAACTCCGCCTTCCTGAATCCTTTTCAGGATATCTTCCCTGGAAAGATCAGAAAGTGTAGCAGGCGTATATTCCACAGATTCATACAGACCGTCATTCTCGATAATGATCGCATCACCCATAGCGCCTACTGCAGTCAGACGTTTCTCAATTCCCTTTACGGTTCCTGATACAGACGAGTGTATCGGTGCGGAAACAAATCCTCCTGCTTCTGCGATTTTCTGTCCTGCAAGCACATGATCGCCTTTTTTTACGATCGGCTTGGCCGGAGCTCCGATGTGCTGAGAAACAAGAATTGCCAGATCTCCCTTCGGCAAATACTTCTCGACAGGACAGTTTTTTGACAAATCTTTGCCGTCATTAGGATGGATACCACCCCTGAAGGTTAAAAATGCCATAGATCTCATCTCCTCCTTTATTTTTTGCAAGTACATGTACATAGTATTTCTGCGTTGCGCACATACTCATTTTTAAAGTTGATTCCGTGTTTCTGATTTTCCTTTTCTTATTTCATCCAAGACAAACAAGATATATTTCGCTCACATAAAACATCTCGCGAAACTTTACCAGTGAACAGCAACAAAATAGCTTCTGTTCTGAGCAGGATATGTATGAAAGATTGAATCCAGACACGATCATGTGATATACTTCGGTAGAAGATATTCACCAGCTCATAAAAAGCTGTAAATGAATGACTAATTTATGAAGCGATAATAGTCATTTTTCCACTGTCAATCCCCACATAAATCCAGTACCATTTCCTGTTTTTTATCATCAACTCTACTAATAACTATAACTCATTTCACTTTAAATTGCACTATTGAAAAACAGTTTTTTTGTGTATAATCAGATACAATCCATAAAGGAGAAAATTAACATGATCGTTAAAAAAATGCCGATTTTACAAGGGTTTCCAGCCTTTGAGACTGTTAAAAAATTGACTAAAACCCAGAGCTTTTCAGAGCGTTTTGTACCGCTTTTCTATGATATTGAAACTACAGGACTATCACGAAATTCCACTTTTCTGTATCTGATCGGTGCTGTAGCCTACGAAGGAAATAACTGGCAGATGTACCAGTGGATGATTGAAAACGAAGAGGAAGAACCTGAACTTCTGAAAGCATTTGCTGTATTTCTTCAGGATTTTTCATGTACGATCCAGTATAACGGTGACAGCTTTGACCAGCCTTATCTGGATGCACGATATCAGATCCACGGACTCTCTTCCCCTTTTACAAAGCTGCCTTCGCTGGACCTTTACCGGGAACTAAAGCCGCTCAAGGGACTTTTGAAGCTTTCCCGGATGAATCAGCCTTCTATGGAATCATTCCTCGGTATCACTGAACGAAACTACTGTGATGGAGGTGCCTGCATCCGTCTTTACAAACAATTCGCTTCCGGAAAGAAACCGGAAGCTGCTGAGATCGTTATGGGACACAATCAGGAAGATCTTCTTGGACTTGGAAAAATATTCTCCATGCTATCCTATCTTGCTCTTTTCAATGAAGATTACGAAGCACTGGATTGTGAAATTCAAGACAATCAATTGGTCTTTACAATTAAAACTCATTACGATCTGCCTGTTGAATTTTCAAATCATAGTGAAGAATTCTACATATTCGGACGAAATAACCGTGTCCGTCTTCTTGTGAAGCTTCAAAATGGACGTTTAAAGCAATATTATTCCAATTATAAGGATTACGATTACATCCCTTCGGAAGACACAGCCATACCAAAAACCTTAAGTGCCTGCATGGACAAAAAGCTCCGAAGACCTGCCAAAAGGGAAAACTGTTATACCTGGTTCCCTGTAACAGAAGCTTTTCTGCATGATCCTTTAAAACAGAAAACCTATCTGAAACACTGCCTGCCATATTATCTTTCTGTTCTTAAATAATATCTCTGTTACGCAATTCCAATCAAAAAAAAGGCCGTCACAATAAATGTGACGGCCTCTGAGATTCAAAATATTCAACTGCTGTACAGCTTCTGAGAAATTACTCCTCTGTCTGCTCTGCAGAATTATCCTCAAGTGCTTTCATGCTGAGGCTGATCTTTCTGTCTTCGCCATTGAAATCAACAACCTTAGCCTCGATCTCCTGACCGATGGAAAGTACATCAGATGGTTTCGCAACGTGCTCTCTGGAGATCTGAGATACATGAAGAAGAGCATCTACTCCAGGTGCAAGTTCAACAAATGCACCGAAATCTGTCATACGTGCAACTTTGCCCTTTACTACGTTTCCTACTGCGAAGTCCTCAGCAGCTGTAAGCCATGGGTTCTCCTCCGGGAATTTAAGGGAAAGTGCGATCTTGTCTCCGTTGATATCTTTGATAAGAACTGTAACTTTATCACCTACGTTGAATACCTTCTTCGGGTTCTCTACTCTGCCCCAGGACATCTCAGAGATGTGAAGAAGTCCGTCTGCTCCGCCGAGGTCGATGAATGCACCGAAATCTGTAACATTCTTAACAACACCCTCAACTTTATCGCCTACGTTGATCTTAGCAAGAAGCTCTTTCTGTTTCTCAGCTTTCTCAGCAAGAAGAAGCTGTTTGCGGTTACCGATGATACGGCGTCTTCTTGGGTTGAACTCTGTGATAACGAACTCGATCTCCTGATCTGCATATTTGGAAAGATCTTTCTCATATGTGTCAGATACAAGGCTTGCAGGAATGAATACTCTTGCTTCCTCAACATTGACACAAAGACCACCGTCAAGTACCTGTGTTACAGGAGCCTTCAGAACCTCCTGGTTCTCGAATGCCTCCTCAAGACGTTTGTTGCCTTTCTCTGCTGCAAGACGTTTGTAGGTAAGTGTAACCTGTCCCTCTCCGTCGTTTACTTTGAGAACCTTTGCTTCCATGGTATCGCCAGGTTTAACAACGTCTGTAAGCACAACGCTTGAATCGTTTGTGTACTCGTTCTTTGTGATGATACCGTCTGCTTTATAGCCGATATTCAGGATGATCTCATCATCTTTAACATCGATGACGGTACCCTGTACGATCTCTCCATTTCTGATTGTTTTTACGGAATCTTCCAGCATCTGTTCAAAACTTAACTCTGACATGTTCTTGAACCTCCTCAATAATTTTCTTTGGGGTGGAAGCCCCTGCTGTAATACCTACACAACTACTGCATTGGAACATTTCAGAATCCAAGTCTACAGGTGTTTGTATATAGTAAGTATTTCCACATTCCTTTTTACATATTTCAAACAGCTTTTGAGTATTGGAGCTATGTCGGCCGCCTACGACCAACATAGTGTCTACCTCTCCGGCTATCGCTTTAGCTTCTTTCTGCCGTTCTTCGGTAGCATTACAAATAGTGTTTAAAATATTTAAAATATTTAAAACATTATTATCATAACTCTTTTTGCGGAGAATTTCAACTAATTCTTGAAATTTGTTGTAATTAAATGTCGTCTGGGACACTACACATACTTCTTTTTCCGGAGAAATATTGAATTTCTCAGCATCCTCAGCATTTCTGATCACTGTATATGGTCCCTGACACCATCCGCAGATCCCCTGGACTTCCGGATGGTCCGGATCACCGATGATCACAATATGCGCGCCTCTGGAGCTTTCTCTCTCAACGATCTTGTGAATCTTCAGCACAAAGGGACAGGTAACATCTACATAACCGAGACCATATTTTTTGATCGTGTTATAAACCTTGCGGCCTACTCCGTGAGAGCGGATCACAACAGTGCCGCCCTTCAGGCTGCCAAGTTCCTCCTCACAGATCACAGCCACACCTTTTTTTTCGAGATCTGAAACAACCTCCTCATTATGGATGATGGGGCCCAGTGTATAAATCGGTGCTGCATCGGAACCGATCAGCTCATAAACACGGTCAACTGCTCTTTGTACGCCGAAACAGAAGCCGGCGGTCTCTGCAACTTTTATGTTCATCTATTCACCCTATTTCTGTATACGGAAAGGATACTCTCAACCACTTCGTCAATTCCCATCTCAGATGAATCAACAAGAACAGCGTCCTCTGCTTTCTTAAGCGGAGAAACTGCACGGTTCATATCTCTCTCATCTCTGTCAACGATATCTTTCAGGATCTCATCCATATCACAGGCTTCGCCCTTCTCTGTAAGCTCCAGATATCGTCTGATGGCACGTGTCTTTGCACTTGCAGTCAGAAAGATCTTTACTTCCGCATTCGGAAGAATGGTGGTTCCGATATCTCTTCCATCCATAACTACATTATTTTCGGCTGCAAGATTGCGCTGCAGCTTCAGAAGATGTGTGCGCACCTCTGGATTTGCTGAGCTTACAGATGCCATATTTCCTACCTCTTCCTTACGAAGGAACGCTGTTACGTTCTTTCCGTTAAGGATCACCTGCTGTTCACCGTTCTCATAACGGATAGAGATATCCGCATCGTGACAGGCTTCAGAGATTTTTTCGTCACCGCTGATCCCTTTTTCCAGAAGATAAAGTGCCATGGCACGGTACATTGCCCCTGTATCTACATAAATAAAGGACAGCTCCTTTGCCACTTTTTTTGCAATTGTGCTTTTTCCTGCACCTGCCGGTCCGTCAATTGCAATATTAATACCCATAATTGTTGCTCCTTCCTCTTTTCTGTTATTCAATCGCCTGAGCTGCCGCATACGCTGTAGACCATGCGATCTGAAGATTATAGCCACCGGTCACTGCATCCAGATCCAGTACTTCACCTGTAAAATACAGATTTTTTATTTTTTTGGATTCCATTGTGGATGGCTGTATCTCTTTTACTGACACACCGCCTCTTGTGATGATTGCTTCCTTAAACTCTCCCATTCCCGTGATCGTAAACGGAAAAGCCTTGATCAGACGGCCAAAAGCCTGACGCTCTTCCCTGGAGATCTCATGTACCGGTTTTTCCCCGGGGATACCGCCAATTTCGATCATGATCGGAGTCAGAGAAGACGGAAAAAGAACACCGATCACATTTTTAAACTGCTTGTTATGATTTGCATCAAATTCGCGCAGGATCCGGGCATCAAGCTGTTCTGCATCAAGCGCCGGCTTCAGATCCAGGAAAGCCTCCAAAGGCTCCTTTTCCAGTTTTTTGCCGATCTGGGCACTGGCGGAAAGGATCAGCGGTCCTGTCACTCCGAAATGAGTAAACATCATCTCGCCGAAATCTTTATAGAGAACTTTTTTGCCGGATTTTACTGTAAGCTCCACATTCCGAAGGGAAAGGCCCTGAAGTTTGGAGACATAATCTTCTTTTGCCACCAATGGCACCAGTGATGGTGACTGGGAAACAACTTTATGCCCCGTCTCAGCAGCAAAACGGTATCCGTCTCCTGTGGAACCTGTGGACGGGTAGGAAAGCCCTCCTGTGGCAACTACCACAGTATCCGCTTCAAAAAAATCACCGTCCGAAAGTAATACACCAGTAACTTTTTCATCCCGTGTACAAACTTCCTTTACCTCTGTATGAAGATGAATCTGCGCTCCGGCTTTTTTCAGTTCCCGTTCAAGAGCACGGATAATATCTGATGAATGATCCGATACCGGAAAAACCCGGTTTCCACGCTCTGTTTTCAGCGGCACTCCTGCTTCCTCAAAAAATTCCATCACATCTCTGCTTCCATAGGTATAGAAAGCGCTGTAAAGAAATTTGCGATTTGACATCACTGCCGGAAAAAGTTCTTCGGTATCTGAATCATTGGTGACGTTGCACCGTCCCTTTCCGGTGATGAATAGCTTTTTTCCGAGTTTCTCATTTTTTTCCAGTATGTGAACCTGGTGTCCTCTGCGCGCAGCATATACACCGCAGAGCATTCCGGCGGCACCGCCGCCTATGATCGCAACTTTGGACATTACCTGTTATCCTGCCTTTTTTATCTTTTTTATGCACAAAGGAGCCTGCATACAGCAAGCTCCTTTTCCTGTTTTGAAATGCATCTGCATTTCTATGTGTGCTTTATACCGGGTATGCGCCGTTCTTGGTATCTGCTACAGTCTCATCAACTTTTGTCTTCTGAGCCTGGCGATATTTAAAGAAGTCCATGGCAACCTGCGGGAACAGTGCATATGTGAGAACATCCTCATCCTGCTCCTTGTACTGTGCCATCTCGCTCTCAAGCTTATCAAGCTCATCCTCCAGAAGATCTGCCGGACGGCATGTGATCGGTTCAATATCTCCGATACATTTTTTCTGTACTTCCGGATTGAACGGTCTGGCTGTTGCGCCATACTTACCACTTAACACGTCTTTTGTCTCTTTTGTGACAACCTTGTAACGCTCGCCCATGATCACGTTAAATACAGCCTGTGTACCAACGATCTGAGAGGACGGTGTAACAAGCGGTGGCTCACCAAGGTCTTTACGTACACGCGGAACTTCCTCAAGTACTTCGTAGAATTTATCCTCGGCATGCTGCTCTTTCAGCTGTGATGTCAGGTTGGAAA
This sequence comes from Ruminococcus sp. AF20-12LB, assembly GCF_003478985.1. Classification (NCBI taxonomy): domain Bacteria; kingdom Bacillati; phylum Bacillota; class Clostridia; order Eubacteriales; family Oscillospiraceae; genus Ruminococcus; species Ruminococcus sp. AF20-12LB. The sequence goes on along the minus strand of NZ_QUGH01000002.1, from coordinate 291,688 downwards.
GCATTCCGCCTGGTACCTGATACAGAAGAGTCTTGATATTTACACCAAGGTTCTTCGGATTGAGAAGACCTGTATCAAGAGCCTCATCACGCATCGGACGGAAGTAGTCAGCGATCTCAGCGAGAAGCTGCTGATCAAATCCTGTATCATATGGTGTTCCCTTGAAGGTCTCAACCATAACCTCTGTTGCCGGCTGGGATGTTCCAAGAGCAAACGGAGACATTGCTGTGTCGATGATGTCAACACCTGCCTCTACTGCCTTCATATATGTCATGGAAGCAACACCGGATGTATAGTGAGAATGAAGATCGATCGGGATCTTAACAGTCTCTTTGAGAGCCTGAACAAGCTCTGTAGCCTTGTACGGAACAAGAAGTCCTGCCATATCTTTGATACAGATGGAATCTGCACCCATATCTTCGATACGTTTTGCAAGATCTGTCCAGTAATCAAGTGTGTAAGCATCACCAAGTGTGTAAGCCATTGCAACCTGTGCATGTGCTTTCTCCTTGTTTGCTGCTTTTACAGCTGTCTGAAGGTTACGAAGGTCATTCATACAGTCAAAGATACGGATGATATCGATACCGTTAGCTGCGGATTTCTGTACAAAATACTCTACTACATCATCTGCATATGGACGATATCCAAGGATGTTCTGTCCACGGAACAGCATCTGAAGCTTTGTGTTTTTGAAACCGTCACGAAGTTTACGAAGTCTTTCCCACGGATCCTCTTTCAGGAAACGTAAGGAAGCATCGAAAGTAGCACCGCCCCAGCACTCTACTGCATAGTAGCCGACTTTGTCAAGCTTCTCAATGATCGGAAGCATCTGCTCTGTGCTCATACGTGTAGCGATCAGGGACTGATGAGCGTCACGCAGGATCGTTTCCACAACTTTCACAGGTTTTTTCTCTATTTCTGCCATAATTATTCTCCTTACAAATTTTTATAAGACAATGGGTTAGACACCAAAGATCGCCATAAATGTACCGGCAGCAACCGCTGTACCGATAACACCAGCAACGTTCGGTCCCATCGCATGCATCAGCAGGAAGTTTGTAGGATCTGCCTCAGCACCAACCTTCTGGGATACACGGGCTGCCATAGGAACGGCAGAAACACCGGCTGATCCGATCAGAGGATTGATCTTTCCGTGAGTAACCTTGCAGAGAAGCTTACCAAGCATAACACCACCAAAAGTACCGCAGGCAAAGGCAACAAGACCAAGAACTACGATCTTCAGTGTATCTACGTTCAGGAACGCCTCAGCACTTGTGGAAGCGCCTACAGATGTTCCAAGAAGGATTACTACGATGTACATAAGAGCGTTGGAAGCTGTTTCAGAAAGCTGTTTAACAACTCCGGACTCACGGAACAGGTTTCCGAGCATCAGCATACCAACAAGAGGAGCTGTTGTCGGAAGGATCAGGCAAACAACGATTGTGATAACGATCGGGAAAAGGATCTTCTCAAGTTTTGTAACAGGACGGAGCTGCGCCATTTTAATCTTACGCTCTTTCTCTGTTGTGAAAGCCTTCATGATCGGAGGCTGGATGATCGGTACCAGGGACATATAGGAATATGCTGCTACTGCGATCGGTCCCATAAGAGAAGACTGTCCAAGCTTACCTGCAAGGAAAATGGAAGTCGGGCCATCAGCACCACCAATGATAGAGATCGCTGCTGCTGCTTTACCATTAAATCCAAGGAAAATTGCAAGGAAGTATGCAAGGTAAATACCAAGCTGTGCAGCTGCTCCCATCAGGAAGCTGATCGGGTTTGCGATCAGCGGACCGAAGTCTGTCATCGCACCGACACCCAGGAAGATCAGTGAAGGAAGAATACTCCACTCATCCATTAAGTAAAAATAATGAAGAAGTCCGCCAACGCCATTGGATGAATCCTCAATGCTCAGCATAATGTCCGGATAAATATTTACCAGAAGCATACCAAAAGCGATCGGAACCAACAGCAGCGGCTCAAAACCATGTTTAATGGCAAGGTATAAGAACACACATGCCACTGCGATCATCAGGTAGTTTCCCCAGGTAAGGTTGAAAAATGCTGTCTGATGGATCAGGTTTGACAGGGTATTTGTTACATAAGACATTTGTCTACCTCCTGTTTAGTTCATTGTTGCAAGAGTATCTCCATTTTCAACGGCAGCACCCTCTGCAACATCGATGCTAGCGATCGTTCCGTCCTGAGGAGCAACAACCGGGATCTCCATCTTCATGGACTCAACGATCACTACGCTGTCACCAGCTTTTACGCTCTGTCCAACAGATGCAACGATTTTTACAACTTTTCCAGGAACCGCTGCGGAAACCTTAACAGAACCTGCGCCTGCTGCCGGAGCTGCTGCCTTTGGTGCTGCTGCCGGAGCTGCCTTAGGAGCCGGAGCTGCTGCTTTTGGTGCTGCTGCAACTGGAGCTGCTGCGTTTCCGTTCTCTTCTACAGTAACTTCATATGCTGTTCCGTTAACAGTAATTGTATAACTCTTCATTTTAAAATCCTCCTAAATAATGATTATCTTTTTCTGCGGTTGACTTTGCGGATGGAACGTACCACAAATCCGTCTGTGCTTGTCTTGCCTTCAGAAGCAGCGATTGCTGCAGCGATCACGGCAATAAGCTCACCATCATCTGTTACATCCTCAACAGCAGGCTCAGCAACTGGTGCTGCAACAACTGGCGCCGGAGCTGCGGCTGCCGGAGCCGGTGCGCTCTCTTTTTTCTTTCCTTCCACAAGTCCGGGAATATATTTGAAAAGAGAGATCACGAAGATCAGGAATACCAGGATCACAAATACGGTTCCAAGACCCATCACTGTGTTCATGGCTGCCTTCTCCATGTTCTGTGCCAGTGTATAATTCACATCAACTGTAAGAGAAGTCGGGGTTCCTGATTTATCAAATACATAAGTGAAATTCGCTTTGTTTTTCTCGAAGGATACCGGAACAACAACAGTATACTGATCATCGGAATACTCCACTGTGATATCTTTCTCATTGATATCACCTTTTTTCTCACCAAGCTCTTCTCTGGAGCCGTCCCATGCACTTGCAGCACTCTGTGTGAAAGCATCCTCTGATTCCAGATATCCCTGGATATCATCCTCAGACATTGCGATGATCGCATCCGTCAGGCCCTTGGTTGTTGTGACAAGCTGACTCTTTACAGAATCATCAATCTCATCAGCAGCCCATGCAGTAGCTGTGCATCCGATCAGAAGTGCTGCCACGCAAAGAAGTGCCATGCAGACAGAAGAGATCTTTTTATAAAACTGTCTCATACGCTCACCTCACTTAGACTGTTCCATGCTTTTTGGATGGACGGTCTTCCCTTTTTGTGAACAGCATCTCAAAAGCACCGATTACATATTTTCTTGTATCTTCTGCTTTGATCACAGTATCCACATATCCTCTTGCTGCTGCAGATGCGATACCGTTCTGGAGTTCTTTGTACTCAGCTGCCTTCTCATTCAGTGTAGAAGCGTCAGCTCCCTCATACATGATCTTTGCTGCAAGGGAAGCATCCATCATACCGATCTCAGCTGTATCCCATGCATAAACCATATCTGCTCCGACAGATTTGCTGTTCATGGCAACGTATGCAGTTCCGTATGCTTTACCAATTACAACATTTACCTTCGGTACAGTTGCAGATGCAAAAGCATGTACCATCTCACCTACAGATTTAGCCATCATCTTCTCATTGCAGAGTGTAGCTTTAAATCCTGTTACATTAGTAAGAGTAAGTACCGGAATCTCAAAAGCATCACAGAATTTTACGAAGTCTGCTGCTTTTCTTGCACCTCTTGCAGAAAGAGTTCCGTCGGAAATCTCTGTCTTATTGCCATCAGCATCGTAAGACTCACTTCTGTTTGCAACAGCGCCAACGGTAGCACCGTTCAGACGAAGGAAGCCTGTTACGACATCCTGGCCGTAAGCTGCCTTTGTTTCAAAAAACTCACCATTATCAGCGATTCTTGAAAGCGCGATAGCTGTGTCGCCTGTGCAGCCTGCGATATCATCACATACTCTGTTCAGGTCATCTGTGCATTCCTTGAAGCTGTCATTGTCTTCATTATTTTCCGGAAGCATGCTGATCAGTGTGCGGATCTGTCCGAGGATCTCCTCTTCTGTTCCGATGCCGTCAACAAGTCCTGTCTCCTCACTCTGGAACTGTGCGGAAGCTGAATCGCATTTTTCCACTCTGTTTCCTTCCAGTGCATTAGGAGTGTTTACAAACAGTCTGCCCTTCTTCTCCTCTACAAATGTAAAGTCTGTAAGAGCCGGTACAACTGCCATTCCACCGCCGCATGTTCCGAAAACAGCAGTGATCTGTGGAATAACACCGGATGCCAGTGTCTGTTTCAGATAGATCTCACCAAATGCCTCAAGTGCATCGGTAGCCTCCTGAAGACGAAGTCCCGCACAGTCTACAAGACCGATAACAGGTGCTCCAACTTTCAGAGCGAGATCATAAATTTTGGCGATCTTTTTGGCATGCATCTCACCAACTGTTCCGTTCAGTACAGATGCATCCTGGCTGTATACATACACCAGACTGCCGTCAATCACACCATATCCGGTGATCACACCGTCTGAAGGTGCTTTTTTTTCAGTCATGTTGAAATCCGTAGCTCTGGCTGTGACAGCCTGTCCGATCTCAACAAAACTGTTGGCGTCAAGCAGGGAATCAATCCTTGCGGCCGCTACGCTTTGTGTCGCATTACTCATTATACTATGCCCTCCATTTTTTTATTAATATAACCAAAAATTCAGCCGAGTATAATTGTACCTTTTTTTTGCAGAAAATTCAATACTTTTCGTCACGAACGTTAAAAAATTAACCCCTGACATATGCCAGGGGTCGCTAAATTAATGGAAATAATCCTTAAATACTTTATCCACATACCATTTATAGGTAATTCTGTCGATTTTGTCATCGGCGGTTACAAGGCAGGAAAGGAGTTCTTTTCCGTTGAGCTTTGCATGGAGTGTACCGATCTTCTGGTTTTTCTGTATCGGTGCCGGGAGCTTATCCGGAAGCTCCGTTTCCCATGTGATCGTTTCTGTTTTTTTCAGAAGATATCTTTTCTCACGATCTTTTTCAGAAAGTACTGCGTGTATTTTCAGCATGACCTGTTTTGGAGGATATCCTGAACGATCGGACTTTTGCGGATATGGATCTTCTTTTCCCGGTGCTGCTTCTGTTACCGGGATCTCCGGCAGCTGCGGAAGCTCCGGCAGCATTGAATAATGATAGTTTTCCCTGCCATAAGACAGAAGCTTCCTGGTATCGATCCATTTGTAATTTTTATTTCCAGGCCATCCGCATCCCAGAAGAGCCACGATAAATAATCGCTCGTCCTGTCGGACTGCGCAGACATAACAATATCCGGCATTTCCTGTAAATCCTGTTTTTCCGGAGATCACTCCTGTTTCCATATCCAGGAAAGCATTGGTATTATGTACCGAATAATGCTTTTTTCCTGAGATATCCGTAAAAGTATAATCTCTTGTCTGGGTAATATGGACAAATGTTGCATTTTTTATTGCATACGCCATGATCAGGGCAAGATCCCGGGCTGTTGTATGATGGATACCGCCTTCATCTTCTCCATCCAGACCATTGGGTGTAACAAAATGTGTGTCTTTACATCCCAGCTCTTTTGCTTTTTCATTCATCCTCTCTGCAAAAGCTTCAACGGAGCCGCTGATATGTTCCGCGATCGCCACAGCGGAATCATTATGACTTTTCAGCATCAATGAATAGAGAAGATCCTCCAGATAAAACTGCTGTCCTTCCCGCATGCCAAGACGTGTCTGTGGCTGAGATGCCGCATTCCCGGAAACCTGTACGTAATCATCTCCCTTTGCCAGCTCCAGAGCAAGAATACAGGTCATTACCTTTGTTGTACTGGCATTTGGCCGTCCTTTGTATGCTTCTTTTCCGTACAGCACGCGGCCGGTCTCCCCATCCATGAGAACTGCAGAAAGTGCATATAGATTTTCGTCATCTGCTGCCTTTATCGGAAAGATCTGACAAATAATAAGGACCGCTGTCATCAGCACGACAGCGGCCATACGCCGTTTGCTCATAATGCATCACCCCGTACACTGTTCATATAACTGTTTACAGTAACCGTTATATTTAATTTTATGCGGGGATAGCATCCGGATATCACTTGTATCTATTGTCTGCCGGGATCGATCATCCGTTAAAAGTCAGATCCCATCTGTCAGAAAGATGTCCTGGCCTGACTGCAAGTGAAGCAAGCTCTTCCAACATATCCGGTGCCTTGGCAAGTGCCTCTTCCATCAGACTGTCCAGCTTAAGAAGCTCATCTTTGCAGTCGATCTCCGGCTCCGGGCTCATAAAAAAATCGGTAATAAACGCAGATCTCTTTTTTCCTGCGGGGGAAAGGGCATGTTCCGAAAGGCGTCTCTTCCTTCCTCCATCATCACATACCAAAATACAGGTGAATATCTTCATCATTTTCAATGACAGATAAATGTTCCAGGTACGGATCGCCGGCAATACCTGGTGGATCGTCCATGCACTGAGAAAACTGGCACGGATCCCATGAGACGGATAAAAACGCAATGGATCTTTGCCGGTTTCATACATCAGCATACGATCAAATTCCTTCTCAAAGAGCGTATGTGAGACTTTCCCCCCGGCAGCTACCTGATTGACGTAAGGATGACAAGTAGAATCCAGGATATAATGACATCCGAACCCCAGCAGGTAGGCCATCAGTGCAGGATTTTTTTCCTCCCGGACCTTCGCCATTCCCTTTTCAAAGAATTCTCTTGCTTTCCGTCCGTGCATCTGCACTCCGTACTGTGTCACCGGATTTTTGGATATAAAATAATAAAACAGGATATCCGGACCATGCTGTCCGATCCGGTACAGGTTTCCGTTGCTTCGGATCAGATGCTGTAATTTTGCGGAAAGTTTCCGGTAAACCCTTTTTCCAAAAAGATCATGTGCGTATGTTGTGGGCATTTTTGTCACTCCTCTTCTGTTTCCTGATCTGTCCGGCAGGTCCCGGCAAACCGACATCTGTCCGTGTTATTTGTTATACGTCCAGCTTCAGCTGGATCTCTTCCTCTGCTTCCGCCTTGAAATCCTCCAGCTGGACCGGATCCATTTCCGGAAGATCTTCCAGCCCCTGGACACCAAAGCAACGCAGAAATTCTTCGGTGGTTCCCAGGAGGATCGGGCGACCCGGAGCATCCAGACGTCCAAGTTCTCTCACCAGATCATAATCCATCAGCTTATTGATGGCATGATCACATTTTACCCCTCGGATCTTTTCGATTTCTGCTTTTGTAACAGGCTGTTTGTAGGCAATGATCGAAAGGGTCTCAAGCATAACATCTGTCAGCGTGGGTTTCTTTGGCTGCGCTGCGATCCGGATAAGAGAATCATAGTATTCTTTTTTTGTACAAAGCTGAAAGGAGTTTTCGAGCTCTATGATCTGGATCCCCCGCTCTTCTTCCTGATAACGGATCATCATATTTCGGATGATATTTTCCGTTGTTGTCGGATCCTGACGGATCGCTCTGGCAATACGGGGTAATTCCACAGCTTCTCCCATTGCAAACAGGATGGCTTCGATTTCTCCTTCAATTCGTTTGATTTCCACTTATTATCCTCATTCCTACTATATTATTCATCTGCAAACTCTGTCAGATTCTTCCATGTGTCCGGATCCGTGATAACTTCCACATGAATATCATCAAAAAGATCTTCCTGTTCTGCATGAACATGTCCCATTTTCATCAGTTCCAGAATTGCCAGAAATGTCACGATCAGCTGTATTTTGGAATGCTGATTTTCCATCAGCCTGCGAAAGCTGAATTTCCGGTGAGCTTTTGCATATTCCTTCATTTCCAGCAATTTATCAGAAAGTGATATTTCCTCTTTTTCAATCCTTCCGAATTTACTTCGGATCGGATCGATCTTATCTTCCTGTCTGCGGATCAATGCCTGATAGATCGCACTCATCCGCTCCAGTGTCAGACCCCGGAGAAGTTCCTGGGGATCAGACGGTGGAGTATACTGCAGCACTTCTTCCGGAAGATCCTGTTTTCGGTAATAAACCCCTGCCGCATCTCCAAGCCTGTCCCGTAATTCATAGGACATATATTTGTACATCTTATATTCCAGCAGCTTCTGCACAAGTTCTGCTCTGGGGTCCTCCTCTTCGCCTTCCTCATTTACTTCTTTCGGAAGAAGCATTTTGCATTTGATATCCAGAAGAGTAGCTGCCATGACAAGAAATTCGCTCATGATTCCCAAATCTTCTTTTTCCATGGAATGCAGATATTCCATATACTGATCTGTAATCTCCACAATAGGAATATCATAGATATCGATCTTGTTTTTGTCAATCAGGTGAAGCAGAAGATCCAGAGGGCCTTCAAATACATTCAGCTTAACAGATAATGCCATAGGGTTTCCTCATTTCATTTTTTCGGAAGGTTTTATATCGATTACCAGCAGTTCCCTTGGATTATGGATCCGAAGGGGGATAGTATGTTCTCCAAGTCCGGCACTTACGATCATATGCTGATCACCTTTGTGAAAGTCTCCGCAGCAAAACGGCGGAAAAAGCAGATATTGAGGAGATGAAAGACCGTAATGTTCACTGAGGCGGACAACGCCTCCGTGATAATGTCCGGACAGGATCAGATCAGCGCCCCATTCAAAATAGGTTTTTCCGTATTTCGGATTATGTGCCAGCAAGATCTGCATCCCTGTATCTTCAGGTTTTCCGATCAGTTCTTCCATCACTTCTTTTTTCAGCTTCGGTGATCTCGGCTTGTGATAATATTCGATGGGAAGTTCCAGCCCCCAGAAACAGAAGTGCTCTCCCTTCAGGACTATGGATTCATGTCCGTTCCTTAAAATATGCACACCGGCTTTTTTCAGTGCCTTTTCATATTTCGCATAATATGGCCGATATTCTTCGGAAAGGGACATTTTATATTCATGATTACCAAGTGCATAATACACGGGAAAATCTCCTGCAAGCTCTGTCAGCAGCTTACATGCAGTTACCAGAGTATCCGTTTCTGTGCGTACAGCCATGTCACCGGCAGAAAGGATCACGTCCGGAGCAAGCTTTCGGATCGTCTCTGTCAACCGTATATTGTCTTTTCCGTAGGATATCCCGTGAAGATCCGCAAGAAGGATCATCCTCACGCCCTGTGGAGCATGGATCTTGTCCGTATGGATCTCATATTGTTTGATTCTGAATTTTTTCATATTATTTTCCAAATCCGCAATTCGGGAAAGTACAAACCGGACAGTTCAGACAAAGTCCGCCTTCTCCCAGCCTGGCGATCTCCTCTGCCTTGATCTCATCATCCGCCATTACTCTGGGCAGGATCAGATCAAATACCGTTCTTTTTGCGTACATGACGCAGCCCGGAAGTCCAAGTACCGGTATGGATCTTCCGTTCCGCTCAAGATATGCCACAAGCAGCATAGCCCCCGGAAGTACAGGTGCTCCATAGGTTACGATCTTTGCTCCGGTGTCATGGATCCCGCCTGGAGTACGATCATCGGGATCCACACTCATTCCGCCGGTACAGATGATCAGATCTGCTCCTGCATCTGCAAAAGAAAGAATTGCTTTTGTGATCTCTTCCTTATCATCTCCCGGCATTACCTGGCCTGTCACTTCTGTCGGAAACCCGGAAAGCTTTTCCCGGAGTACCGGTGTGAAGGTATCCCGGATCAGTCCTTTTTTGATCTCACTTCCGGTTGTGACAATTCCTACTTTTTTCTGCTGGTAAGGGAGAATGTCAAAGATCGGAAGACTTCCTGCTGCCTTCTCTGCCGCATTCATCTTTTCTTTCTCGATCACAAGCGGAATGATCCTGGTTCCTGCAACCTTATCACCTTTTTTTATCGGAAAATCGCCATGTCTGGAAGCGATCATCATTTCTCCCAGAGAATTCACAGCCACAAGTGCATCACGACGTATTTTCAGAATACCATCGATTTTTGATACCACCTCGATCTTACCTTCTTTGATCTCAGTTCCATGTACTTTGGAAGAATTTCCGGCACAGATTTTGTAAAGGATCTCTGCAGCTTCATTTTCGTGAAGGATCCCCGGTTTTTTCTCCCACACAAAAAGGTGTTCTTTTCCTACAGAGAGCAGCAGTGGTATATCCTCTTCTTTCACTACATGCCCTTTTTTGAAAAGAACGCCTTTTTTCTCATCTTTTATGATCTGCGTGATATCATGGCACAGAATGTGGCCCACTGCATCTTCTGTTCTGATCTCTTTCATCCAAAATCCCTTCCCTGTTCTGTTATTTCTTCAATCCGTTGTATTATACATCCAGTCTGCCCTTTTTGTCAAAATATGTTGCAGGCATCACAAAAGAAATGCCTGACAGGTTCTTTCCAGCCAGTCACGGTATCCGGCCTTTTTTATTGTTTCCCCGTACAGGATATCCAGACTGCCGATCTTTTTCCCATCCTGATAGTATTCCTGTGCCCCTGCTTTCTGCCCTTTTTTCACCGGCGCACTTTGTTCTTTGGGAAGGATCAATTTTTTCTTAACATTGTCAGGTTTCGTGCCATCTGTGCTGATATATCGGAATTTCCCTCTATATACAAGCGGAACCTGCTCTTTGACTCCTTTGCGGAGCTTCATAGGTTTCAGTGGCTCCAGAGCATCATCCAGATACAATGTGCACTTAGAAAAGCCGTAATTTAAAAGAGCTGCTGCATCCCGGAATCTTGTTTTCGGGTCCGGTGCGGCCATCACGGAGGCGATCAATGTGATCCCGTTTCGTTTTGCCACAGCACTGAGACAGTATTTTGCAATACTGGTGCTGCCTGTTTTAAGTCCCATACACCCCTCATAGCTGCGCAGCAGTTTATTGGTGTTGGTCAGTGTGAATTTTGAGGAACCTTTTCTGGTAACGTGTGTGATATCCTCCATCCAGACAGATGAATATGTAAGAACTTCCGGATATCTGCTGATGAGCTCCCTGCTCATAAGTGCAATGTCATAGGGCGTTGTATAATGCTCCTGTGATTCCGTCAGCCCGCAGCAATCCACAAAATGAGTATTTTTCATTCCAAGATCATTCGCCCTCTCGTTCATCCTATCCACAAAGGCCTGTTCTGTTCCCGCAACATGCTCTGCCATGGCTACACTGGCGTCATTTCCGGAAGCAATCACAATACATTTGATCATGGTTTCCGCATTCTGTGTCTCTCCCTCTTCCAGAAATACCTGCGACCCTCCCATGGATCTGGCGTAGGCACTGGTGGTAATGGTATCCTCCAAATGCAGTGTTCCCTCACGGATAGCATCAAAGATCAGGATCAGCGTCATGATCTTTGTAATACTGGCCGGGCTTCTTCGGGTGTCAGGATCCCTGGAATAGATCACTGTACCGGTTTCTTTTTCCATAAGAACTGCACCCGGCGCTTCGATCAGCTGCTGTGTTTTTCTGCTACCCTCAGTTTCTCCCCTGACACCAGCAGGTGTCAGAGCCAGGCATAAGACTAAGATACAGATTAAAAGGCTTTCCGGAACACTTCTGTTCATAAGCTCACTCCTGCCGAAAACATCTCTGTTCTATTGTAAAAGCTTTCCCGGAAGATTATTCCTGAAATTCTGAAAGATCATGGATTCCGGTCCGTATTCCTGTGTCTTTCACTCTGCATCGCTTTGTTTTTTCAGTTCTTCGTCATACAGCTTAACACCTGTTTCGCAATTTTCAGCAGCATATTTTCTTGCATAATTCGCTGCATCGATTGCCTCAGATGCATTGGCACATTCTTTGGTGATCAGATAGATCCCCGTGCGGACACAGAGCTTCATATCCGGGTATTTCTCTTTCATCTGCCGTAAGAATTCCTGATTGATCTTTAAAGCAACTGTTTCCAGATCACCATCCATATCACAGGGAGTGAAGAGGATAAAATGATCAGAGATCGCCCTGGTAAAATATGTATCCATATCTGTTTTAAGAGTGCTTATCACATACTCGGAAAACTGCCGCAGGATCTGATCTCCCACACGGTATCCGTATTTTGCATTGATACGTTTAAATTTTTCAAAATCGGTATATATCACTGCATGTCCCGGACCGTAACCTCCGATCAGCATTTTCTCCACATCTTCTCGAAATCTTGAAAAAGAAGACAATCCGGTAAGCTGATCCCATCCGGATTCTGCAGCAATGTCACGATAAACACTGTTAAATGCCTGGTTCTTGGCATAATGCGCGGAAATGATCTTGGTAACTTCTCCCAGCAGTTTACGGTCTTCTCTGGACCAGAGTCTTTTTTCCCGGCAGGTCACATATACAATAGTTCCTGTATAGCTTCCTTCACAGTACATGGCAGCACAGACTACGGTTTTTGCTCCACCTTGTAACACATTCTTTCTTCCCTGTTCCGAATAATCAGCCAGATCGCTCTCCTGAAGGACCACAGTACCATATTCATCGTTATGGCGAAATAATGTGATAAAATCACTTTTTAAAAAATGGATCTCATCTATCAAAAGTCTGTAGTCCTCTTCCGAAACCCATTGAAAAATCCGGTCTGTTTTCTGCTCTGCCACTTTAGTACGCAGGATTGTGATCCGGTTAAGTCGGAATTTCAGACCGATCACTTTCATCAGAAGTTCAATAGCAGTCTGAAAGCTGCTCATTTTTTCAAATATTTCAAATGCAGTAGAAACAATATCATTATGAAGATATCTGGCATCTATCTCAACACCCTCATATAATTCCTGCTTTTTCTCTGTCTTATCCTCAAAATGTCTCAGATTATCACAGAAAGCATATCGGTTTTTTCCATTTTTCTTTGCCTGGTAAAGTGCCCAGTCTGCATTTTCAAAGAGCTGCTGATATGTATATCCGGAAACATTTTCCGGAAGAAAGCAGATCCCTACACTGCAGGTTGCCAGATATGTGGTTCCGGGAAATTTGAGTTTCTGCACTTCCCGGATCAGCTTTCCTGCCTTTTTCATGATAGTGGCATGTCCGATGTCCTTCAAAAAAATCACAAATTCATCGCCACCCAGACGCATGATCACATCATTGATGTCGAACAAAGCCACAAACAGCTCTGCAAAACGTTTCAGGACTTCATCACCGAACATATGTCCGTAAGTATCATTTACATTTTTAAAATAATCCACATCAAGCACCATCATCCCGCATCCTGCATAGGGATTTCTGGATGTAAGGTATTCATCGATCAGTTCTTTTCCGAAAAAGCGGTTATACAGTCCGGTCAGAGGATCTTTTTGGGCACGTTCCTCAAGAAATTCTTCCTGTAGCTTCTCCCTGGTGATATCTCTGGAGCTTCCTATAAAATAATGATATCCGGTATTTTTGTCCTGTGCTATAAATCCCCGTACTGTCATAAGACCCGCATTACCGTCTTTATTGATACACCGCACTTCTATCGTCCCGCCTTCCCGGGATGTCAGAAAATCCGTCAGAAACTTCCAGTCGTCTTTATAAACATTGCTGTATTTCTGTCCACTGTTCTTAAAATCCGTAATATTTTTTACAGGTCTCAGGTATTCATCCAGACGTTCATATGTGTCCGTCTCCTGACAGTACTGAAAAATCTTCAGTGTAGTATTTCGATAAATGCAAGCGTATTTTTCCAATGTATCCCGAATATCAAAAACGGGATTTTTTTCGTCTGTTTTCATCATCGACCTCCCAGAGAGTTCTTGAATTCACAGTATTTGTAAAAAAGTATACCATATCTTTGGGTATATATGTAGTTTTTTTATTTCTTTTTACAGTTTGTTTTTTACTATATAAAATACGCAGCTAAGGGCAGGATTACTCCTGCCCCTCTGTATTTTTTTCAGGAAAATGATACGGGTATGGTATTTTTTATGCTGTCATTATGGGAATATCGATCATATCTGGATTTCTCATTTACAAAAGTCAGCGATGCATTTTTGTTTTGCATTGTCAGAGCAGCCGTACCGGAAGCAATCTTCCGGGGATCTGTACCATATGCAGGTGCAGCGCCTTTTATGATGCGGACATTCTCTGTATTTGCCCGTACATCTTTCAGATAGTAGCGTAGTACCGGTTTTTCCCAGACCGTATACTGCCCCAGCGGGATATTCCTGAGAGTGACCGATAATGTTGCATAGCCATTTTTATCGGTTTCATAGCTTCCTCTGGTAAAGGTCACATAATCCTCATATCTGTGAGGATTTCCGGATAGATCCGTACCTTCTGCCACAAAGGAAAAGGTTGGATTTCCATGAGCCCAGGTAATATCCTCCTCTTTGATCTTTTTTATGATGGTGATATTTCCCAGCGGAAGTGTTACCGGAGTATTCTCTGCTTTTAAATCCACAATGTCCGTATCTGTGTTTTCTTTTTTCTGGAAGATTACCTCCTTTTCATATTTGCCTGTATAGTTTTCCGGATTTTTTGTTTCCACTACTTTGAACCTTCCCTGATTAGCATCTGTAAGCACCAGCTCTTCAGTAGAGTACCATCCGGTTTCTACGTCAAACTTCAGGATACTCTGCCCGCCCAGGTCATCCTGGTAAGTCTGGTTCTCTCTGTTCCACTGAAGCACAGTAAATTCAGCATCTTCCAGAACTTCCCCGGTATAAATGTCTGTTTTTCTCAGTCGGATCACTCCTGTATATTCCTTTTCCTTTTCATTGACAACTTCAAAGGAAAGGCGGGCATCCTTGTCTGTGATATTTACTTCTTCCTCCCAGCTTCCTGTATATCCGGGCGGAGTCTTTGTTTCCACGATCTTATATTTTCCCTCATTATCCGAGGTCTTTAAAAGTTCACCGCTTACATAAAGCTCACTTGAACTATCATAATTCAGAAGTGTTCCTTTTTCTTTATAGGCTTTTTTAGCTGCGCTGTATTCATAAAGTGTAAACTCCGCACCCTTCAGGACCTCACCGGTCTTCGCATCGATCTTACGAACCTCTATCCTTCGTTTTTCGTTCTGATAGTTCACTGCTTCAAACAGAAATTCCTGCTTTTCTCCCGGCTTTTCCAACGTAAAATTCTTCTGCCAGTTTCCGGTGTAATTGGGTGGAGCTTTTGTCTCCCGTACACGGAATTTTCCCTGATTGTCTTCGGTATAATTAAATTTCTCGGAGTTATAGATACGTTTCTGTCCATCATAAGTCAGTTTTTTTAAGGTTACATAGCTTTTGCTTTTTTTACTCCACTGATACAGGGTAAATTCAGCTCCTGCCAGTGGATCACCGGTATTTCCATCTTTCTTTCTGATGGATACTGTTCCGCTGATATCCATGATATCCGTTACGTTGACGGTTGTTGTCTTTCCACCGGTTACTGTAAGATTTTTGATAACGGTGTTCAGCTTGTATCCGGCAGCGGTTTTAGTTTCCTTCACATAATATTTTCCGGGAAGCAGCTTTGAAAAAAGGATCTCTCCACCGGCGTTTGTTGTTCCGGATGAAACCTTCTGATCCTTACTGTACATAGTCCGGTATCCGGAGGTCAGAGCTTCTGCTGCAAACAGTCCGTACTGCGCTCCCTGGATCAGTTTTCCCGTGTTGGGTTCCTTCTTGACCAGCTTTGCATTGCCGTAAACCGATGGCTTTACTGAAAACGAAAGGCTTCCTCTTGTTCCCTGGTATACGTAAGCGCCAAAATCCTGTACTCCATCTTTTCCTGCCTGGGCACTTCCGTCAACCAAAATATAGGAAACCGGCTGAAGCAGCATTTTGCAGGAAAACTTCTTTGTAGCAGATGCATTTAACGGAAAGATCAGAAAAAAGTATGCTCCATCCTTCAGGTTCAGGCTTGTTCCCGACATCATTTTGGGATTGGATTTGTGAGAATTATACTCCGCTGCACTTGTCCAGTAGGCAAGCTGCCATTTTTCTGCAGCTCCCCTGGTAATGGTGATCCCATTTCCTGCTTTTGCTCCGTCTGTCACTTTCATAAGAGTACTCATCTGAAATCCGTCCTTCATACTGTCCGGAACAAAGGGAAAACCTGCTGGTCTGCTTCGGAATACACTTAAGGGGATCGTCTTTCCGGATGCTGCCGACCAGGGACCATCTTCGGAAACATAAACGGCTGCCTTGTTTCTTGCAGGGATCGTCAATGTTTGGATCTTATCGATCAGGCGGTTTATCCCTGTATGTTCTACTTCTGCTGCTGTGGCATATCCACAGTCATTAAAGTATACCTTTGACAATGCAATATGCGTGAATACATAACGGTTCTGCCATTTTGACCAGTCTATGTGACTGCAGGAGGGGTCATATCCGGTTCCCAGATCCCCCGGTCCTCCGTAACCAAAGTACAAAAGCTTCTGGATCACAGAATTAGTCAGTGCTTTTACTGCCTCATTCTTCAGTGTCATACTGTCCAGCCCATCCTGGGTCGCTTTCAGGCAATACAGAGGTGAAACCTTCTCCTCACCTGTATCATCGATATAATGTACAGAACGATACGTACATCCCATACGGGTTTTATTTCCGGGACCAAGAAAATCATTGGCAGCTTTCCAGATCTCATCGCAGTAAACCCTGGTCCAGCTGTCCAGATAATACTGGGACGGGGAAAGTGCTGTAACTGCAAGGGAATCCTCTCCCTCTGAAATCACTTCCGCACTGCCTGCTTCCAGGATCTTCCCCGGAAGTGCTGCAGAAAGGGCAATGATCTCTCCGTTTTCAATCTCCTGGATCAGTTTTTGATCCTCTTCACTTTCTGCTGTGAGGATTTCTGCATTTTCTTCCGTAAAAACGATAAATCCCGGATCTTCCGCCTGCTCCGGTGTTTCTGTCAGAGCTATATTTTCTCCTTCTTCTGAAGCAACTTCCGGTTCGGTCAGCTCATCACTGTCAGTATTTTCAGCAGTATCTTCACCTTCTCCAAAAGCTTCCTCCACCGTTTCCTGTTCAGGCAAGGCTGTCGGAACCGGCATCTCAGCCTCCCCAGGCTGAGACGTTACCGGAATATCCGGGGCCTCCTCTTCCTCCTCCGGTTCTGTCTGCTCCTGCTGCGGATCTGCTGATACCGAACTCATATCTGCTGCAGGACTGGCCGAAACCACAAGAGAAGAAGCTGTGATCATCAATGCCATCCATGCACCGATCATTCTTCTTTTCAATTTTTTCGTCCTCCTTTCCATAGCGTCAGACTGCAGGTAAGCAACGCCATACCAGCCATCAGTGCAAACAGGAGCATAGGAGATTCATCTCCGGTCTTCACTGGTGTTGTCCTTACCGAAGAACTGTTATTTCCGGAAGCTCTTTCTGTGGCTTCTTTCCTGTCATTCCGGCGTGGGACGGGACTGGTTTCCAACGTCTCCTGATCCTCCTCCACAGAAAAGATCCATTTCACGTCTGCTGCCCGAAGAGCATATAAATTATCCAGCTCTGCCGGAACCGTAACCTCAAATCTCATGTTTCCTTTTTCTCCACTGGAAAATTCACCCAGGGACACGGCTTTATTGAGAGACACAGCCAGAAGATCCCCGGAATACAGCTTTTTATGATTCATGGTGATCACCAGCTTCAGCTTTTTCAGAAATTCCTGATCCTTTACCGATTTACATTCCGGTGATGTGCGGAAGAATATCTCTGCAGCATGCTCCGTTGTGTTACTGATCTCTACAGAATCATGAAAAACATCTCCCGGCATTGCCGTTGAAAATCCGGAAAAAAAGTCTTCCGGAGCCGCGATCAGTTTGTGCGCGTTTCCTTCAAACTCTACCTTCAGATCCACCGGACTTTTTTTCTGAACCACAAGACCATCGGTATCGTGGATACATCTTAAGATCTTCTGATTTCCCCAGGGTGACATGGCACGGAAATCCGGTGCAAAATTTGCCGCCTGGACAGCATCTGCCACGATGGTGATCCCCAGCTTCTTATCCTGGTAGGATTCATCCCATTGGGATGGTACAGTCACACCGGTAAAAATATCCACGCTGTCTCCCTGTTCCAGCTTCCTGGTATAATAAAAATACTCTCCCTTCCGGATCCATCTCGGTGACATTCCTGTAAGATTCCTGTCATCCAGACCATCCAAACCTTCCAGATCATCTGTATAAGAGATCTTCACCCTTACCCAGCATGGCTCTGAGTGATTGGTGATCCTGGGGATCTTGGATATCTCATCTCCCGGAAGAACGATCCGGCGATCCTGATATTTCATTTCTCTGCCGTCCTTTTTTTCCAGTTCCCTGAGAGAAATATTGATATCTCCCACTGCTATGTGATTGGTCACTGTCACGGAATCTGAAAATCTGGCATAAGCAGCCGTGCACGCCAGGATACTGCCTGCTATAACAGCACCTGCCAGCAGGACTTTAAGGTGTTTCTTCAAGCATTTCCCCTCCTTTCTGCCTGAACAGAAATCGGATCTGAAAAATACCTCCACGCACTTTCATAATCTGAAAATCCTTCTGCCTGTACAGCTTCCTCATAAACATTGATCTCAAAATCTTTAATGCTGTCTCTGTAAGTATCATCGATCTTCTGGGGATCAATCTGAAATCCTGTACACAGAGGAGCTGTTTTTTCTCCCTCGGATATTTTTTTGCGATAGTAATAATAGCCGTCCTGACTGTTATACACCCAGTTTGCCGTATCCAGACCTGTTAATTTAACGCCTCTGCCGATATCGTCATTGGAGTAGGAAAGGGACATCCTCACATAGCAGTCTGCCTGGAACCCTTTCACACTGCCGGAAAAATTCCCGATCCGGATCTCTTTTCTGTAGGACGGACCATTCTCCATAGGCGTAGGTGTAGGATCCGGAAAATCCTCCTCGATCTCCGTTGTCACATACCCCACTGCAGCAGTATTTATCTTTTTTTCGAAATCTGAAAAATACGCCGCAGTCCCTGCTGCACACAGGAGCCCTGTTGTCAGGAGAAGAAACACGGGTCTTTTTAATCTATTCATTTCGTGACACCACCGGCCTGTCCTTTATTCTGATTTACATATTTCTGGTAAGCAGCAGTTGCCTGCTCCAGAACCGTAGTCTTGTCATTACCGGTATTGGTAGCCTGGATCGCATAAGCCCGTACCGGCATATCGATCTGCTGTGTATCCAGCTGACCTTCGATGATATTGGCAAAGGTTACTGTATCAAAAAGAGTTGTTGTCTTTGTTCCCGGCTTCAGGATGTGATTATATGCATAGGTATAGACCATATTCTGCCCCACTTCGGTCCGCTCCAGCTGTGTCCAGTCCTTGTTTTTGGTGAAGCTGAACAGCTCTGTTTTTGCAAGCGCATTCCTGGTGCCATCCTTGGCTGCCGTGATCACATTTCGGACCGGAACAGAAACTTCCAGATATACAAATGCTTCATTTACTCCTTTATTTGATACATAGGGGTCCTTCCGGATCACCTGAGTAGGAACCAGATCCGTATTGTCCTCCGGTTTCCAGTTGGGCTCATCCAGGTCGATATCCACTTTTCCTACGGTAAAGCTGTTAGTTGCCGTTTCAAAATCCGTAAGATATGCCGCTGTTCCTCCGGCTGCCAGTGCAGTGATCACAGCAGCAAGTGCGATTCCTTTTACCAGTTTTCTGTTTTTCATCATGATTAAATTCCTCCCTGTATTTTTTTCTTTTTTGGGGTATATGCCAGATCAAAGAGTACTGACAGACATGCCGCAATGCAAACTGCGGCAAAAGGGATCCGGGCTTTCAGAAAATGGATCACGTAGCCCAGATAAGGCAGGTGAAAGACTACCCGCCCGATGATCTGTGACGCCTCTGCGGGAACAGGATCTTCTGTCTTGTTGGCGTCACCTTTTGTGATAAAGATATCCTTTTCTTTTTTTACCACTCTGTGGGTGACAACGGTATCTCCGTTATGAAAAGTAATGATATCTCCCTTTTTCGGAGAAAACTCTCCTTCCTTTGTAAAAACCACAGCTCCGGTTGGAATCTCAGGTTCCATGGAACCGGAATAGACCACATAGGGCCGGATCCCGAAAAGTCCGGGAATTAAAAGTACCAATGCTGTCACCAGCATCAGCCCAAGAACCGTGTTGCCGATACATCGAAAAAATGTTTTCATTCCTGTATTCTGTTCTATATACGATATTTGATGATCACTTCCCTCTGCAGGGAAAGAAACAGTGTTCGGACATCAGAAAAATTCCGGCGGAGACCTGCTCCACATAAATTGAGCCATAAAAAAGTCCTCCCTGTATAGCAGTTAATATGGCAGTTCGCAACATGCTCCCATCACTTAAACTCACAAATCTTGAAGTGGGGACAAGCATGATCAAAATGATAATACAGCAAAAATACTGAATGGAAATTATTCGAGCAGATATGCTCAGATGTGCAGTTCCTCTCATCACATACAGAGATGAAAGAATTCCTGCAACATTTGTTAAAAAAGATTTGTTTCAGATGATGTTATTATAGGGTTCGCAGCCCCGGAAGTCAATCAAATTCGTCCGACAGGATTCGACACTGGTTTCTCAGCGGGTATGTCTGCCACCCTATTCTTCATAAGCTGACAGACCCTGCATCCGCACAACGCCAGATTTTTTTACAGCTGTACCAGAGAGTAAATATATTCCAATGGAAGGAGCAGCAGATCACGGATTTCCCGTTCTTCCTCTTCTTTATTTCCGGAATTTACCGGCAATTCGATCCGGAAAGCCGGCTGACGGATCATTTCTCCGTAATACTGTTCCGGCCTGCCTGTGCTCCTTCGCCCGTTCTGCACTTCTCTTTCTATTGCCAGCTGCTCCAGCTTTCCCCTGGTACATTTTTTTAAGTGACGTGCAAGACGGTAGCATCTCTGACCAGTGGAAAAATTCTGATCCCGCCGGTAATAAACCACCTTTTTCCCATATCCACAGAAAACCAGCAGGCCACGTCCTCCGTATTCCTGAAAGATCCGGATCAGCGCCCGTGTCTCATTTTCACTGGCAGGCTGCTGATGGATCTTTTTTCTGCTGCAGAAGGTGGTGGGAAAATTCCGTGCAGTATCCATTCCTCTTGCATTCCCCTCGAATTCATCACAGGGAACATCCTGCATTTTCAGCATCTGACGGAAAATGGGATTTCGCACAGTATTGTAGCCCTTCCGGCAAATCTCATATCCATCCGGATTGACCACCGGTATGATACAAAGCCTGGTCTGATCCAGGAGCTTTTTTACCTCATAAAGCTCGTCCACGGTCCAGTTGCATTCATATATTCTGCAAAGCTCCAGTGCCATCCTGGTAAGCCTGTCCGTCATCTGTCCATCCGTTCCGGAAAAGCCGGCCACACAGAAAATACAGGCATCTCCATGTCCGATCTCCAGCATAGGGATCATCCGGTCATCGTGGCTTTTTCCGATTACCCGAAACTGCGTAAAGCCGCTGTAACGCCTGGCAGCCTCCCACAGTGAATAATAAATTGCTTCGTAGGTTTTATCCTGTACTGTATCCATGATGTTCCCTTCCTTCCGTCTTTATATATGTTCATTATTATGTATATTATGCGAAAGAGCATAAAAAAAGAACCGGTTTAACACCGATTCCTTTTGTTTACAAAATAATTCAGGATACCGCCACCGATGATGATTACCAGCGCAACTGCAACCACTCTTTTCGCTGCCTCCTGAGGTAGCTGGCCCTTGGAGCCAATAGAAGCCTCATAAAAGGTCAGTGTATAATCGATCTCATGAGGGGCACCCATGGCCAGTGTATCTGCGATCACTTCCATCTTATCATCCAGGGCAGTTACCGGGACAGTAAAAACAGAATTTCTGCCTTCCTCACTCTCATTGAGATATTTTTCCTCATCTACGATCATGTAATCATAGTTGGAGCTGCTCCACTGGAGCCGTGCATACATCTTCCCCTCTTTTACCAGCATCAGTGTGGGGGAAGAAACGCTGGCCTTTCCGCTTCCGCCTTCCAGTTCCACCTGTATGGAATATTCTCCGTCCTCCAGATCTGTTTTCACTGCGTTCTCTCCATCTGCAGCCAGAACCTGTATAGGGCATAGCAACAGCATAGTCAGAAGAAGCAGCATTATTGTTCTCATCCTGTGTTTCATGGTTTTCTCTCCGTTTTCTGTTTTTCCTTCGTATCACTATAGCACAACGCTCCTTTTCTGTAAAGAACATCTCAGAGTTGTTGAAATGTCTCGGAAGTTTGACAGTTGAATAATTAAAAATCACCCTGCAAGCCTTATAAAACCTGCATTTTTTATGTCAAATTTTACGTTTTTATATGCACTTGTTTGCAATAGTGCGGTGTAATAAAAGAAAAAAGGATTTATTTATCATGTATATCGCAATCACAGGCAGCAAAAGAAACAGAACTTTATAAGCAGCATACCGGAAAAGTGTCTGTAGAGTTCTCCAAAGCGGCAACTATCCCTATGAATGAGCGTCGTTCTTTCAATGTTGGATATCTGTTTCTTCAGGAACTGTGCACTCAGCTCCGTTTAGACAAAGTCTGTCGGACAATCAAAAGCAGAGCCTAAATACAGTCTCCAGGACGTATATCGTTCTCTTTCCGTGATTGCAGGGGAATCTGATTTTATGCAGAGTGAACTTTATAAAAATACAAATTTTCTCTATCCAAGAAACTTATGATCTTGATGAAGAACAGATCCAGAAAGAAGAAATGTAGGATGGGTTTTATGCAGTTATCACAAACCTGGAAGATGATGTTTCAGAGATCATAAGGATCAATAAACAACGTTGGGAAATCGAAGAAAACTTCCGGATCATGAAGACAGAATTCGAAGCAAGACCAATCTATATCAGAAGAGAAGATCGGATAAAAGCCCATTTCATGACTTGTTATATCAGCCTTTTACTCTACCGTCTACTGGAAAAGAAACTTGGGAATCTTTATACAGCAGACCAGATATTGGAAACATTACGCTCTATGCAAATGACTCTGCTGAACACAGCGAGCGGATATGTCCCCTCTTATACAAGAACCGAACTAACCGATGCCTTACATAAAATATTTGATTTTAGAACGGATCATGAATTCATTACTAAAGCAGATATGCGGACCCTCATCAAGAATACAAAACAGATAAAATCAAAGCAAGGATAATATAGTACATATCGCTGCAAAAAGAAAAACGGCCACAACACCCATATTTACTGGGTTTGTAGCCGTTTTGTCACCTTACAACTGCCAAAGATGGGATCTTAACACAAACGCAAAGGCAGAACAACCAATTGCCGGAATCATCAGAATGATTGTTACTTTACCGTAAATCTGCAAAACTGCGCACAGCCTGTACTCTGTTTCTGTTCAGAGTGTACATACATTCCCACTGTACAGCCGGTAAAACCGCCTGCCGCTTCTGTACACATATGGCTGATATCCACCTCCCTGATTATACATTGTGATTTTTCTTCCGTCTCAGGCCGAATCAGCCATACCTGTGCCAGGCTTTGGTCTACGCTCAATCTCAGGGTCTGCATACCTCTTTTCTCTGTTTTCTTTTCTGCAAGTATCTTCTCTGTTCCATTGATACATACTGTGACATAGATATAGCCGTCTACCCCCACTTCTCCATATTCTGCCAGAAAATAATTCTGAGAATTCTGAAGATAGGCAATTCCGGCTCTGTCACCTTTTTCTCCTGCTTTTAACAAAAACTCCGTCTCTGCCTGAAATCTATGGTGCTTTTGTCTCACCGCAACATACGAAGGACTCCCATTATCCCCAATTGCCACAGCTTTTGCAGGAAGTTTTAAACATTCTTCCTGTTCATCTATTGTATAAGCATTCGGCTGGGGATTTCTGAGCATCATAAAATCCGGTGGAAGCTTTTTATCTGTCATATTTTTGAAACTGTAATTTCTGACTTCATTCAGTTCTCCGGGCATAGAGTTATCCTTCTCACCAGGCAGACAGATTTCCTTTTCCAGCATTCCTACTCCCGGGTTTACCACCGGCCAGTCATCCTCCCACTCTACCTTTGCCAGAAAAGTCTCTCTTCCCAGAAATGTCTTTCCGTCCACAGGTCTGCAGCCCAGAACAACCATAAACCAGTTTCCCTGTTCATCCTCAGTCAGATCACAATGTCCTACACAGGTAATCTCCGCATTTTTTCCCAAATGTCTGTGTGTCAGGATCGGATTTGTCCCTGCATATTCATAGGGGCCAAAAATATTTTTACTCCTGGCCACCATTTCACTGTGATGCTCCTCTGTTCCACCTTCTGCATGAAAAATATAGTAATAACCATTTCTTTTATAAAGATGAGGACCCTCCGGCCAGATTGCATTTCTCTGGAATCCATATAAAACAGGATGCGCCTCCCCTTCTAGCCTGAAAGTCTGCAAATCCAGCTTCTGTATCCATATTTCGCAATCACCATTGTACCTGCCGCCACGGGAATTTTCTCTCTGCCCGATATAATAACAGGTTCCATCCTCATCAAAGAATAAGCTCGGGTCAATTCCCCTGGCATTTTCCAAAAAATGAGATTCTGACCATGGACCCTGGGGATTTTTTGCAGTTACTATAAAATTTCCGCCGCCAGATACATTGGTAGTAATCAGATAAAAAGTTCCCTTATGCCACCGAAGTGTAGGAGCATAAATCCCCTCATTATGTTCACAGCCCTGTAAGGGCATCTGGCTCTCCCGTGTCAATATATTGCCGATCTGCTCCCATTGTGCCAGATTTCTGCTGCGAAATACAGGAATTCCCGGAAAATATGCAAAAGTAGATGTAACCAGATAAAACCACTCTCCCACCCTGCATATGGACGGATCCGGATAAAAGCCACTTAAAATCGGATTTTTACAAGTTATCATTGATCATTTCCTCCCGTAAATCAAATATGAAATCTGTAGACTCTCTTATATGCTTTTCAGCAAACCCTATATCAGTGAATGCCAGATTATAAGATCTGGCACTCTCCATTTATTTTACAATATATTTTTATTTTTGATAAATTTTCTACATAGGTACATTCTGCATTGAATATCAGATTTCTGGCTGCATTCATATAATTCACATAATCCATATTAGTGGTATACCACACATTTTCATGGTTTGAAATCTTTCTGCAGAAGCTTTCCATTTCCTCCCATGTCTGTTCCCGTTCAAACTCAAAGCTGTGTCCCCATACATAGAGAAGAGGAAGCTTCTGATAATCCGGTTTGTGCAAAAACTTTTCTGCAATTCCCCTGAATGCATCATTGTGATGACAGGACGGAGTCCACCTCATAAAATCCTCCGGAATGCGGAAATTTTCTGTAGACTCCACAGTCCTGCTGTATGCAAACCCAAGATTCTTCAGGGTATTGATGACCCTTTCGTCATATTCTCCAAATGCATAAGAACATCCCCTGATAATCCTTCCCGTTTCTCTCTCCAGACTGCATCTGTCCTGATAAAATTCCTGAACCAGTCTTTCCTGCGAAAGATGTGTGGGATACTCATGTGCAACACCATGACAGGCAATTTCATGTCCCTGATATAAGCTTTTCAGTTCTTGTGTTTTTATAAATCCTTCTGTATCCAAAGTCCCTGAGTTCAGATGAAATGTTGCTTTCAGATTATATTTATTAAAAATATCAACCAGTCTTCTATCAAAAATCTGGCCATCATCATAGCTGAATGTGACTGCCTGGTCTTTCCACTGCGGATAAAACAATTCAAATTTCACAAGCTCAGTCTTCTTTCTCCCAAATTATCTTTACAGGTTCTGTTCCGGTAAGCTCTATACTTCTTTCATCCGGCTGGCTGCAGCCTGCAAAAATCTCATATTTCCTGCCATCCTCTACGCGTTCTCCATTTTCATTTACCACTGTAAATGCCTTTTCCCAGACAGGAACCATAACTTTTCTGCGTTCTCCTGCTTTTATAAAAATTCTCTGGAATCCTCCCAGTGCAGGATTTGGAATTGCATTTTTACTGTCAAGATTTTTTACATAAACCTGAACAACTTCCTCAGTATCTGCATTACCCTTATTATATACTTCTACCTCTACTGTTATCTTCCGTCCGCACTGTCTTACCTCTGCATTTTCTACTTTTACATTGCTGTAGGTAAGTCCATATCCAAAGGGGAACTGTGCTTTTCCTTCCATATAACGATAGGTTCTGCCTTTCATGGAATAATCTGTAAATTCCGGAAGTTCTTCAAGGCTCTCGTAAAAGGTAACCGGAAGTTTGCCGGATGGGGAGTTTTCCCCAAACAGAATTTTTGCTGCTGCTTTTCCGCCCTGACTTCCTGGATACCACAGAACCATAACTGCATCAAATTTCTCTGCTGCATAGCTCATATCAATATCACTTCCTGCCATCAGACAAAGAACCACCGGTTTTCCGGAACCAGCCATTGCTTCCATTAAATCAATCTGGGACTGAGGAAGCTTCAGGCTCTCTTTATCTCCGGATGCATAGCTGTTTCCGGTATCTCCTTCTTCACCCTCCAGTGTCTCATCCAGACCTACACAAAGAATCACCACATCACTGTTTTCTGCAACGATCTTAGCTTCCGCAAGACGATCTCTGCTGAATGCCAGAGGTTCTGTTCTGTCTCTAAACAACTCGCTTCCTACAGAACTAAGAATTCTCACATCCTCACCTACATAATCCTGGATTCCCTCCTGGATTGTAATATATCTGGATGCAGTTCCATGATAATTTCC
Organism: Ruminococcus sp. AF20-12LB; assembly: GCF_003478985.1. Taxonomy (NCBI): domain Bacteria; kingdom Bacillati; phylum Bacillota; class Clostridia; order Eubacteriales; family Oscillospiraceae; genus Ruminococcus; species Ruminococcus sp. AF20-12LB. The sequence goes on along the minus strand of NZ_QUGH01000002.1, from coordinate 265,026 downwards.
AATCAAAGCCTTTCTGCTGTCTGCATTAGGTCCCACAATTCCGATTGTTTTGATATCCTCTTTTTTTAATGGAAGAATTCCATTATTCTTCAAAAGTACAAAACTCTTCGCTGCTGCTTTCTCTGCTGCTGCCAGATGTTCTGCTGATTCTACTTCCCTATAGGAAATATTATCATATTCACTGCCATCAAATAGCCCAAGAAGATATCTGGTAGTAAAAAGTCTTACTGCTGATTCTGTAATCCTTTCCTCTGTGACAAGCCCCTTTTCATATGCTTTCATAATATGAAGATATGTATTTCCACAGTTCAGATCGCAGCCATTATTAATGGCAAGTGCTGCTGACTCATAAGCCGTATTAGTCACCATATGATGTTCATGGAAATCTCTGATCGCCCAGCAGTCTGATACAAAATGTCCCTGGAACTTCCAGTCATCTCTCAGTTTTTTCTGCAGAGCAGGGCTTCCACAGCAGGGCTCTCCATTTGTGCGGTTATATGCTCCCATAACTGCCTCCACATCAGCCTCCTCTACCAGGCTTTCAAATGCAGGCAGATACGTTTCTTCCATATCTTTTGCAGATGCCTTTGCATCAAACTCATGTCTGATCGCTTCCGGTCCGGAATGCACTGCAAAATGCTTTGCACATGCCGCAGCTTTCATAGTTTCTCCATTACCCTGAAGAGCTTTTACAAAAGCTACTCCAAGCTCTTTGGTCAGATACGGATCTTCCCCGTAAGTTTCATGGCCTCTGCCCCATCTCGGATCACGGAAAATATTTACATTGGGGGACCAGAATGTCAGTCCTTTATAAATATCTCTGTCTTCTTCACTGGAATATGCATTGTATTTTGCACGTCCTTCTGTTGCTACAATATCTGCCATTTCAGCTACGCAATCTCTGTCAAATGTGGCAGCCATGCCAATTGCCTGCGGAAATACAGTTGCCTGTCCTGCCCTGGCTACCCCGTGAAGTCCTTCATTCCACCAATTATAAGCAGGGACACCAAGTCTCTTTATAGCCGGCGCATCATATCTTAACTGACTGGCTTTTTCTTCCAGTGTCATTTTGGATACCAGTTCCTGTGCTTTCTTTCTTGCCTCGTCTCTGTTCATACAAGCCTCCTTTTACACATTCCTTTCATACATCATCCTTTTACAGCACCTGTAGTCAGACCTTCTACAATCTGATTACTGAACAGGCAATATACAATAACGGTAGGTGCAATTGCGATAATGATTGCTGCGAACATCTGTACATAGTTTGTGGCATATGGTCCTACGAAATATGTAAGTGTTACAGGCAGTGTTTTCTTTGCCGGATCTGAGACAAATACCATAGCCATCAGCAGCTCATTCCAGTTACCTACGAATGTCATAAGACCTGAAACAAAGAATCCTGTTCTGCAAAGGGGAAGTGCGATTCTGAAAAAGCATCCATAAATTCCACATCCGTCAATGGCTGCTGCCTCAAATAATTCTCCAGGCATAGATTTGAAAAATCCTGTCAGAAGGAAAATAGTCATCGGAAGGGAAAACGTAATATACGGGATCATCAGACCTACTCTTGAGTTAGTCAATCCCAGCCCTGCAAAACGTACGAACAGCGGAATCAGGATACAATGTACCGGAACCATCATTCCGATCAGGAAAAATGTGTGTGCTGCTTCTGATAATTTCCAACGCATTCTTGCAATGGCAAATGCTGCCATTGCTCCAAAAAACAGACTGACTACAAGTGTGATCCCACAGACCAGTACTGAGTTTACAAGTGCAATTCCAAGCTTACCCATTGTCCATGCCTGCTGGTAATTTTCCCAGTGAAATACTTCCGGCAGGGCAAATGGAGCTGCCATTACGCCTGCATTATCTTTTAATGAAACACATAACATCCATAACAGCGGAGCCACATAAATCACAGCAAGTGCAATAAGAAATATATAAAGAATTACTGTAACAGGCTTTACCGGTTTTCTTGATTTTTTTGTCTGCATCTCTGTTACCTCCTAGCCCTCGTAAGTTTCAACTTTAATTAATTTTTTAACCAATAATGTTACGATCAGACACATAACCAGTAAGACTACAGAAATCGCACTGGCATAACCATATTTAAAATAGTTAAAACCTTCCGCATAAAGTTCTGTCGCAAGCACCTCGGTTCTGTGGTTTGGTCCACCCTGAGTCATGTTATACACAAGGTCAAAGAATTTAAGAGAACCGATACAGTTCAATGAAAGTGAAGTTACCATCATTGGTTTAATCAACGGAAGTGTAATGTAACGGAATGACTGTGTCTTTGATGCGCCGTCTATATAAGAAGCTTCATATATGTCTCTGGAAATTCCTGTGATCTGAGCCATATAAAGCATCATATTCTGTCCAACATACTGCCATAAGGCAACAAACGCAATCACCCACATGGGAAGTACAATAAAACCTTTGGAATCCATCAGCCAAAGAGGGCCTTTGATTCCGAACTGTGCCAGCAGATTATTGATACCGATCTTTGGGTTAAACATAAATGCCCATAAAAGACCTAAGGCTGCTGAGGAAAGAACGGATGGAAGATAATAAATATTTTTGAAAAGGTTTCTGCCTTTCTTAATATTGGTAAGCATAACTGCAAGACCAAGGCCGATCACCTGCTGAGTGATAGCAGAAAAGATCATAAAGAAAATAGAGTTCTTTAACGCAATTTTAAATGTAGAATCTTTAAAAAATAGATTTTTATAGTTTGCAAGTCCGGTAAATTTGGGCGGTGTCAATGCCGCATAATCGCATAAAGAATAATAAACCATCTGCACCATAGGGATAACCAGTACCAGGACAAACATGATCAGTGCCGGTGCGATAAATATGAAAATAGCCTTCTTATTACGTAAAATTTTATCCATAATTGCCTCCATTTAAAAACTGCTACGGAACTTTTTTTCTTCCGCAGCAGCCATGTAAATTCTGTACTATCTATCCACAATTATTTCCAGACGTTTTCTTCATAGAAATCCTGTACTGTCTGGAAGGCTTCTTCCGGAGTCTGGTTTCCAAGGAATATATCAACCATTGCATTGTCGAAGCAGTCACCTGCTTCTACAGATGCCAGAGATTCATTGTAGAATCCAAAAGTACCAGTTGCTTTGTCCATAATATCCTGAACATATTTCAGCTGTGCAGGAGCTTTGTCATAGTCAATGTCAAGATCTTTGATGACCGGGAATTTTCCTCCTATTTCTGCTGTATATTTCTGTGCTTCTTCATCTGTAAACATCTTCATCAGTGCAATTGCTGCATCCTGATGCTCTGTTGTAGAGCTCATTATTAAGTTGTCTGTTTTAACGATCATACGGTTCGGATCATTCGCTCCGTCGATTCCAGGGAACTGGAATACACCGCATTTGCTCTGGAAATCAGGATTATTGCCATTGATCTGAGCCATAGCCCATGATCCCTGTACCAGCATTGCTGCATCTCCATTGTAGAAGTTTGCTGTAGCCTGATCATTAGAGTCACCAGCTGCTGTTTCCTGGAAATACTGAGATAACTCTTTTAATTTCTCACCTGCAGCAATACAGTTATCGTCTGTCCAGTTTGCTTTATGATCTGCGATTGCCTGAAGATCTACACCTGAACGGTCACAAAGATAACCTGCGATCATTGACAGGCACCATGAAGTTCCTGCGGAACAGGAGATTGGTGTAATACCAGCATCCTGCAGTTTCTTACATACATCGATCAGTTCATCATAGGTAGTCGGAACTTCTACTCCGGCCTTCTCAAAAAGCTCTGTGTTATAGTATACACAGGCAGCTGCGAAGTTTGTAGGAACTGCCATAATCTTTCCATCATAAGTCAGTCTGTCAAAGATTCCATCTGTAAATGTTGCGTACCAGTCTTTTTCCTGATTCTCAAGAATATCTGTCAGGTCTGCTGCTGCTCCTGCATTTACATATACATCCATGTTGGGTCCCGGGTTACAAATGTATACATCCGGTGTCTGTCCTGCTGCGATCAAGGCATTTAATTTTCCGTCATATTCTTCCAGATTTGTTGTGATCGGTGTTACATGGTATTTCCCTTCATATTCTGTATTGAAGCGATCAATAACATCTTTGTATCCTTTGGAAACCAGATCCTCTGTAGCTTCCAGGTCATCCCAGAACATCCATGTGATTTCCTCCGTGTCATCTGCATATGCAGGCACTGCTACTGCCATGGTTCCCGCTACCATAGCTGCTGAAAGTAATACTGAAAGTAATCTCTTCTTGTTCATTTTTTTAATCCTCCTTTTGATTCATTACCTCGTTTCTTGATGGTTCTACTATATCAGAATGGCCTGTGATTGGCTCCATAATTCTTGTCATGTTGCTATCAATTCTTGCTATTTATCTGCTACTATTTTCTTCAATATGTCAATTTTAATAGATTTTTATATTCTTTTTTGTGTATTTTGACATATGTTTTTATTATTTCAATTTTTCCAATGTTATATATTGCCATTTACACATGTTTTTGATACATTATATACACAAACATCAAAAAGCAACATTTGCTATCAAAAGCAGTAATTAGGTGTGAAAGGAGTCCATATGATCCGAAATTTACAGGGAATTCATGAAACCGTTGATTACAAAGCAGATACCCAGATCTGTCTTTATTACAATGAGGAAGCCGAAAACTATCCGCCTCACTGGCATCCCTCATTCGAAGTGATCATGCCTGTTATTAACGACTACCGGGTTGTCTGCGGTCATAACGATTATCTTATCAAAGAAGGAGAAATTCTTGTTATATGTCCCTGTATGCTTCACGAGCTCTTTGCTCCGGATACAGGAGAAAGGATTATTTTTCAGCCCGGCCTGAACCACATCAAGCTAAAAGAGCTAGATCTGATCACACCACTCCTCAGTCCTGCCATTCTGGTCACCAAGGAAGAATATCCACAGGTCTATGAACACATCCACCGTCTTATGCTGGAAATCAAGGATGAATATATGAATTTTACCACCTATTCTGAAATTTCCATCATTGCAAAATTCCTGGAAATCCTTGTGTATATTGGCAGAAATCACAAAGCTTTTCATCAGCAGGACGGAGACCGTGATATTCACCATCAGAAAGAATATATGGAGAAATTTCTGTTTATCACCGATTATATCAGCAACCACTTTTCTGAAAACCTTACTCTGGAGGAGGTTGCCAGTCTGGCAGGGTTCAGCAAATATCACTTTGCCCGCCTTTTTAAACAATATACTAATTCCTCCTTCTACAAATTTCTGAACCAGAAAAGAATTGAATACGCAAAATCTCTTTTGCTGGATCCGGAGCTTGCTGTTACCGAAGTGGCAGTACAATCAGGCTTTTCCAGCCTGTCCGCCTTTTTACGGATGTTCAAACAATTAAACCTGTGCACTCCCACAGAATTCCGAAATATGTATGATTCACACTTCCAAAAAACACCTGCTTCCGGGAAAAAGTAATCCCGGAAGCAGGTGTCTGTATTTGCTGCTTTGCAGCAAATACACCCCAGATATTCACTGATAACTACATTTCGCAGTTTTCTGGTCAGAGGAAAGGTTCTATCTTCTCGCTGTCTTTGATACAATTTTATTTTTACAGATACCTTTTTATTTTTCCTAACCTTTCAAAAACAAGGCCTGAAAAAGCACTCCACATTTTTCTGCGGAGCGCGTTCTTAATCTCTTATGTTTTTCACACCTTGATTTCCGTTCCGTTCTGGAATGTCACCCGAACATCATCTTTACTGTAGACCGTGATGTAATCGCAGAGTGCGTACCATGCTCCCTCGTCAAAAATCTCGACCTGCTCCGGCAGGGACTGCAGCGTTTCCATAAAATTTTCCATCATCTGCCGCTACGCTTTTTTGCTTTTGTGTAAAGAACATCTCAGAGTTGTTGAAATGTCTCTTCTTTTCCAGTATAATAGAGTGAAATTTGCATACAAACGAAAGGAAATGAACAGAGATGATCGAAACAAAAAATCTCACAAAAAAATTCGACAGTTTTACGGCTGTGGATTCTCTGGATCTTCGCATAGAAACCGGCGAATTTTTTGGTCTGCTGGGGCCCAACGGTGCCGGAAAAACCACCACGATCAGTCTGCTTTCCACTCTGCTCCTGCCCACAGAGGGCGAAATCCTCATTGACGGGCAGACACTTGGACGCAACCGACCGGATCTGAAACGCAAGATCAGCGTGATCACTCAGGAATACTCCATGCGCCAGGATATGAACATGGATGAGATCATGGAATATCAAGGCCGTCTTTATTTCATGCCACGAAAAGAGATCAAACGGAAAACCGAAGAGCTTCTGGATTTCTGCGGACTTCTTCCCTTCCGTAAGCGGACTGTAAGGAAGCTTTCCGGTGGTATGAAACGAAAGCTTATGGTATGCCGGGCGCTTCTCACAAGTCCGGAGATCCTTCTTCTGGACGAGCCCACCGCAGGCATGGACGCGCTTTCCAGACGACAGATGTGGAATCTTCTCCGTCAGCTGAACGGAAAAAACCTGACTATTCTTCTTACAACCCACTATATGGAAGAGGCACAGTCTCTCTGCAACCGGGTAGCACTTATGGATCACGGAAAGCTGGAGGAGATCAATACTCCGTCGGGCCTGATCGACAGCCTTGGCAAATACACCGTAGATCAGGAAACACCGGAAGGGGCAAAAAGCCACTACTTCCACAGCCGGGAAGAGGCCATCTCTTTTCTGTCCTCCCTGGACGGACAGTGCACCCTTCGTGAGACAACTCTGGAGGATGTTTTTGTGGAGCGCGCTGGCAGGCATCTGATGCAGCGATAAGCCGGCGTCAGCCACATATCTTATAATTTAACAGAATGGACGATGAATTATCATGGGAATACTTACTATTTTATGGGAAAAATGGGTGGAATTCCGAAGGGATTTCTATAAGATCACGCTGGCAGCTATGATCGCGCCACTGATGTATCTGATCGTTTTTGGAATGGGGATCCAGACCTCCTCACATGGGGAGCCTTATCTGAATTTCCTGATCCCGGGTGTGGTTTCACTGACTACAATGAATGGAAGCTTTAATGCCATCGCACAGAATCTGAATGTGCAGCGTCTTTATGAGAAAGCCTTTGACCAGGTTATGATATCTCCGACACCTCTGTGGCAGTTTATTGCCGGACAGATCATCGGAGGCAGTCTCCGTGGGCTTTATGCAGGAGGGATCATTCTTCTTCTGACTATGCCGATCGGAACCGGTCTTGTGTTCAACGGATGGTCATTACTGGTAATGTTCCTCAACGGTGCTGTATTTTCTGCCATCGGTGTTGTGGTTTCTTTCCTTGCAAAAAACCATGCGGATGTACCTCGTTTTTCCAACTATATCATTATGCCAATGGCTTTTTTGTGCAACACCTTCTTCTCTACAGAGAAGATCCCAGGCTTTCTTGGGAATTTTGTAGCTGCTCTTCCACTGTCACAGACCAGTCATCTGATTCGTACCATTGCTTCCGGCGGTGGAGTCAATTACCTCAGTATCCTGATCCTGACGGTCTATCTTATTGCATTCAGTATTGCAGCTTCCTGGTTTATCTATAAGAAAAAAAATCTGTAAATTTATCCTTACAAAAAAATCACCGGCTCTCCTGTTCTTTCGGAAAACCGGTGATTTTTTTATTTCTTATGCTACTTTGGCTATTGTGCGTTTAAATATCTTTTTTTCTTCTTCTCACGATCACATATCCACCTGCAAGAAGTGATGCCACTGCCAGTGCGGACATGGTTCCGACCGGTGAGTTATCAGCTGTTGATACTGCGTTTCTGGATCTGGTTCCGTTGCCTCCGTTGGAGGATGTTGCGGATGCCTCTCCTGTTATGGTTGCGTTCAGATCAGAGCCTGTCTGACCGCCGCCATATGAACCGTCTGCTCCCGGAGTTCCGGTAGGTGTCAGTTTTGCAGATTTAAACTGATATACCGCAGATTCAATAGTATCTGTCTGCTGCCACTGACCACCGGTGTAGACGTATTTCTGGAAGAATACATACAGGTTGTATGTAGCGTCTTTGTTGATTCCCTTGGCGGAACCAATCTTCCATGCTGTATGCATCTGGCTTTGGGTTGGGTTTGCAGCTGTACTCCAGTAAACCGGAACCCACTTCACATCACCCTCATTTGGATCCTGGTTGGTTGTTCCTGCACCGATCACAGTAAATTCATAGAACTGATTCGGATAGAACTGAATTGCCTCGTCCAGTCCCTGTACTATGCTCTCTTTTACATCCGGGATGTATGCATTCGGTGTGTTAGTCGGAGTTGGATCTGCAACTTTCGGTCTGAAATCTTCTTTAAATGCTATTTTCAATGGATTCGTCAAAACACCATTCTTATCTTTGATCTGGATATAAAGATCAATTGGATTGTCAGAGTCTAAATCCTCAAGACCGATATTAAATTTCTTATCAGCAGTAAACGTTGTCTGTTTTCCGGTAGATGTAAGATCTTTCGGAGTGGCAGACGTGCCATCACTGTTACGAGAAACCCATTTATAATAACAGGTACCGCTCTTATTCGAAATAAGAGTAACATTCGCAGATGTATGGTTGATCCATGAAAATCCAACCCATCTGACATTTGCCGGACGCTTAGCTTCATCCAATGCAATCTTCTTTGGTGTACTTACAGTTCCATCAGTTCCTTTGATGCTCACATAAACATCAATTGCATTGTTTGCATCCAAATCTTTCAAACTGATCGTGAAATCCTTATTTGCAGAAACATTTTTTCCCTTGCTCATTTTATCAACTGTCGGAGCTTTAGAACCACGTTTTACACATTCATAATAGTACACACCTGCTTTATCAGAACGCATAGTTACAGTAGCAGATGTATGACCTTTCCATTTATAACTTACGTTGGAAATCTTCGCAGGTGTTTCTTTCAAAGTAACAGTTGCAATCTTGGTCACTGCTGTCTTTGATCCATCTTTCGCTACTACCTGCACATAGAGATCAATCGCATCACCTTTCAGGTTTTTCAGATCAATCTTAAAATCTTTGTTTTCAGTGATCTCAATATTGCTGTCTTTAGTTGTGCTAATGGAAGGTTTATCCGCTCCCTTTGCCACCCATTTATAATAGCATGTACCACTCTTATCGGACTGAAGAACTACTTCTGCAGTTGTTGCAGTTTTTCTCTTTGCGCTGATTTTAGTAACCTTTGGTGCTACCGGTTTCGGATTGTCTGGATTCTGTGCCTGGGTTACTGCAATCTCCTTCTTTACACCTTCACCAACAATGTTGTTACCACTTTCACTTTCTTTTACCCATATATAAAGGTCAATAGTCTTGTCTGTGACATTGGTAAGTTTCAGGGAAGTGGTTTCTCCTGCCTTAACCGTTCCACCTTCTGTAGCTTTCTCGATAGTCGGAGCTTCCGCACCTTTTGCAACATATTTATAGTAATATGTACCTGCTTTATCAGATGTGAAGGTTACAGAAACAGTATTTGCTTCTTTACTTGTAGCACTATCAATAGTAACCGTTGGTTTGTTAGAAACAAGCTGACCTGTAGCTGTATTTATTCCATAGCTCTGGTCGCCTTCATAGCTCATCGCATTAACTGCTTTTTCAAATGCATCCGCAGCTAAAAATTCAGGTTTCTGGAAAACTGTATAGTCAACTGTCGGATTCTCTACGGAATATCCAAGGTTCGAATTCTCAAATGCACCGGCAATGATGATGCTTCCAGCATTCTGATCCTGATGTCCTAATACGATATTGGATTTTACGCTCTTCTCTGCATTTGTATTTGTATAGTTCTCGATGATTTTCGGTTCGTCTGCTGCAGCATTCGTTCCCTGTTCCAGGGAAATCGTACCTGTGCTGTAAACAGCTCCGCCTGTAGATACATTATCTTTGATCTCGCCACCTGTAATGATAAGCTTACCACTGTTCTTTATTGCTGCACCGGCTGATGTGGATGAATTATTAGCAAGAGTAACACCTGTAGTCATTACAAATTTTGCATTTGCATCTACAGAAATAATAGAACCTTCTGCCTGTGTTCCATCCGCTTTGGCTCCATCGATAAGAAGTTTACCAATTGTTGTAGTGCCATCTCCATCATTCTTAGTCATGGACAAAATACTACCAGGACTTACTTTAAACATATCACCAGTTACTGTTCCACGGCTGATTGTGGTTTCACTTCCCTGCACACTAAAAATTGCAATATTCTTATTCTCAGGAACCGTAATCGGCTCTGTAAGAGCAAAAGATTCACTGAGCAGGATCTTATAGGAAGAATCATAAAGATTCTCTTTCGTATCATCAATAGAACCTGTAAAATCCGGAGCCCCATTAATCGCATTCTTAAGATCTTCTGCTGTTTTTACAACGACATTTGCTGACTCTGCAGATGTTTCCGTCTGCTCCTGCTGCGCCTCTTCCGCCTGGGCCTGAGCTGCTGCCTGGGCCTCTGCTTCTGCCTGAGCCTGAGCTGCTGCCTGGGCCTCTGCTTCTGCCTGGGCCTGGGCTGCTGCCTGAGCTTCTGCTTCCGCCTGGGCCTGAGCTGCTGCCTGGGCTTCTGCTGCTGCCTGGGCGTCGGCTTCACTCTGGGACTGGTCATCCACAGCTGCTCCATCATCTGGTGTTTCTGTATTCTCGTCTGCAGTCGGTGCTTCTGCCTCTGTTACCGCTCCGGTATCTTCAGCGGCAAACGCTGCGGCAGGTGCCATTCCAACAGTCATGGAACCTGCAAGCAGGACTGCGAAAAGCTGCTTTTTTTTCATTTATAAGTCCTCCTGTTATGAGTTAGTCTTTTTAAATCCAATTACTAAAAAGTATAGCACAACACTTAAAAAAAGTAAAGCGGACCGAAAAACCCGCTTTACTTTATTTGTGTTACGGACGTACCTGTCCATTACCATAAATGATATACTTGGTGGTGGTCAGTGCAAGGAGACCCATTGGGCCTCTTGCATGAAGCTTCTGGGTACTGATCCCGATCTCCGCACCGAATCCGAACTCATTTCCATCGGTGAATCTGGTAGAAGCGTTCACATAAACTGCCGCTGCATCTACCTCATCCAGGAATTTCTGGGCATGTGTATAATCATTGGTAATGATAGCCTCCGAATGCTTTGTATTATATTTATTGATATGTGCAATGGCTTCCTCCACGGAATCCACTACCTTTACAGAAAGGATATAGTCAAGATATTCAGTTCCCCAGTCCTCTTCTGTTGCAGGAACTGCTCCCGGCATCAGAGCCTTTGCCGCTTCATCTGCACGGACCTCCACATGCTTCTCCTTAAGGCGTCCGGCCAGTACCGGCAGGAAATCGTCCTTCACCTTGCGGTTTACAAGAAGGGACTCGCATGCATTGCACACGCCCACACGCTGGGTCTTTGCATTGATCACAATATCCGCTGCCATCTGAAGATCTGCAGTCTCGTCCACATAGATATGGCAGTTTCCGGTTCCGGTCTCGATGACAGGGATCGTACTCTGGTTTACCACTGCTTTGATCAGTCCTCTTCCGCCACGTGGGATCAGTACATCCACATACCGGTTCAGCTTCATAAATTCCGCAGCCGTTTCTCTGGAGGTATCCTGGATCAGCTGGATGGCATCCTCGGTAATGCCGCAGGCTTTCAATGCCTCACGGATACAGTTGACAATGGCAGTATTGGAATGGATCGCGTCGCTCCCACCCTTCAGGATCACAACATTTCCGGTTTTGAAGCAGAGACCGAATGCATCTGAGGTAACATTTGGACGTGCTTCGTAAATGATGCCGATCACACCTAATGGAACACGTTTCTGTCCGATCAGAAGTCCGTTGGGACGTTTTTTCATACCTGTAACTTCCCCGATGGGATCTTCAAGACCGGTAAGCTGACGAAGTCCGTCTGCCATTCCTTCGATCCGCTCCGGTGTCAGCATCAGACGGTCGATCAGTCCTTCCGGCATCTGATTCTTTTTGCCGTTTTCCACATCCAGGGCATTGGCCTTCAGGATCTCATCCGTATGAGCGACAAGAGCCTTTGCCACAGCTTCCAGGGTTTTATTTTTGTCATTTGTGGAAAGATTTCGAAGGACTGTCTCCGCATCTTTCGCATTCTGTCCCAATTTTTCAAGCATTTCATTCATTTCCAAATATTCCTGCCTTTCTTTCTGTCTTTACAGCAATATCTTACTGTGCATCGCGGTATATATTCGCTTCCGTCACAATGACCTGCGGACGGATATCCGTAGGCTCTGTGGGAACCTCCGGAAGGATCTGGAAGGAAAATCCTACTGCAACGCGGCAGACCTCCGGATGTTTTTCCAGAAAGCGGTCATAAAAACCGCCGCCATAGCCTACCCGGTTACAGTTCACGTCAAAAGCCACCCCAGGCATGACCATCATGGCTTCTTCCCAGGAAACCTTTTCTCCGTCTTCCTTTGGCTCCGGGATCCCGAAATAGCCGGATTCCAACTGACTGAAATCGGTCAGTCTGTAAAATACCATATCCTTCCCGAAAACCTTTGGCACTGCCACTTCCTTACCGTCTTTCCAGGCCTGTTCGATAATATAGCGTGTGATCACTTCATGGTTATAATCTGCGTATGCCATGATCCGTTCTGCATTCCGGTATTCCGGAAGCTCTGTCAGGGCCTCTGTGATCCGGAGACTGTTTTCCCGGATCCAGGCATCGGTATGTTCTTTTCTGGCTTTGAATATCTTTTTTCTAATTTCCTTTTTTTCTTCCATATTTTTCTCCAAGATTGGTGATGCTGCCATCCTTTTCTTTGATATCGATGTTATTCAGATGTGCACGGAGATTTCCCTTCACTGCATCCAGATATTCTCTCCGAAGCTTCGCCTGTTCCACCTTTTCTTCCTCGGTAAGACCTACACTTTTCTGTTTATGCGCCAGTGCGTTGATCCTGTCGATCTTGATATTATCCATCATAATCTTATTCTCCTTAAAGCAGTTTTTCGATATAATCAATGAGGAAGAATTCTTCCTTCTTGTTTCCTACAAATAATGTTCCGCAGCTCCTGCCTTCCACGATCCTGTGGATGTTGTGGAAGTCATTTCCGTTGGCAATGACCATGTCCGCCCCTGCCGCAGTGGCGATGATCGCAGCGGTAAGCTTGGTCGCCATTCCGCCGGTACCCACATTGCTTCCTGTGGAGGATTTGCCAAGCTTACGCATATTGTCATCCATGTTTTCTACAATATCGATAAACTGTGCATCCGGATTGGAATTGGGATCGTCTGTAAAAAGACCGTCAATATCGGACATGAGGATCAGAAGATCCGCATCGATCAGTGCAGCAACCACGGAGGAAAGGGTATCGTTGTCTCCGAATTTTACCAGGTTCTGGAATTCGTAGGAGGATACCGAGTCGTTCTCATTTACAATGGGGATCACCTTTTCTGCCAGAAGCTGCTGGAAGGTATTCTGGGCATTCCTGCGGTTGGTGTTGTTGACCATGGTATTCTTGGTCATCAGGATCTGTGCCACCATCTGATTGTATTCCCCGAAAAGCTTCTGATAAATGGTCATCAGCCTGGCCTGTCCCACAGCTGCACAGGCCTGTTTTTTCTCAAGCTCTGCCGGCTTTCCCTTCATACCCAGTGCAGCTGCACCTACCGCAATGGCTCCGGAGGATACCAGCACTACGTCTTTCCCCTGGTTATGAAGGTCGCTGAGCTCTCGGGCCAGGATCTCCAGCTTATGAAAATCCAGTCTTCCTGTTTCTGCGTGGATCAGTGATGATGATCCGATCTTGATAACAATGCGTTTCTTGTCTTTCAGTCGTTCCCTGTAATTTGCGTTCATGTTTTTTGTTTCTCCTGATACCTGTATATTAGTCTTACTGATAAGTAACAGAATCGATCCTGTCATTCTGTACGATCTCCACCCAGGTAGTACCCGGATTCAGGCGGATCTCCTGTTCATTTCCGTCGTAATAATGCGTGATCCCCCATGGAGAATCCTTCTCCCAGCGGATATCAATGGCTTTGCCTCTGGTAATAAATTTGCCCTCTCCGCCGGAAATGGCATCAATATTCAGATAGCCGTTTCCATCGTAAGCCGGGCAGGATGAATACTGAAGGATGATATTGTCGCAGGTAAGCTGTTCATTATCCAGCTGATCCACATGTTCCCTGCCAAACTGGAATCTCTTATATTCCTTTGTCTCTTCATCGTATTCATACCACGGATGATTATCAGTAAAATTATCCAGCTTCACAAGGCTGGCTGTGATCCCATCCGGTACGGTCTCTGTACCATCTTCTGCAAAAAGATAATGTCCGGTATATTCTTCTTTATATTCCTGGCTGTATCCCATAGCATCTATGCCTGCCTGAAGGTGGCTGGCATCTGTATAGGCATTGTGAGGTGCCTTCCTGTCTGTTGTACGGAAAAAAGCAAGCTTGCCGATCTGGATCCCGTTAAGGTTATCGATCACATGCTGCTCCAGATAAGGCAGTGCATAGGCAGCCTGTCCGTAGTGGGCATAGATCGCATTAAATTCGTTGGCGTAAAAGAGATAATAGTCACGGCAGCTGCGAACGGAACCGATCCGTTCCAGCTCATCATAATCTTCGAGAATGCCCATAAGACGGGTAATATTACCTTCCACCGGCGCTTCGTAGACAACACCGGCATGTCCGATACCACTCTGCGGAGCTCCGACACTGTTGTTGCCCATCATCACGGCAACCGGTCTCCTACGTCCAATGCTCTCCGGAACATTTTCGCCGGTGAGATAACTCTTTACCTGGGTTTCTTCCTGTTTCTCCCCATTGGGGACAAAACCTACCAGATCCTGCCCGGCTCCAAAAGCGGGAACAGTCTGGGCAATGCAGATGCATGCAGCTGTGATACCTGCCAGTATACCTGTCTTTTTCATTCTCATATATTACCTCCTTTTCTTAAAGCGGAAAAGCTTTCCGCTTAGCTTTTCTGTGGGACAGCACGTGATCATTCGCTGTATTAGCGGTTGATCCCCAATTCCTTCAGTGCTGCTGCCTGCTTGGCTTCCATGACCTTTGCCTCATCCTCTGTCATATGATCATAGCCCAGAAGATGCAGCATACTATGTGCCACCAGGAAACAGAATTCCCTTGTCACACTATGTCCGTATTCCTCTGCCTGGGCAAAAACCTTAGGCACGGAGATCATGATATCTCCAAGAAGGAGTTCATCACTGTCCAGATCAAAATAGGACTCATCCTCTTCCACAACGGAATAATCCGCCGGTGTCTCAAAGGGGATCATAGGAAATGACAGCACATCTGTAGGAGCCTGGATATTCCGGAATTCCGTATTTACCCTCTTGATCTCCTCGTTGTCTGTCAGGACAAGATTGACCTGTCCGTCATAGGGGCATTTCTCCATCTCAAGAACCTTGTCCGCAACCTGGGATGCAAGGGCAGCATAGTCAATGCCTAACTCCTGATCTGTCTCATATTCGATATTTATGGTCATCTTCTGTACTCCTTATTTTTCACAGCATACCTGTCATCCTTCCTGGATTTGGCAGGCTTCTGTTTTTTTTCATAATCGTCATAGGCCTGCACGATCTGCTGTACAAGTGGATGACGTACAACATCCTTGCTGGTCAGCTGACAGAATCCGATGTCATCGATCTTCTTCAGCACCTTCATCGCCACATCCAGACCGGACGTGGCGTCCCTGGGAAGGTCCTTCTGGGATGCATCGCCTGTGATGATCACCTTGGAACCGAAGCCGATCCTGGTCAGGAACATCTTCATCTGGGCAGGTGTGGTATTCTGCGCCTCATCCAGGATGATAAAGGCATTATCCAGTGTACGTCCTCTCATATAGGCAAGAGGGGCAACCTCGATGAGCCCCTTCTCCATGTTTTTGGCAAAGCTGTCTGCCCCCATGATCTGATACAGTGCGTCATAAAGAGGACGCAGATAGGGATCGACCTTGCTCTGGAGATCGCCGGGAAGGAATCCCAGCTTCTCTCCTGCCTCAATGGCCGGTCTGGTAAGAATGATCCTGGAAACCTCCTCATTGCGAAAAGCAGTTACTGCCATAGCCATGGCAAGATAGGTTTTGCCGGTTCCGGCAGGTCCCACACCGAATACGATCATCTTCTTACGGATCTGTTCCACATAGTCCTTCTGTCCGAGGGTCTTGGGTTTGATCGGCCTGCCCTGTATGGTATTACAGATAAAATCCTTGTCGATCTCCTCCATCACGGAGCCGATCTTCTCCATGGCAAGGGAAAGTGCGTAATTCACATTCTGCTGTGTGATGGTATTGCCTCTGCCCGCAAGTGTGTTCAGTTCCTCCACGATTGCCCTGGCCTGTGTGGCTCCCTCCTGGCTTCCCAGAATCTTAAGAGAACCGTCACGGAAGATCATGGTTACGTTCAGAGTACGTTCGATCAGCTTCAGATGCTCGTCAAACTGTCCGAAAATATTCGCCTGGCGGTCTGCCGGCACATCCACATATAATTCGATAATGCTGCTAGCCATCCTCTGGTGTCCTTTCTTTTGGCTGCGTCTTTTTTTCTGTGGGGGCTTCTCTTCCGGTCCTTTCAATGACGGTAAGAGTGCCTCTGCTGACGCAATCCTGGTGATTTATTTCTATTTTAACATTATTTTCAGATATTTGAACCCCTTTTTCTATTAATTTTTCTTCATAATCATAAAGCCTCTGTATGGCCTGTTTTTTGGCGGCATCCTCTGTCAGTCTTTCTTTTCGGAGCTCAAACCTGCTGGTAGTGATGATTCCCAGGGAAAAAGGAACCTGAAAGATCCCGGTACTGAAAAGAGATTCCCGACAGATAAGACGATCTTCATTTTGCTGCAGAGGAGAAGAAAGGTCCAGGAAACTGCTTCCAAGCTGAAAAAAAAACGTTGTTTTATTTTTACCGGGCCATACCTTTTTCTCTATGTCCAACGGAAAGGTATCGTAATAGGCAATGGAATGACAGACGTAAATATCCGCATCTGCCTGAACATACTCATAGCGGATGACCTCCTGGCTGTCATCTGTGATATCCACGATCCCGGAAACCAGTTCCTGGCCTTTTTTTATTTCATCCCCAGTCCTGACAAGAGGAGTTCCCTGCCGTGTGACCATGGAATCGATCACTCCGTCCAGAGTTGAAAACAGACTGCAGGATTTTTCTTCCGGCTCTGCTTTTTCTCCAACACTTCCCTCCCGGATCTCAAAACGCAGGCCCGTTCCCGAAAATCCGGCAGACACCCAGGTGATCTCCGGAAATTCTCTTCGCAGAGAAGCTGCAAGTGCACTGCAGCTGATCTTCTTTCTGGGCATTCCGAAATGGATTCCCTGCTCTTTCAGAAATCCAATCAGCTGGGGTGTGGGATTTAGAATATTTCCCCGGATCTCAACGTTCCACACTCTTCCTGACAGAAAAAAAAGAAGGCAGAAAACTGCCAGAAACCCTGCAGGGATCATTTTTCTTCTTTTACAGAAAAGCAGAAAAAACAAAGGCCCTCTTTTTTTCAGGATGTGGATATGTACCCCTGTTTTTCTCCGCAGTGGCGAGATCTGCAGAAAATCCGCTGCCTTCATGGTCAGCTGAAGCTCTGTCTCACCGGTACGGATAATCCTTTTCAGATCCATTTCCCTGCCTCTGCAAAGGTTCACAAACCGCTGACACTGCTGCCCCTTAACAGAAACCCGCACAAAACCTGGGGCCATTACTTATTCCCCTCCTCCAGCGTAATGTTTTCGATCTGCCCGCGGATACATAGTTCAAGGGTTGTGTAACAGGGGATCACAAGGTTTTTTCCACGGATCACAAGTCTGCCGGAAGGTGTCAGTATCAGGATCTCCTCCCTTGTATAGCTCTGGATATTCCGGTAATTTTCGATCACTGCCTGACGTTTTCCCGTAAGTATCACCTGCACCTCCCGAAATTCCGATTCCCCGGGAAGCTCCAGAAAATCTGACATTTTTCTCATAAAAAAATCCTCCGGCTTTTATCATTAATCTATGCCGGAGGATTTCTTCTTATGTATCTTTCGCTGCATCTGCTTTTTGTCTTTTATCTGCGGATCAGCACCATGGAAAACCATAGGATGGTATTTCCACCCAGATTGTATTCCATAGCTTCCTTTTCTACGATCTCACTGACAACCACGCCATAGCTTTCCAGACATGGATGCATATGCTCCGGAAAACGGCATGGTTTTCCGTCCAGATAGGCACAGTGTTCACAGAAGTCACAGGATTCCGTGGAAAGTGTAAAGGTCTCGTAGCCCTCTCCCTCCAGAAAATCACGTACCTTCTCTGTAAGCGCTTCGTGTTCCATTCTTGTGGAAAGCATCTCCTTCATGTTCATGATATCCGATACCTCCGCAACGCTGGAAAAGAAAACTGCTCTCGGATAGCTCCTGATCTTCTTTTCGCATTCTGACAGCTCTCCCACTGCCGGAGGACAGGCCCATGTGCTCCCATAACGTTCACATTCCTGTTTACAGATCGTACGCACACGTGACTGTACTTTAATATCCCCTGTATCCAGCACACGATACTCAAAAATGGGATACTGGGAAATAAATTCATCAAATTTTTCTTTTATACTGTTCATACCTTTAAGATCTCCTGTTCTCCAAAAAGGCTCATAACTGCTGCCTCATAGTCACCAAAATGCTGGGATTTTTTGATCTTTTTCAGATATCTGGCATAATTGGTAAAGCCCGGTGCCATATAACTCCACAATTCCTTCATGCGGAAAAGTACATTTCGTTCTCCTGAAAGATGTTCCTGATAATCCCGGTAAAGACGGTCATGAAACTGCCGCAGCTTTTTCCGGTATTCTTCCCGGTGATCCTCTCCGTCTTCTTTTTGCATAATGGCATCCAGAAGATAGGGCCTTGCGATCAGGCCTCTTCCGTACATGACGCTGTCTGCATCCGGAAATTTCTCCCGGATTTCCTGATAAGCCTCCACTGAAAAAATATCCCCGTTATATCCCAAAGGAACCTTCAGCTTTTCCCTTGCCTCCTCATACAGTCCATATCTGGGAATCCCCTTATAATGATCCTTCAGAAGGCGTGGATGGATGATCAGCTCCTTCAGCGGATATCTGCCGTAGATCTCAAGAAGCCGTTCCCAGTCTTCCTCATAATCCGTTCCCACTCTCGTTTTTATGGAGATCTCCATCCCGGTCTTTTCGAAGATCTCATCCAGAAAACGTTCCAGCTTATCCGGCTCGCCCAGGAAACCGGCACCCTTTCCCTTGGCTGTGACAGTTCCCGAGGGGCATCCCAGATTGAGATTTACTTCCCTGTGTCCGTATTCATCCCGGAAGATATGCGCTGTTTTCACAAAATCCTCCGCATTGTTGGTCAGGATCTGGGGAATCACCGGAAGATCTCCGTTGGTTTCCGGTGATACCTCTTTGATCTCCTTGCTGCTGAGACGTTTATTGGGCTTGGCAGTGATGAAGGGAGTAAAATATTTATCCATGGGATAAAAATAGTCATGATATGCATTCCGGTAGACCCAGTTGGTTACGCCCTCCATAGGTGCCAGATAATTCTTCATTGTTTATCCTCCTTCATGCGGAAATAGATCTGCTTTCTCCCTCCGCTTCCCGTGGGGATCCTGCCTGTTTCATAATTTCCCAGAGATTTGATAAAGGGGGTCAACTTGGAATATCCGTAATTACGCACATCAAAATCCGGAAGTCGTTTCCCAAGCTGGTCGCCCAGCTGTCCGGAGGAAAGCCATCCCTCTTCGTCGGAAAATTTCTCGATGATGGCATTAATGGCTTTGCGTACCCGCTTAAGATCTTTGTTCTTCCTGGAGCCGGAGCTGCTCTGTTTGCTGCTGTTTCCGGATTTTTTAGCTTCTGCTGCAGTAGCCAGATCTTCCTTCTTCTCTTCCTCCTGCTGGTTGCGGTAGAGAAGATCCAGATATTTAAACTGGTTGCATGCGGAAATAAACGGCTTCGGCGTCTTCTCCTCACCCATACCCAGGACCAGCATTCCGGATTCCCGGAGCCTTGCTGCCAGGCGGGTAAAATCACTGTCCGAAGAAACAATACAATATCCATCCACATTTCCGGAATACAGAATATCCATGGCATCAATGATCATCGCCGAATCGGTGGCGTTTTTTCCGGTGGTATAGCTGTACTGCTGAATAGGAATGATGGAATCCTCCAGAAGAACCTTTTTCCAGGAGGAAAGCCGTGCACTGGTCCAGTCTCCATAGATCCGTTTGTAGGTGGCTATGCCGATGTTTGCCACTTCATCCACGATGATCTTGATGTATTTGTCTGATACATTATCTGCATCGATCAGTATTGCAATTCTTAATTCGTTGTCCATAAATCCAACCTTTTCTGTTTAATCTGTGCCATCTCCGATGCGGATCAATGCTCCAGCATGATCTTGAGGATCTCTCTGTCTGTTTCCTTCATGCCGTCTTTTCCGATCTGTCCCACACAGCTGATGGTCTCTGCGGTTTCTTCCTGGAGAATTCCTGTATAAGGTGCATAAGACTGCCCGTTCATGGCAAGATGATGCGCCAGGAAGGCTGCGTCAAGACAGGCTGCGATCTTGGCAGCACAGGAGATCTTGGCCCCATCACAGATGATTCCCGGAATATTGGCAAGGGTATTCTCGATCGTTTTTTTGATCAGGGAAATATCTCCGCCTACCATATAGGTAATGGCAGCTCCGGCTGCACAGGAGGCCGATACCGCCCCGCAGAAGGCAGACAGCTTCCCTATATATTGCTTCTGATAGACTGTGAGGAGATTGGAAAACACCAGGGCCCTGTAGAGGCTGTAATCCGGCAGCTCCATCTCTCTTGCATAGACGATCAGCGGAACAGAGCATGCAATTCCCTGATTTCCGCTTCCGGAATTGATGACAACCGGCATATCACAGCCACCCATACGTGCCTCGGAAGCTGCTGCAGTAAGACTTCTCATTCTGGTGAGCATATCATGAGAATAGTTTTCACGGATCACGCGCCCGATACCCAGGCCGTATTTTCCGGTCATACCCTCATGAGCAATGGCCATATTGCTTCTGATCTGCGCATCCAGAAGTTCCTTTACATCGGAAAGCTCTACGGTATCCGCAAATTCCCGAATATCCTCCAGATTTAACAGGCCGCGGTCCGTCTCTTCCTTTTCTTCCACAGCTTTGTCTGCATCAAGGAGGACTTCCCCGTTTTTGCTGATCCTGGTCACGTTGATATGGTCGTATTTGATCTCCAGGCTGACGGTATCTTCACCAGCATACATTTCGATGATAATGTGAAGGACCACCGGCGTGTCCAGAAGCTCTACCTTACAGATATCTGCCTCCAGAAGTTCCCGGCAGCGTGCCCTGCCCTTTTCATCGACTTTGGAAAGAACCTCCATATCCAGAGAAGCATCTCCTGC
Organism: Ruminococcus sp. AF20-12LB; assembly: GCF_003478985.1. Taxonomy (NCBI): domain Bacteria; kingdom Bacillati; phylum Bacillota; class Clostridia; order Eubacteriales; family Oscillospiraceae; genus Ruminococcus; species Ruminococcus sp. AF20-12LB. The sequence goes on along the minus strand of NZ_QUGH01000002.1, from coordinate 243,618 downwards.
TACCGCCCCAAGGATCACACCTGCAGGAATTCCCTTTAATCCCCCGGAATTGGGGATGATCACACAACGCACATTTTTGATGATATTTCCGGAACATTTTGCCACGATACGCTCCGGCTCTTTTCCAAGGATCTCTCTTGCTCTTGCCGCGCCATAGGCCAGGGCAATAGGTTCTGTACATCCCATAGCCGGGATCATCTCCTCACGGAGGATCGCCAGATAGTTTTTATATATATTTATGTCCACTTTTTTATTTACCTTCCCGTATTTTATGATTATTTCTTTTCCTGATATTTATGACATGCTACCATATGTCCCGGCTCCACCTGACGAAGTGCCGGTGTTTCCTGTCTGCAGCGTTCCTCACACCACGGACAGCGGTTATGGAAGCGGCAGCCCCCGATAGATCTGGACTGTACTCCGGTATCCGTAACGATCTGATCCAGAGTTTTGACTCTCGGGTCCGGAACCGGAATCGAGGAGATCAGCATTTTTGTATAAGGATGCAGCGGATTGGAATAGAGCTTATCTGCATCTGCGATCTCCATGAGATTTCCAAGATAAAGCACCCCGATCTCATCACAGATCTTCTGGACCACCTGCAGCTGATGGCTGATGAACAGGTAGGTCAGCCCGTATTTTTCCTGAAGATCCTGAAGCATCTGAACGATCTGGGCCTGCAGGGAAACATCCAGCGCAGAAATGGGTTCATCGCAGACTACAAATTCCGGCTGTACGGAAAGTGCTCTTGCAATGGAAATCCTCTGACGCTGTCCGCCGGAGAACTCATGAGGATACTTCAGAAGATCCTGCTCTTTGAGGCCAACCACGCGGATCAGTTCTTTTGCACGCTCTTTGCGTTCTTTCTGCGTGTACATTTTATGGATCGCCATAGGCTCACAGATGATATCCTGCACTGTATGGCTTGGGTCCAAAGAGGAATAGGGATCCTGAAAAACGGACTGCATTTTTTTGCGGTATGGAAGCAGTTCTTTTTCCCCCATGGCTCCGATCTCTGTTCCTTCATAAAAAATCTCACCGCCTGTGGGTTTATGATAACGTAAGATTGCCTTTCCGATGGTAGATTTTCCGCTTCCGGATTCTCCTACCAGACCGAAGGTTTTTCCCTTTTCAATAGAAAAGCTTACCTGATCCACAGCCTTCAGTATGCCCGGCTTAAAGGACAGAAGCTTCGGAGATTTCTGTTTAAAATATACTTTCAGATCTTTTACTTCAATTAAGGGCTTGCTCATCTCTTCTCCTCCCTTCTGTGACAGAATATCCTGTGTCCCTCTGAAGCCTCATAATATTTCGGAAGACAGGCTTCACACGTTTTGTTCGCATATTTACAGCGATTCAGGAAAGGACACAGATCACCGTTTCCGTCCGAAAGATCTCTCTCCAGAAACTGTTCAAAGGTACCTCCCACCCGCGGCATGCTTGCGATCAGTGCCTGTGTATAGGGATGTCCCGGATGAAGAAAGATCTCTTCTACAGTTCCCTCTTCCACTACGTAGCCACCACACATAACAGCTACCCGTTTACAGGTCTGCGCCACAACGCCCAGATCATGGGTGATCAGGATGATACTCATATTGTTCTTTTTCTGAAGTTCCAGAAGCAGGTGAAGGATCTGCGCCTGGATCGTAACATCCAGGGCTGTGGTCGGCTCATCGGCGATCAGGACCTTCGGATCACTGCTCATGGCCATGGCGATCATCACACGCTGGCGCATACCGCCGGAAAGCTCGTGGGGATAGCTGTTCATAGCCTTTTCCGGGTCTGTGATGCCTACGGCTGTGAGAAGCTCCAGCACCCGGGCCTTTGCTTCTTTTTTGTCCATGTTGGTATGGCGTCGGATCAGCTCTACCATCTTATTGCCAACAGTGTAAACCGGATTCAGTGCGGAAAGCGAATCCTGAAAGATCATGGCGATCTCACCACCGCGGATCTCACGGAGCTCTGCTTCGTTTTTCTTCAGGATATCTTCTCCCCGGAACAGGATCTCACCGCCCATGATCTTACAGTTGGATGGTCCGAGACGGAGAATGGATTTGGTGGTCACACTTTTTCCGCTTCCGGACTCTCCTACGATCCCGAAAAAATCCCCCTCACCGATGGCAAAGCCAGCACCTTTTACTGCCTGTGTCTCTCCAAGGTCTGTAAAGAAAGACACCTTCAGATCTTTTACTTCCAGTAATTTTTCCATATGTAAATGTCCTCCTTACTTGGGCTCGAATACTTTTCTTAATACTTCTCCCAGATAATTGAAGCTGACGACAGTGATCAGGATCAGGATTCCGGGGAAAATAGCCAGATACGGTGCCTGCTGGATATAGCGCTGTGCATTGCTCAGCATACTTCCCCAGGAAGCCGTAGGCGGTTGGATACCCAGGCCGAAAAAGCTCAGTGCAGATTCCATCAGGATGGCATTGGCAATGTTCATGGTTGCAGCCACGATAATGGTAGGCATGATGTTAGGCAGGATATGGTGTACAATGGTGGAGAATTTCTTCTGTCCGGAGATCTTTGCATAGATGACATACTCTCTCTCGTTCAGGGAAATAGTCTCGCCACGGACGATCCTGGCAATGTTCATCCAGGTCAGAAAGCCGATGATCAGGACAATGTTCTGAAGTCCCGGTTTCAGGAAGGCATTCATAACGATCATGATCAGGAATGTCGGAAGGCTCATCAATGCATCCACCAGACGCATCAGCACCGCATCCACCGTTCCTCCCACAAAACCGCTGATGGAACCGATGATCACGCCAAGGGCTGTAGAAAGCACCATGGAAAGGAAGCCCACCAGAAGTGATGCTCTTCCTCCGTAAATACAGCGAGCCAGATAATCCCGTCCCATATCATCCGTACCGAAAAGATGCGCCATGGAAGGAGCATTCAGTCTCTCTGTGGCGCTGATGGCATTGGGATCTACCGGATACAGAAAGGCAAAAATGGAGATCAGTGCCAAAAGGATGATAGCTGCTGCACCTACCACTGCAAGTTTATTTGTCTTAAAACCAAGTTTGATATTTTTCCAGATATTTTCTCTCATGTTCCTTCACCTCCTAACATCCTGCTTTCCGGATCCTCGGATCAAAGACAGCATACAGAATATCTGCCAGAAGATTTCCGAGCACCACAAGAAGCGCGGTGAACATGGTAATTCCCATGATCAGGGGATAATCATACTGCATGACGGCAGTAACTGCCAGCTGACCGATTCCCGGCCATGCAAAAACCTGCTCGGTGATAATGGCACCGGATACCAGGGACTGCAGGCTCATTCCGAGAACTGTGATCATAGGAAGCATGGCATTTTTCAGTACATGCCGGAAAAGGATTCCAGACTCTTTCATTCCGTAAGCCTTCTGCACCATAACATAATCGGAGGACATTTCCGTAATGGTACTGCTTCTTAAATACCGGATGTACTGTGACGCATTTGCAAAGGTCAGAACTGCACAAGGCATGACCATATGCAGGATCAAATCTCCAAAGGAACGGTTTCCGTCTGAATGCATACCGATACTTGGCAGGATATGTAAATGCACACTGAGGAGATAGATCAGCATGATACCGAACCAGAAAGTAGGAATGGAGATACCTACATAACAAAACATACTGGTAATCTTATCCAGAACACCATTCTTATTCTTTCCGGAATACAGGCCCAGTACAATGGCAATGAGAAAACCAAGCAGCATGCTGGTTCCCATGAGGATCACGGTTGCGGGAAGCCTCTCCAGCATCTGTGTCAGGACCGGACGGTTATTCATCAGAGAATTTCCGAAATTCCCGTGAAGGATCCTTCCCAGCCACAGAAAGTACTGCTCATAGAGAGGCTTTGTAAGTCCCAGGCTTTCTCTCAGGTTCTGGATATATTCTTCACTCATATTTGGTTCCACATAAGTCAGAACAGGATCTCCGGGCGCTGCTTTTGTCAGTGCAAAGCAGAGAACAGAGACAATAAACAGTGTCAGAATACACTGTATCAGTCGGTTTACGATCTTCTTCAAAATGTACCTCCTTTATTTTCCCCGAAAACAGGAAATCGGCTGGCGCAAAAAACGCGTCAGCCTCTTTCTGTTTCCGGTATTCATCCGCTATAAAATTATTTATTTCTCCAATGTGTAGATCTTGGAATAATCATAATAAATAGTTTTTAACAGACATTCATCAAAGCCCCCGAAATCTTTACTTACCGCATAGAAACCATTGGAATAAGCGATCGGATAGATATACATGTTATCATTGATCGTATTCTGGATCTCTTTATAAATCTCACCACGTTTTGTCTCATCTGCAGTGCTGTTGCCATCTTCCCACAATGCATCCAGATCTGTATCCTTGATCCTGGAATAGTTGGAACGGCTGTCGGAAGAACTCATGTCTGCGTAAAGGCTCGGCTCTTCTCCCAGAGTATAGAAGCTCAGTACCAGATCATAATCTGTGCACTCCGGATCCTTTGTTTTATTCTTGAAGGTAGACTCATCTGTAGGAAGAAGATTGATGGTGATTCCTACATTTGCAAGGGCAGACTGTACATACAGAGCCTCACTCTCCATTGTCTTATCTGTGGAGATATACATCAGGTTCAGAGAAAGATTTGTCTTTCCTGCTTCGGAAAGGAGCTCCTGTGCTTTAGCCGGATCATTGTCGTAGGTATTGTCCGGTTTTGTATAGTAGAGTGTATCCGGTGTAAAAATAGAATCCGCAGGCTCTGCATAGTCCTCGGAAATGAAAGCAAACTGGCAGAACTCCTCTTTATTCAGTGCGTATGCGATTGCCTGACGTACCTTTACATCCTGAAGATCTTTGTTCAGCTCATTCATGAACATGGCGTTGACACGTCCGGAATTATAGGTATTGATGTTTACGTTATCGTAAGCACTGACGGTATCATAATCATCTGCACTGATCAGACGTGCATCCAGATCTCCGCTTGCAAGTGCCGCATTGGCGGAACTGGAATCCTTTACGATCTTGAAGGTGATGGAATCCAGATTTACATCATCAAAATAGTCGTCGAATTTTGTTACTTTATAATACTCTCCGGATTTGTATTCCTCGAACTTAAAAGGACCGTTTCCCACCGGTTCATTGTTGAGATCACTTTCTCCGATATTCTCCACGCCGTCATAAATATGCTTCGGAATACAGTAAACCTGGCTCAGTCCGCCAAGAAAGCCTGCGGAAGATGACCCAAGGGAAAGCTTGACTGTAAGGTCATCAACCTTCTCTGCCTCTACTGCCTTATCATTAACGTATCCGTAAGAAGAGTACGGAACATTCTGCTTCTCATCTACCAGCACCTGCATGGTAAATACCACATCATCGGCTGTGATCGGCTGACCGTCATGCCATTTCAGTCCGTCTTTCAGCTTCAGTGTGAATTCGCTGGCATCATCATTGGCTGTTACACTTTCGCAAAGTCCGTTTCCGTAATACATCTCTCCGTTCACGATCTCAAAAAACGGGCTGTACAGTGCCTGCATCATATCGAAGCTTGTCTGATCCACAACATAAAGCGGATTGATGTTCTGCGGATCTGTTGTTTCTGCAATGGTAATATTTCCACCTTCCGCCTTAGTTCCTTCTGTTTCTGCTGCAAAAACAGTCATTCCTGACATGACAGTTGTTCCTGCCACTGCAGCTGCCAGAAGCGCTGCCAGTACTTTTTTTCTCATTTCCTGTTCCTCCTGTGTTTCAGTGAGTATTCCTCTTTTTCCTACCAGTTTAATATGATATAGGCAAGATAATACTATACCATATTACCTTTGTCAAGCTGTCCCTGGCTCTTCAGAGATTTTTTTACTGCATTTCGCTAAAGCTTGTATTTATTCTACATACAGATCACACAGGCGTCAAGATAAATTTTCTGTATCTTGCCTCTGATCTATATATATTTCCTTAATTCGTCATATTTTTGATCCAATGTCCGTAATTGCACTTCAAAAATGCAGGCACGCATTTAAAGATCTGATCTGCATTCAGGCAGCATACCACTACTGCCGGAGATGCATTGACCACAAATGCCATAAACATGGACAGGGGAATCACGATCCCCCAGGTACTGATCAAATCCACCTTCATGGAATAGGCGATGCTTCCGCTTCCCCGGATAATACCACCGTTTGTCGGCATCTGATAGGACATCCCTACCATTACCACACTTAAAATGATAAGAAAAGTATTGGCCATCTCTCTCGTTTCCGGCGAAAGCTGATACAGGCTCAGCACCGGGATCCGGATAAAGAAAAGAAGGATACCACAGGTGAGTCCCATGACTACAAATAATTTCTGGAGCTTTTTGGAATAAACCTTCGCGAGTTCCAGGTTCCCGGAACCGATGGTTTTTCCCATGGTAACTGATGCAGCGGAGGCGGCTCCCACAGCAGCGGATTTCACCATCAAAAACAGATTGGAGGCTGCACTGTTGGCGGCAATGGCTGCTGCTGTCATATGTCCCAGGATTGCTGTCTGAAGAGCCGTATTCACGCCCCAGAGTCCCTGGAGCACCAGCAATGGACATACCACCTTATAATATTTCCGGCCGAACCTTAGGTCTGAATGCAGATAATCCCGGATACAAATGCCGATCCAGCTCTGTTTTTTGCAGATATAGATGATCAGAACACAGATCTCCGCAATACGGGCAGTCAGTGTTCCCACAGCAGCTCCTGCGGCTCCCATCCTGGGTGCACCAAAATGTCCGTAGATCAGGATCCAGTTTATGCTGCAGTTGATCACAAGAGTCATTACCGAAAGCCCGAAGGCAACCCCTGCAATTTCCACACAACGCAGTGTAGCAAGCAGGATCTGCGTCACCGCAAAGAAAAAGTAAGTAAACCGGATGATCGCCAGATAGGAACAGCCGGCTTCAATAATCGTCTGGTCTGTTGTAAAAAGCCCCAGCAGCTGTGTCGGAAAAAGGCTGGCCAGGATAAACAGCACAAGGGCAATAAAAAGGCCTGTGCGCATGGCCCAGGCACTGATCCTTCTTACCGGCTCTGTCTCTTTCTTTCCCCAGTACTGACTTCCGAATATGACAAGTCCGTCTCCCAGCGCCATAAGCAGCTGCTGAAAGACGAACTGTACCTGGTTTACGGTGGTCACACCGGATAATGCAGTTTCGCTGAAGGCTCCAAGCATAATGTTGTCAGCAAGATTGACACTTAAGGTCACTACATTCTGCAACACCAGCATGGAGCATAATTTCAGAAAATTACGATAAAAATTCTTCATCAGTCTTTTACGATGGCAATGATATCATCTGCGTTGATCACCAGATATTTCTCACCCTCATATTTGATCTCAGTTCCTGTGTATTTTCCGTAGATCACACGGTCACCTGGCTTTACCTGTACCGGTACTTCTTTACCGTCTACGACCTTACCGCCACCTACTGCGATAACCTCTGCCTGCTGGGTTTTCTCCCTGGAGCTGTCCGGAAGCACGATGCCGGATGCGGTTTTGTCTTCTGTCTCAAAATATTTTACGATAACTCTGTCTGCAACTGGTTTTAATGCCATGTTCATTTCCTTCTTTCTGTGATTATTAGCACTCTTGAGTTTCGAGTGCTACTCTTTTCTTATCATACTACATATCCGAAAATTGTCAAGATATTTGCGGATATGCAGTATGATATTATTTATGATAGGGTTCTCCGCTGATGATACGATAGCTGCGGTAGATCTGTTCCAGAAGGATCACACGCATCAGCTGATGAGGAAATGTCATTTTCGAAAAGCTTAAAGCATAGTCTGATCTCTTCAGTACTTCTTTTCCAAGGCCGATAGAGCCGCCGATCACAAACTGGATATGGCTGGTCCCACGTATTCCCAGTTCGTTGATCTTCCGTGCAAAGTTCTCAGAGGTCAGCTGTTCGCCTCCGATCTCCAGAGTGATCACAAACGCATCATCCCGGATATATTTGAGAAGACGCTCCCCTTCCTTGTTCCGAATGGCATCTTCTACTGTTTCGCTGGCATTATCCGGTGTTTTTTCGTCGGACACTTCTATGATCTCCAACTTGCAGTAACGCCCGAGGCGCTTGGAATACTCCGCAATGGCATCCCGCAGATATTTTTCCTTGATCTTCCCTACTGTCAGGATACTTATTTTCATCCGCCGTTCTCCTCCAGATAATTCTCAAATTCTTCTGCTGACATCAAAACCTTCCTTGGCTTGGTTCCTTCCTCCGGGCCTACCACTCCTGCGTCACAAAGCTGATCCATGATCCTTGCCGCACGGTTAAATCCGATCTTGAACATACGCTGGAGCATACCGATGGAGGCCTTTTCCTTTTCAATGATAAATTTACCAGCTTCTGTAAAATAGACATCTCTGTCACCGCCGCCGGCTCCTCCCGGGACACCGGCTGTATTGACCTGCTTCTCGATGGAGGTATCATAAACAGCACCCTGGTTTTTGTCAGAAACATATTCTACGACTGCACTGACCTCCTCATCTGAAACAAAAGCACCCTGCAGTCTGGCCGGCTTCTGATACCCCTGAGGATAAAACAGCATATCGCCCTTGCCAAGAAGTTTCTCGGCACCGTTCATATCCAGGATCGTCCTGGAATCCACACCGGAAGATACGGAAAATGCGATCCTGGACGGCATATTGGCCTTGATCAGACCTGTGATGACATTGACAGATGGCCTCTGGGTAGCAATGATCAGATGGATACCTGCTGCACGTGCCAGCTGGGCCAGGCGGCAGATCGCATCCTCAACTTCTCCCGGCGCAACCATCATAAGATCCGCAAGCTCGTCCACGATGATCACGATCTGCGGCATCTTCTCAGGTGCCTTTTCTCCCTCCGGGACCCGCATATTGGCAACTTTTTTGTTATATTCTCCAAGATTACGTACCCCATATTCCGCAAAAGCATTGTAACGGCTGGTCATCTCAGAAACAGCCCAGTTCAGCGCACCGGCCGCTTTCTTCGGATCTGTGACTACCGGAATGAACAGGTGCGGGATCCCGTTATATACACTGAGCTCCACCACCTTCGGATCGATCATGATCAGACGCACCTCATCCGGTGTAGCCTTATAAAGGATGCTGATGATCAGCGTATTGATGCAGACGGATTTTCCGGAGCCGGTTGCCCCGGCGATAAGAAGATGAGGCATCTTGGCAATATCCGCCACTACCGGTTTTCCGGCAATATCCTTACCTGCTGCAAAGGACAGCTTGGATTTTGCATTTTTAAACTCCTCTGACTGAAGAAGATCCCGCAGCATGACCGGGCTGTTCTCCTTGTTCGGGACCTCGATCCCCACGGCTGCCTTTCCCGGTATCGGTGCTTCGATACGGATATCCGGTGTAGCAAGATTCAGCTTGATATCATCGGAAAGACCAACGATCTTGCTGACCTTCACACCCATTTCCGGCTGCAGTTCATAGCGGGTAACGGTAGGTCCGCAGCTCACATTGGTAACGGTTACATTAACGCCGAAATTATGCAGGGTTTCTTGAAGCTTCTGTGCTGTTTTTCGCAGATGTGCATCGGAATCCCCCTGAGATCTGCCATCTCCGCGCTTCAGAAGCTTCAGCGGCGGATACTGATATGGTTTCTTCTCCGGAGCTCCCCCCTGGCTGATCTCATGCTGGATATTTCTGATCCCATGCTCGATCTCTGTCTGAGATGACTTCGGGTTTCTGGAGGGCTGATGGGATGCCTTCTGTTCAGCTTCCGGCTGAGGATCCTCCTTTATCTCAGCGAGAACGGCTGCCTTTCCTGTTTCCCGGGAAGCTTTTGCTGTTGCATCTGTCTTTGCCGGCAGGATCTGCTGCATCTCGGGAATATCCACATCCTCGTAGCCGTCATAGGCATCCTCCTCTTCGGCTTCCTGCATTTCTCTTTCGAAATCCGGCTCCTCCGACTCTTCCCGGGCCGGCTGCGGCTGTGAACGGTGGATCTGGAATTCCAGCGGCCGGGCATGCTCCTCCGGTTTCTCCTCAAGCCCTGGATCCTCTTCTGTCAGCTCTGTATCTGCCGGAAGTACAGCCTTTTGTTCATCAAGAAAAGAAGGAAGATTAAATTCTCCTTCCCGGTTCGCCTTCACCGCAGCCTGTCTTTCCTTCTGCGATCTTCTGGCTTTTTTCTTTTGTTTTTTTGAGATATTTTCCGGATCTTCCTCTGTAAGGGCAAGTTCTTCTTCCTCCAGCTCTTCTTCCAGCCGGCGGATCTTCTCCGCTCTTTTTTCCGCACGGATCTTTCTGCGAAGCTCCTTCTGCTTTTCTCTGTCCGGCTGTCCCTCAAGATAAGCTTCTTTGCCCTCTCGTGCTGCATCTGTAAAAAAGTCCAGGATCTTATTCATAAATCCGAAGAAGGATCTCTGTGTTATGATGATGAGAGATACAAGAAGCACCAGAACGATGATCACAGTTCCGCCCACAACACCAAAAGCGGATGCTGTGGAAATACATACCGCACCACCGAATACTCCACCGCCGGTACGGTATTCCGAACTCAGTGAATAATAATCCGAAAACGTGGTACTTGGCGTATAGCCCTCTGTGATCAGCTGAAGAAAGCCGCAGAGGAACACAAAAAATACCACGCCTGCCAGTACCTTTTTGTAGGCAAGGCGGTTGGTATTGTTCACGATCAGGAACGTAACTCCGGCAAAAAGCAGGATCGGGAAAATATATGCGCAAAGTCCCATGATGCCAAAACATACGGCACTGATGGCATTTCCTACGATCCCTCCCATACCAAATGCACTGATCATCAGGATCAGGCAGGCCGCAAACATCACAAGGATCAGGATCTCTGTCTGAAAGCGGTTACCGACAGGCTGCTGCTTCGCCGCAGGTTTTCTTTTTCTTTTTTTTGTCGTTTTTGAAGCTGCCATTGTCAGACTCCTCCCAGTTGATATCAAATATAATTCGCTGCCAGAATAAGGATTCCGGCTGCAAAAGAATAAAATGCAAAATAACGCAGTCTGACCTGATTCGAAAGCTTAAGCATAAAACGGATCACCAGATAGCCTGTGATCCCGGCTACGATCATTCCAAGAACATAAGTAAATCCCTGGCCAACAGTCATATGAACAGAAGTGAACTCTCCCATCTCCACAAAAAAAGCTCCCAACACAGCCGGAATGCTCATCAACAGCGAATATTTCACTGCAAACTTCCGTCCGAGGCCGCAGAAAAGTCCTGCACTCATGGTAAGTCCAAGTCTGGAAAGTCCCGGAAACACGGAAAGGCCCTGACAGATACCCATCCACATAGCATCTCCAAAACTGGTTTCTCTTGTTCCCTTGCTGCCATTGACATTACTGTAGTCCACAACAAGGAGGATCACACCTGTAAGAAGGATTCCGATCCCGGAAAACATGTGTGAGGATGCGCTTCGCACAACAAGTCGTTTGCACTGATATCCGATCAGGACTGTAGGAATGGTGGATACCATGATCAGGGCGGTAAGCTTCCGATAAGTTCCACTTATGATCTTTGCATAGGTAAGCTCTTTCCCAGTCCTACGGTTATAGAGAAAAATATTGGCATTTCCGATCAGATCCAGTATCATTCCGATCAGCTCGATCCCGATCTTCTTGATGTCCTTCAGAAAAACAAGGATCAGAGCTATCATAGTTCCCAGATGGAGCATCACTTCAAAAAGCACACCGGAACCTCTGGTACCGCCCAAAAGATCCTGCACTCCACAGAGATGTCCGAAGCTGCTCACCGGCAGAAATTCGGTGATTCCCTGAATGATTCCCAATATAATCGCATGTATCACTGACATAATGATATTTCCTTTTCTTAAATTTTTTCCAACACATTATAGCATAACTGAGTAAAACTTACAATCTTCACTTGGCAAAAGTTTCAAACAAATGTTCTTTTTTGATCTGCAAGAAAAAAAATCCTCCGGCTGCATCAGAAAACACAGTCGGAGGATCTGTTTATAAACAGACTTTCTGCTTATTTATTTTTCAGATATTCGTCGATACCTTTTGCACCAGCTTTACCTGCACCCATGGCAAGGATTACGGTAGCTGCACCTGTAACGGCATCACCACCGGCATATACGCCGTCCTTGGATGTCTTACCGGTTTCTTCCTCGGCAACGATACATCTTCTCTTGTTGATGTCAAGGCCCTTGGTTGTGGAAGAGATCAGCGGGTTCGGTGAAGTACCAAGAGACATGATAACAGTATCTACATCCATATCATACTCGGAACCAGGAATCTCTACCGGACGTCTTCTTCCGGATGCATCCGGCTCACCAAGCTCCATCTTGACAACCTTCATACCGTTTACGTGGCCGTTCTCATCAACGAGGATCTCCTTCGGATTTGTAAGAAGATCAAAGATGATGCCCTCTTCCTTAGCGTGATGAACTTCCTCTGCTCGTGCAGGAAGCTCTGCCTCACTTCTTCTGTATACGATATGTACCTCAGCACCAAGTCTCAGAGCTGTTCTTGCAGCATCCATGGCAACGTTACCACCGCCGACAACTGCAACCTTTTTGCCTGCTGCGATCGGTGTATCGTAGGAATCATCGAATGCTTTCATGAGGTTGCTTCTTGTCAGGTACTCGTTTGCGGAGAATACACCGCTTGCATTCTCACCAGGGATACCCATGAACATCGGAAGTCCTGCACCGGAACCGATGAATACAGCCTCAAATCCCTCGTCCTCGATCAGCTGATCGATGGTAGTGGATTTACCGATGACAACGTTTGTCTCGAATTTAACGCCAAGCTCTTTGACCTTCTCGATCTCTTTCTTGACAACCTTCTGCTTCGGAAGACGGAACTCCGGAATACCGTAAACAAGAACACCGCCAAGCTCATGAAGAGCCTCGAATACAGTTACATCGTATCCTGCCTTTGCAAGGTCACCTGCACAGGTAAGTCCGGATGGACCGGAACCGATCACTGCAACCTTATGTCCGTTCTTAACCTCTGCTCCTGCAGGTTTGATATCATGCTCCAGAGCATAGTCTGCAACGAATCTCTCCAGCTTACCGATAGAAACAGCCTCGCCCTTCTTACCGCGGATACACTGTCCCTCGCACTGGGATTCCTGCGGACATACACGACCACAGATAGCCGGAAGTGCGGAAGATAAACCGATCACCTTGTAAGCCTCTTCCATGTTGCCCTCTTTGATGTGCTCGATAAATCCCGGAATATCGATGGATACCGGACATCCCTCTACACATTTCGGTTTTTTGCACCCGAGACATCTCTGTGCCTCTTCCATTGCTTCTTCCTGGTTATATCCAAGACATACTTCCTCGAAGTTTGTCGCACGTACCTTCGGATCCTGTTCTCTTACAGGAACTTTTTTTAACATTTTTGCATCTGCCATTAGTTGTCACCTCCGCAATGTCCGCATCCACCGTGGTGGGTATCGCCTTCCTGAAGCTTCAGTAATGCACGGCCCTCCTGGGTCTTATACATCTGACTTCTCTTCATAGCCTGATCGAAATCAACGAGATGTCCGTCGAACTCCGGTCCGTCTACGCAGGCAAATTTGATCTCATCACCGACCTGGAGACGACAAGCGCCGCACATACCGGTTCCGTCAACCATGATCGGGTTCATGCTGACAATTGTGTGGATACCAAGCTTCTTGGTAAGAAGACAGACAAATTTCATCATGATCATCGGTCCGATCGCTACACAGACGTCATAATGCTTGCCCTCATTTGTCACAAGATCCTCAAGAGTCTTTGTTACCATACCGGAACGGCCATAGGAACCGTCATCTGTTGTAACATAAAGATTGGAAACAGCGCCAAGCTCTTTCTCAAGGATAACCATATCCTTAGTCTTGGAACCAAGGATAACATCAGCTGTGATGCCGTGCTCATGGAGCCATTTAACCTGCGGATAAACAGGTGCGGTACCGACACCACCGGCTACGAATACCATTTTTTTCTTCTTAAGTTCTTCGATATCCTCATGGACGAACTCAGACGGACATCCCAGAGGTCCTACGAAATCACGGAATGAATCTCCCTCTTTCAGTGCGGACATCTTAATGGTAGATGCTCCGATCTCCTGGAATACGATGGTGACTGTACCAGCCTCGCGATCGTAATCGCAGATGGTAAGCGGGATCCTCTCTCCCTTTTCGTCAAGTTTAACAATGATAAATTGTCCTGGCAGACAATGGCTTGCCACACGTGGTGCATGCACAACCATAAGATGGATCTTAGCTGCCAGCGTTTCAGCTTTTAAAACCTTATACATGGTCTTCCTCCTCGCGCAAATTATAAACCTTTATTAATAATACGCTAAAAATCAGCATATGACAAGAGTAGATTTACAATTTCTGTCAAAATTCTTTACCACAGCACAGCGCAACCATATTAGTCTTATGCAACTAACATCATCAAAAACCACATACAAAACTGGTTATTTCTGCGATTTTTTCCTTTCGATGAGGGTATACAATCGGTCCAGTGCCTCCCGGATCCCTCCTACTTCATCGATGAGCCCTTCCTTTACCGCTTCCTCCCCTTCCAGCATAGTTCCTACATCTTTTACAAGCTGGGAGGTATCCAGCATCAGCTCCTCCATCCGTTCTGCCGTGATATGTGAATGTCCGGATACAAAGGCAATGATCCGGTCCTGGATCTTTTCCATATTGCGGTAGGACTGCGCCACGCCAATAAACATTCCGTTCTGACGCACCGGATGGACCACCATGGTAGCACTTGGCACGATAAAGGAATAATCTGCTGATACCGCCATGGGTACACCTATGGAATGTCCCCCGCCCAGCACCAGGGAAACCGTAGGGATACTCAGAGACGCGATCATCTCCGCAATGGCAAGTCCTGCCTCCACATCTCCTCCTACCGTATTTAAAAGGATAAGAAGCCCCTCGATCTCTTCATCATCCTCAATGAGAGCCAGCTTTGGCAGTACATGCTCATACTTGGTTGTTTTGCTGTGAGACGGCGCGGATTCATGGCCTTCGATCTCCCCGATCACCGTCAGAAGCTCCACTTTATGCTTCCGGGAATTTCCATCGAGCACTGCCTGCCCGGTTTCCCGGATCTGCTCGTTCTGACTCGCTTCCCGGTCCAGTTCCTTCTGTTTTCCCTCTTCGTTCTGTTTTTCCATAAAAAATACCTCCGGAATCTGAAATTCTGGAGGTATTATATGCAAAATATTATTTTCTATTCAGAGATCACTCGTCCCAGTTTGTCCATACGTCAGTAACGTCATCGTCATCATCAAGAAGATCCAGTGTTCTGTGAAGATCCTTGATAGCCTGGTCGTCAGTCAGCTCCACATATGTCTGCGGGATCATGGCGATCTGTGCTTCTACAAGCGGGATCCCGGCTTTCTCAAGAGCCTCACGTACAGCACTGAAATCGTCCGGTGCTGTGATGATCTCAAAGCTGTCCTCTTCCTCGCTGAAGTCCTCAGCACCTGCATCCAGAGCTGTCATCATCAGCTCGTCCGCATCCATCTCACCGCACTCATCCTCAAGCTCTTCCTTGTCGATGATGATCTGGCCCTTCTGGTCGAACATAAAGGATACGCATCCCTGTGTTCCGATGCTTCCGTTACCTTTGGTAAATGCGTTACGTACATTACCTGCAGTACGGTTTTTGTTATCTGTAAGAGTCTCTACGATAATGGCAACACCGTTCGGACCATATCCCTCATATACAGCCTTCTCGTAGCTGTCTGCAGAATCCGCACCTGCTGCCTTCTTGATTCCACGATCGATAGTATCGTTCGGCATGTTGTTCGCTTTTGCTTTTGCGATGACATCACGAAGCTTGCTGTTGTTTGCAGGATCCGGGCCGCCGGCCTTTACTGCCATAACGATCTCACGGCCGATGACTGTGAAGATCTTACCCTTCTTGGCATCATTTTTCTCTTTCTTATGTTTGATGTTGGCAAATTTTGAATGTCCTGACATGGTATCTTCCTCTCCTTGTTACCGTATATTTTCTTTCGTGCCCTGCTCATTTTGGGTACCGTTTTACATAATTGCAACTCGGTTTAATATAGCACTTATGAAAGATTTCGTCAAGAATCAGAAAACAAACCGGTCAAAATTCCTCATGTTCCCCTTAAAAAGTCAGTTCCAGACTGATCTCAAGCGCATGATTCACCTTATCAAGCATAGCACTGTCCAGATGACACACCTTATCCTTCAGACGCCGCTTGTCGATGGTGCGGAGTTGTTCCAGAAGGATCACGGAATCCTTTTCAATCCCGTAGGCAGATGCATCGATCTCAATATGTGTCGGCAGCTTTGCCTTATTCATTTTTGATGTAATTGCCGCACAGATCACTGTGGGGCTGTGACGGTTGCCTACATCGTTCTGGATGATCAGCACCGGACGGATGCCGCCCTGTTCACTGCCCACTACAGGTCTTAAGTCCGCATAAAAAATATCCCCTCTTTTTATAACCACACAATTCACACTCCGATTCTGGTCCGGCTTATTTGCAAGCCGTATTCCTTTTTACAGATAAGTATTTCCACAATTTCTTTGTGTATACCATGCGTGGTACTTTTTTACCGGCCTTATGTCTGACCCGGCGTTTTCCGGATCCGGGTATTTACGGATCTACTGGAAAAAGCTCTCCTCTTCTCCACATTCCTTACCGTCTTTGATATAAACTCGCGGAACACGTTTACTGATCCCGCAGACAAATTCATAGGAAAATCTTCCGGAAAGATCTCCCAGTGTCTCCACACTGATAAATTCCTCTCCGTCTCTTCCCATCAGGGTGACCTCGTCCCCGGCCTTCACCTCCGGGATATCTGTGACATCAACCATAAACTGATCCATGCAGACACGTCCGAGGATCGGAGCCTTTTTGCCCCGGATCAGGACCCAGCCCTTATTGGAAAGCTGTCTCGGATAGCCATCTGCATAACCTACGGGAATCGTTGCCATTCTGGTAAAACGTTCCGTAACAAACGTTCCTCCATAGCTTACCGCTGTTCCGCGTTCCACATTTTTCACATAGGATACATGACTTTTCAGCTCCATTGCAGGTGTCAGCTTCACGATATCACGTTCTACTTCTTCTGACGGATAAATACCGTAAATGGTGATGCCGGCACGAACGACATTGAGATTTGCTTCCGGAACACGGATGATACCTGCACTGTTGGAGCAGTGACGTACCGGGATATGAACGCCTCTTTTTTCCAGAAGCTCTGCAAAACGGAGATAACGGTCCAGCTGCACCAGTGCAGGAGAACGGTCAGCCTCATCCGCCCTGGCAAAATGAGTAAACATTCCCTCGATCACCAGATTCGGGATTTTTGAGATTTTTTCGATCTTTACCGCATTTTCCGGAATATCCGCATATCCGATCCTTGTCATTCCCGTATCCAGAGCCAGATGAATATGTACATTTTTTCCAATGCGTGCACCTGCTTTTGCATATTCTGCCGCTGTATTAAGATCCGATATGGTAATCCGGATATCATTGGCTGCAAGTTCCTCATAATATTCCTCAAATACAAGGCCAAGGATCAGGACAGGCTTGGTGATCCCTGCATGCCGAAGCTCCAGTGCCTCCTCTGCAGTAGCTGTTGCAAATCCCCAGATATAGTCATAGTCCTGGATCAGACGGGCAATAGCTCTGGCTCCATGGCCATAACCATCCGCTTTGATCACAGCGATGATCTTTGTCCCTTCTTTGACATTTTTATGCATTTCCTCAAAATTGTGGGCAATGGCGTCCAGTGATACCAGTGCTTTTACTCTCTCGTATTTTTTCATAATTCCGACTCCTCTTCACCTATAGCTAATGCCCTGGGCAGATATTCTATGATATCTCCCGCCAGCATACTGCGCTTTCCTTTTTCAGCGGCTGCAAGATCACCGCAAAGTCCGTGAAGATAAACACCTAACGCGGCCTTTAAAACCATGGGAGGCTGTTCCTCCGTTTTCAGATACATACATAACACTGCTGCCAGGATCCCGGAAAGCACATCTCCGCTTCCTGCAGTTGCCATTCCGGAATTACCGGAAAGATTCAGATACATCTGTCCTTTCTCATCTGCGATCACTGTACATGCATCCTTCAATACGCACACAGAGCCTGTTTCCGCAGCGCATTTCAATGCAGTATCTGCGATCTCATGCTGGATCTCCTGGATCGTTCTGCCACTGAGCCGGCTCATTTCTCCGATATGCGGTGTCAGAACCACATGCTCTCCCAGATACTGGTGCCACTGAGGATGTGCAGCCAGAAGGTTCAGACCGTCAGCATCCAGGATCAGCGGTTTTTTCTCCCGGGCAGCCGCCGTGAGAAACCACTGTTCTCTCTCACGGCTGGCCACTGATGTTCCAAGTCCCGGTCCGATCACGATCACATCACACCAGGATAGAAGCTGTTCATTGGATTCCTGATCAAAGCGGCTGCAGACCATAGCCTCCGGAAGGAGTATCTGCAGTGGGATCCTGTTGGCTTCCACAGTCTGGATCTTTACCATTCCCGCACCGGCACGAAGTGCTGCACTGGCGCTTAAATAAGCAGCTCCGCACATTCCCTCACTTCCGGTCACAAAGAGCACTTTTCCGAAGGTACCCTTGTTTCCGCCGGGATCACGTTCCGGAAACAGCTTCAGATCTTTATTTTCCAGACAGGCGGCAGATGCAGTCACAGCTTCCTGTTCATAGATCCCGATATCGGCGGTAACGATCCTTCCTGCATACAGTCTTCCCGGATAAAAGCAAAGGCCTCTTTTCCGGTAGGCAAATGTGACAGTCAGATCGGCGCTGAAGGCAATTCCCATTTCCAGGCCAGTATCTCCGTTCACTCCTGACGGGATGTCAACTGCGATCTTTTTGGCCCTCGCACTGTTCATCTCATGGATGATATCAGCATAATGCCCCTCGATCGGACGCGTCAGGCCTACCCCAAACACGGCATCTACTATAGTAGTATATTCACTCCACTGCGGGTTATTCACCTCCGGGACACGATAACCGGAAGCGATCTTATACTGAAGAGCTGTCTCTCTGGTCATTTTATCTTTGTTTCCGACCATATAAAACTCTACCCGAATCCCCTTCAGATGGAACAATCTGGCAACAGCGATACCGTCACCGCCATTATTTCCGCTTCCGCAAACTACCAGGATCCTTTCGTCCTTCTGGAGATACTTTTCTGTTTCCTCTACCACCTTCAGTGCTGCCCGCTCCATCAGAACCTCGGAGGGAACTCCGATCTCACGGATCGTTGTGGAGTCCAGATCCTTCATTTCTTTGCAGGTAACAAGCTTCTTCATTCTGTCTTCTGCCTCCCCTCTATCATAGAGAAAGCTGCCGTCTCCGGCAGCTTAACAATTCTTACTTATCCACATGTTCCTGCCTGTATTTACTGAGATTATAAGACAGTGTCATCAGACTCTCGGAAAGATGAACGTTCTCTACGATCACATCATCCGGTGTCTCAAGATCAAGATGTGCAAAATTCCAGATTGCCTTGATCCCGTTCTCCACCAGGATATCTGCCATTTCCTTGGCTTTGTTCTTAGGAAGTGTCAGGATTGCGATCTCCACGTTATTCTCTCTCAGGAAAAACGGAAGCTCACTGAGCATCTGGATCTCAAGTCCACGGACTGCGATGCCCTCAAGCACAGGATTTACGTCAAAGATACCAACCAGCCTGAAGCCACGCTTCTCAAAATCCACATAATTGGCAAGTGCCTGTCCCAGATTACCAGCACCCAGAATGATCATCGGATGAACGGTATCCAGTCCCAGGATCTTACCGATCTCTGTATAAAGATAATGTACATTATAGCCATACCCCTGCTGCCCAAAACCGCCGAAATTATTAAGATCCTGACGGATCTGAGAAGCTGTGGTATGCATCTTCTTACTTAATTCATTGGAAGAAATACGTTCTACATTGTCTTCCATCAGCTCTCCTAAGTAGCGGTAATAGCGTGGCAGACGCTTAATCACCGCTTTCGAGATTTGTTTTGTCTCCACGATAGTTTTCCTCCTTACCTTACACTAGGTTAATTATAACGAATTGACATTTTCCTGTCAATTAAAGTTGTCTATTCTGTACAAATTTCTTTATAATTTTTCTAATAATTGATTTTTTCTTTGAAATCCCGGCAGTTTCCGTTATAATAGGTGGAGGATTTTTCCCTGTTCAGGCATAAACAGGGGTGATTCTTTATACAGGAGGACAGTTTTTATGATTTTATCATGTCAGAATATATGCAAGGCCTTTGGCGAAAAAGTAATTTTAAATGATGCATCCTTTCACATTGAAGACCGTGAAAAGGCTGCTCTGATCGGCTGCAACGGTGCAGGAAAGACCACACTGCTGCGGATCATCATGCAGGAGCTTTCTGCTGATTCCGGTACCGTGGTGCTTGCCCGGGATAAAAATATCGGCTATCTTGCCCAGTACCAGGATATCCACGGACATCATACCATCTACGAGGAGCTTCTTACCACCAAGCAGCACATCATCGATATGGAACGCCGTATCCGCAATATGGAACAGGAAATGAACACCGTGACCGGTGATGATCTGAACCGTCTGATGGAAACCTATACCCGTCTAACTCATCAGTTTGAACTGGAAAACGGATACGCTTACAAAAGTGAGCTGACCGGTGTCTTAAAGGGTCTCGGCTTCACGGAGGAAGATTATGACAAGCAGATCGAAACTCTTTCCGGCGGTCAGAAAACCCGTGTGGCACTGGGCAAGATGCTTCTTTCCAAGCCGGATATCCTGCTTCTGGATGAGCCAACCAACCACCTGGATATGGAAAGCATCTCCTGGCTGGAAACTTATCTTTTGAATTATCCGGGAGCTGTTTTTATCGTCTCCCATGACCGTTATTTTCTGGATAAGGTGGTCACCAAGGTCATTGAGATCGAAGCCGGACAGACCCGCGTATACAGCGGCAACTATTCTGCCTATGCTCTCAAGAAGGCTCAGCTTCGTGACGCACAGTACAAGGCATACTTAAATCAGCAGCGGGATATCAAGCATCAGGAAGCCGTTATCGCCAAGCTGAAATCCTTTAACCGTGAAAAATCCATCAAGCGTGCGGAAAGCCGTGAAAAAATGCTGGACCGTGTACAGAGGATCGAAAAACCTCTTGAGCTCCAGGACCGGATGCGTATCTCTCTGGAGCCACGGGTGTTAAGCGGAAACGATGTGCTCCACGTAGAAGAGCTTTCCAAGGCCTTTCCGGGACAGACCCTGTTCTCCGATATCTCCTTTGATATCAAACGAGGCGAGCGTGTGGCACTGATCGGAAACAACGGAACCGGAAAGACCACCATGCTGAAGATCATCAACGGTCTTATTGAAGCAGATGCCGGCAAATTTTCCCTTGGTTCCAAAGTGCAGATCGGTTATTACGATCAGGAACATCATGTTCTGCATATGGACAAGACAATTTTCCAGGAGATCTCCGATACTTATCCGACTCTCACAGAGACCGAGATCCGAAATATGCTTGCCGCATTTCTCTTTACCGGAGATGATGTTTTCAAGGAAATCTCCGCACTTTCCGGTGGAGAAAGAGGCCGTGTTTCCCTTGCAAAGCTGATGCTTTCCGAAGCCAACTTCCTGATCCTTGACGAGCCTACCAACCATCTGGATATTGCCTCCAAGGAGATCCTGGAGGAAGCACTGGTCAGCTACACCGGTACAGTCCTTTATGTATCCCATGACCGTTACTTTATCAATCAGACTGCGACCAGGATCATGGAGCTGACAAACCAGGCAGTGGTAAATTACATCGGTGATTATGATTACTATCTGGAAAAGAAGGATGAGCTGACCAGTACCTATGCACCGGGAAGTACTTCTCCGGAGGCACCTGCCGAAGAAAAAACGTTTTCCGAGAACAAGCTTTCCTGGCAGCAGATGAAGGAAGAACAGGCAAAGAAACGAAAACGGGAAGCCGAGCTGAAAAAAGTCGAAGCCCGTATCGAAGAGCTGGAAACAAGAGACAGCGAGATCGACGAAACCATGGTCCTTCCGGATGTCTGCACCAATGTAGCGGAATGTACAAAGCTGAGCCGCGAAAAAGCAGCCATCGCTGAAGAACTGGAAGAGCTTTATGAAAAATGGGAAGAGCTGGCCTGACGGTCAGCTCTTTTTTATCCCCTTATGTTTTTATGGAAGCAGCATGCCGAGATGCTGTTCAAAGCATACACCATCGTTACGGTCTGTTCCTTCCTCCACCGCATCCCGGATCGATGCCGAGATAAAATCCACGGCCAGCTCTGCACAGG
Organism: Ruminococcus sp. AF20-12LB; assembly: GCF_003478985.1. Taxonomy (NCBI): domain Bacteria; kingdom Bacillati; phylum Bacillota; class Clostridia; order Eubacteriales; family Oscillospiraceae; genus Ruminococcus; species Ruminococcus sp. AF20-12LB. Next base: position 221,360 of record NZ_QUGH01000002.1, on the reverse strand, counting down.
TTTTCATGGAATATCTTTTTACCAGCCCTGCACTGAGCACGGATGCAAAAAGATCTCCTGTCCCGGAATAGCTTCCGCCGGATTTCTCTGCAAATACCCAGGAGCTGTTTCCGTTTTCCAGGACAAGATTTCCCATTTTCAGAGGCTGCCCCTCCTCCCTGTGATCCACTCCGGTGATCACAACGGCAGGAAGTGAAAATTTCCGGGCAAGTCCGCACCCGATCTCCCGGATCTCTTCCATCCGCCGGGCCTCTGATGCCTTTTGCAGTTTATTCCAGATCTCCTCCATTTTTTCTTTTCCGTAGAGAAGAAGGAGGGCTTCCGTAAGGTTCGGTGTGATCACATAGGAACGACGTGTCAGTTCGCAGAACCGGCTGCGAAGCTCTTCTGTATAGATCGGATAAACCGCGCCGTCATCCCCCATCACCGGATCTGTAAGGATCAGAGTATCCTTCCCTGCAAACGCATCCATAAATTTCAGGATCCTGTCTGCCTGCTTATCATCAGAAAGAAATCCTGTATAGATCCCATCCGGGAAAAATCCTCTTTTTTTCCACTGATCCATATATGGTTCCATATGCTCTGTGAAATCCTCACAGAAATAACTTTCATAACCGGTCTGGTTGCTTAAAACAGCGGTGGGAAGTGGACACGCCTGGACTCCCATCACCGAGATCACCGGGATCGCTGCTGTCAGTGAACATTTCCCCAGCCCGGAAAGATCATTGATCACTGCTATTTTTTTCATGGTAATTCTCCAGTCTTGAGTTTTTTTCTGTAATATTATAGAATGAACTGTCAGGTTTACGCAATCATTTTTGGAAGGAAATCATCATACTTATGTTAAATATATCCGCAGAACACAAAAAAGAACACCTTTATCTGGAGGTTTACCACTATTACCGGAAGCTGATCCTGGAAGGCCGTCTCCTTCCCGGAAGCAAAATGCCCTCCCTCCGCAAATGCGCCCAGGAGCTGAAGCTGAGCCGTACCACCATCGAAAATGCCTATCTTCTGCTGGCAGCAGACGGCTATATCATCGCCAGGGCACAGAGCGGCTATTATGTCACCGGCATTGCTTCCAAGCAGCATCTGCTTACCCCCGAAAAACAGGATAAGGACATCACGCCCTGCCTTTATGATTTTGCCTCTTCCGGTGTTGACCGGGAAAGCTTCCGTTTTGATCTGTGGCAGCGTTACATCAAAAGCGCCCTCCGCCAGGGCGACCGTATGCTTTCTTATGGCGAACCCCAGGGCGAAAGCGATTTCCGGGAGGTTCTCGCAGACTATATCCGGGAACGCAGAAATGTGATCTGCTCCCCGGATGACATTGTAGTAGGGGCCGGTCTCCAGCCCCTTCTCCAGATCCTCTGCCCTCTGATCCATGAACGGAAAACCGTTTCGTTCCCCACACCGTCCTTCACCACATGCAGCACCATCTTTCAGGATTACGGCTTTGATGTCCATTACCGGGACAAAAGCTGCGATGTGATCTATGTTTCTCCTGCTCACATGACGAAATGGGGCGAGATCATGCCGGTAAAACGACGCCTGGAGCTGATCCGTCATGCAGAGATCAATGACCATCTGATCATTGAGGATGATTTCGAAAACGAATTTGTTTATTTCCAGAAGCCGACGCCTTCACTTTTCGGTCTTGCAGGTGGTGAAAACGTTGTCTATATCGGTTCCTTTTCCAGGCTGCTGCTGCCCTCCATCCGTGTCAGCTTCATGGTACTGCCGCGCTCTCTCCGGGAAAAATATACAAAAAAAGCAGCCTTTTATAATCAGACTGCTTCCAAGGCAGAACAGATCGCGCTCTGCCAGTTTATCCGCGACGGGCATCTGGCTTCCCAGACAAGAAAGCTCCGCCGCCTTTATTCCCAGAAGCTGAAGGCTCTTTCCCAGGCTGTCCGGGAAACCTTCGGCCAGGACTGCCAGATCCAAACAGGAGCCGCAGGAACCAGCCTTGCCCTTACTCTTCCCTGTTCTCTCACAGGCAGTGAACTGACAGACAGAGCCCGGAACCGTGGTCTGGGACTGGAGGTTCTCAGAGAAAACGGAGCCGAGGTCACCCTGGTCCTCTCCTGCTCCTCCATTCCATCCAAGGATTTTCTGCCTGCCTGTCAGCTTCTGAAGGAGGTTACCGGCTCCTAATCTCTCCGGTTATCGATCATGTAGAGCAGGGCATTTACAATGCACGCAGCAATATTGCTTCCACCCTTGCGTCCTTTTGCCACAATATAAGGCACATCTGCGTGCATGATCAGCTCCTTGGACTGCACAACATTCACAAATCCTACCGGCACACCGATGATCAGCTCAGGAGAAAGCTTTCCGTTCTCAATAAGCTCATAAAGACGTACCAGTGCGGTAGGTGCATTTCCAATGGCAAAGATCAGCTTTTTATCCATCTCTGCTGCCTTGTCCATGCTGGCTGTGGCTCTGGTAGTCCCGTTCTTTTTTGCAAGGGCAGCCACATCCTCGTCGGACATGAAGCAGTAAGCCTCACCGCCGTAGCGGGCAAGTGCACGCTTGTTGATCCCGGCCTTTGCCATCTGGGTATCTGTGACGATGCAGGCACCGTTGCGGATGGCGTCCATTGCCTTCTCCACTGCCCCCTCCGAGAAGCAGAGATTTTTTGCATAATCAAAATCTGCGCTTGTGTGGATGCAGCGTTTTACGATCAGCTCGGTTCCCGGGATCAGGGGAGTATCCCCAAGCTCTTCTGTGATGATCTCAAAGCTTCTTTTTTCGATCTCCATGGGTTTTACATTTTCAAGCTCTACTTTCATTTCTATTCTTCCTCCGTAATCCCGTTTTCCAGTATCTCATAGATTTTTTTCATATCCAGATGCTTCCGCAGCTCTGCAGCCAGGATATCATACTGCTGTTCCTTAAATGCCGCAAAATCCACGCCTGTCATATTTTCCACATCAATCCCTTTTTTCTCGCCGATCACGCGTATGATCGCCTCTGCAGATGCTTCCTTATCAAAAACGCCGTGGATATAGGTTCCGCACACATTTCCCGCAAAAGCACCCTCTTCTTTTTTCTTACCGCTGACGCTGTCTGTAATCTTCGTTGCTGTTCCTGCATTCTCCTTCAGGATACTTTCGCCCATATGGATCTCATAGCCCTCGATCTCCGCACCGGAAAGAGGAGCAAACACACCGGACAGCTGACCGAAATGCCCCTGCACCCTGGTCCTGGTTTTCTTTTCGGCAAATACCGTTTCCATGGGAAGAAGTCCCATCCCTTTCATGGAACCGCCATTTTCAACTCCATGAGGGTCACTTAAGGTTTCACCCAGCATCTGATAGCCACCGCAGACACCAAAGATCAGCTTGCCTCTGGAGGCTTCCTTGAGAACTGCTGCCTCCATTCCGCTTTCCCGCATCCAGATCAGATCACCCATGGTGTTCTTAGTTCCAGGAAGGATGATCATGTCCGGAGAGTGAAGATCTCTCGGGTGTTTTACATAGCGGAGAGAAACTCCGGGAATGCTCTCAAAAGGATTAAAATCCGTAAAGTTGGAGATCCTTGGTGTACGGACCACTGCGATATCAATGACACCGGCTTCCTGCTTCCGGTCAAAACGCTCCGTCAGGCTGTCCTCATCCTCCACCTGGATATCCAGATAAGGCGCCACACCCACCACCGGGATCCCGCTTCTTTCCTCAAGCATGACAACACCAGGGTCCAGAATAGTCTTATCTCCGCGGAATTTGTTGATGATCAGCCCCTTTACCATAGCCTTCTCATCGTCCTCCAGAAGCTCTACCGTACCGATCAGCTGAGCAAAAACACCTCCACGGTCAATATCTCCCACAAGAAGGACCGGTGCCTTGGCCATCTTTGCCATACCCATATTTACAATATCCTCATCCTTGAGATTGATCTCGGCAGGACTTCCCGCACCTTCGATGACAATGATATCGTTTTCCGCTGCAAGAGCGTTGTACGCCTTCATCACATCCGGGACCAGGGTCTTCTTATATTTGAAATAATCCCTGGCACTCATGGTTCCAAGAACTTCTCCGTTTACGATCACCTGGGAGCCTACATCATTGGTTGGCTTCAGAAGGATCGGATTCATCAGGACAGACGGCCGGATCCCGGCTGCCTCTGCCTGCATGACCTGGGCCCGTCCCATCTCAAGACCATCCTCTGTGATAAAGGAATTCAGTGCCATATTTTGTGATTTAAAAGGAGCCACACGATATCCATCCTGCTTAAAGATCCTGCAAAGTCCCGCAGCCAGCAGGCTTTTTCCGGCATTGGACATGGTTCCCTGTACCATTATTGCTTTTGCCATAATATACCTCCCTCAAGTACTTCGATCAGTTTTACATTTTCTTCATGGCGCTTTACCGCGATCCGGTAATACCCCTTTGTAAGACCCGGATAATTGCTACAGTCACGGATCAGAATCCGCTTGCGCAGACAGAAGTCAAACAGCTCCTCCGGTCCTTTAAAGAAAATATAATTTGCTTCCGACGGAAATACTTTATACCCAATGCGGACCAGCTCATCCTTCAGCCACTGTGCCTCCCGAAAAACAAGCTGTCTTCCCTCCTCTACATATTCCGTCTCTGTAAGTGCCTGGAGCCCGGCTGCCTGGGCCATGGTGGAAACATTCCATGGCTGAACGCAGAGCTCCATCCTTTCTATCAGCTTTCTGTCAGAACAAAGGCCATAGCCCAGCCGCACCCCGGCCATGGCATATCTTTTTGTAAATGCTTTCAGGATAAAAAGATTATTGAACCCGGAAAGAGAACGCTTCAGAGAATACTCTTCCGGTTCCTTTACAAAATCAAGGAAACATTCATCTACCACCAGCAGGATATCCAGCTTTCTGCATTTCTCCAGGATCCTTTTCAGAAGCCTGTGGGGGATCAGCATGCCGGTAGGATTGTTGGGGTTACATAAGAAAGCCATATCCAGTCCCTTATGGAGGATATCCAGATAGGCTTCACTGAGCACAAAACCGTCATTTTCCGTCAGCATGTAATATTCCAGCTCACAGCCAGTGCTGGCCAGAGCCTGTCCGTATTCCGCAAAAGTAGGCGCCGGGATCAGAGCCCGCTTTGGCTTTACTGCATGACAGAGCGTAAAGATCACTTCTGCTGCTCCGTTACCGCATATTACCTCTTCCGCTTTTACCCCTTCTGATTCTGCGATTCTTTCCCTGAGAACGCCGCATCCCACCTGGGGATACTGTGCAATATGATCCAGACTGTGGATAATGGCCTGCTTCACACTTTCCGGTGTTCCCAAAGGATTCAGATTTGCCGAAAAATCCAGGCAGTCTTTATGTTTATATACGTCTCCTCCATGTATGTGTTTTGTCATTGGTCATTCTCCTGTCTGTATTTATTGTTACCTTAATAACCCGAACCGGATCCCCGCACTGAGCAGTCCAAATACAACCACACCCAGTATGGATGCCGCGTACATCAGCCGGTTAGCTCTTTTGATATCCTCCGGCTCCACCGGGCGGATCGGATCCCCGATCGTGGGTTTTTCATATAATTTCCCGAAATAATATGCATTTCCCGCAAGCTGTACATCCAGCGCTCCGGCCATGGCAGCCTCTGTCTGAGCAGAGTTGGGGCTTGCATGATTTCTCCGGTCACGTTTGTAGATCTTTGCCGCATTTTTTGTATCCATTCCTGTAAAAACAGTTCCTGCCACCATCAGCCATCCGGAGATCCTGGCAGGGATATAATTGGCCACATCATCCAGCTTTGCCGCAATACGGCCGAAATAAAGATATTTGTCATTTTTATATCCAAGCATGGAATCCATGGTATTGATACCCTTGTACAAAAACATCAGCGGCACTCCGCCGATAGCCATATAAAACATGGGGGCGATCACGCCGTCGGATGCATTTTCCGCAACGGTTTCCACGGCAGCCTTTGTCACGCCGGTTTCCGTAAGCTCTCTGGTATCACGGCCTACGATCATGGACACCGCATAGCGTGCCTCGTCCAGAGTCCCGTTTTTCAGCCGGTCATAAACCTTCATACTCTCATCCTTCAGGGAACGGGTGGCAAGAAGCTGATAGCACCAGAAAACCTCCAGCACAAATCCGGCCACCGGCAGATACCGGTAAAGATAATAAAGCACCAGAAGCGGCACCCCGCCGCTGAACAGACAGACAAGCACTACGATCAGAAAGCCTCCTGTCAGCTCACCGCCGTGATTTTTCGGAAAAATCTTCCGGATCACCTTTTCCAGCACTGCAATCAGATTGCCGATGACACAGATCGGATGATAAAGCCATCTGGGATCCCCGATCAGAAGATCCAGCACAAATCCTATGACCAGTGCAGGAAGACTATATTTCAGCATCTTTTTTCTGCCTCCGTTCCTTCTTATATTCCAGTGCGTTCTTTAGAAAGCGTGCCGGAACCCTGGGATTTCCGTAATAATAAAGATGCGGAAATCCTGCCATCAGCCTGCCCCGGTCATGGATACAATCCCATCCTCTTTTAGATGCCGGCTTTGCCGCATGAAAATCCTCTCCGCAATCTGTGGAATCAAAATAATGGAATTCATGAGCCGGGATCTCACCAAGTCCGGTATCCTGTTTTTCCGTAAGGGTGATATAACCGAACCGGTTCAGCTTCGGTGTCCGGTAAGCCCTTCCAGGGATCACCCCGCAGACTCTGCGCTGCTTTCCTTCCATATCCTCCATCTCCTGATGAAGATACATGAATCCGCCGCATTCTGCCAGACAGGGCATTCCGTCCAGGATAACTTCCCGGATCCGGGTGCACATTTCCTGATTTTCTTCCAGCGCCTCCCCGTTTAATTCCGGGTAACCGCCGCTTAAAAGAAGCCCGTCCAGATCCTCCGGAAGCTCTCTGTCATGAATGGGTGAAAAACGCACCAGCTCCGCTCCCATCTGCTCCAGAAGATTTAAATTATCCGCATAGAAAAAGCAGAAGGCTTCATCATCCGCCACACCGATCCGTACCTTTTCCTCTGTCCGGTATCCGAAGGCAGTATCCTTCTGTATAAGCATTTCCGGCTCCGGCGCCGCAAGCTCCGGTGCTCCCCCTGCAAGCTCCAGGATCCCATCGATATCCAAAGTTTTCTCCAGCACCTCAGAAAGCTTCTGCAGACGGCTTTTCAACTCCGGGATCTCCTCCGGAAGCACCAGCCCCAGATGACGGCTTTCGATCACACAGTCCTCCACCTTCGGAACATATCCCAGTACCTTTACGGAAAGCTCCTCTTCCAGAAGCTTCTTCATCCTGGGATACAGCATGGGAGACATCTGGTTAAAGATCACGCCGCAGATATGACTGTCCTTTTTGTATTCCAGAAAGCCCTTTACATAGGCAGCCAGGGAAACACTCATGCCACGGCTGTTTACGATCAGGATCACCGGTGTATCTGTGGTAGAGGCCAGATCATAGGCGCTGGCTCTGGAGGTAATCCCTCCTACACCGTCATAATACCCCATGACTCCCTCCATCACTGCAATCTCACAGTCCGATGCGTTCTTTGCCAGAAGATACTGGGTTCTGTCTCCATCTGTAAAAAATGTATCCAGGTTTCGGGATCTTGTACCGATCACACGGCTGTGGAACATAGGATCTATGTAATCCGGGCCGCATTTAAAAGAAGCCACCTTAAGGCCACGGTTCACCAGCGCCTGAAGCAGCCCGCAGGTGATCAGGGTTTTTCCGCTTCCGCTGGCACCTGCCGCAAGAAGTATTCTCGGGATCTTCACCTAAATCTCCTCCCCTCTTCCGCTGCAGGAAATGATATAGATCGGATTCTCACCCATCATCATATGATACCTTCCGATAGATTTTGATCTTGCCGCAGACAGCTGTACGATATCCACATCCGTCAGGCTGAAATCTCGTATGGCATTCATGGCTTCCGTCACCGTCTCCAGTGTGATGCAGTTGATCACGATCCGTACTTTTGGATTTTTGTCCAGAAGAAGCCGGATGATCTCGTTCATATTTCCGGAGGACCCGCCGATAAAGGCATGTGTCGGAACAGGCAGTTCCACCATCGCTTCCGGTGCAGTACCCGGCACGATCTCCAGATTGTCTGTGGCAAATTTCCGTCTGTTCTCTTTCAGAAGAGCAAGGGCATCCTCCTTTTTCTCGATGGCATAGACCTGCCCCTTCCAGGCACGAAGCGCCATCTCAACGGAAACCGAGCCTGTGCCCGCTCCCACATCATAGCAGACAGAATCCTCCTGAAGCCGAAGCTTGGACAGAGAAACCGTACGCACCTCTTCCTTTGTCATAGGCGCCTTCCCACGGAGAAATTCCTCATCACAGATCCCGTGAACTGCGGGCAAAGGTACTGCCTTTTCATTGCACGCAGTTACCACGCTTAACGCATCTCCCCGGTATTCTGTAAGCTCTGCCGCACTGGCATGAAAGATCTTTTCATTTTCGTAGGAAAGATTTTCGCCCACATAGAGGGTCACATCACCCATTCCATACGCAACCAGACGAGAAGCCAGACGAGCTACCCCATCCTCTGTTCCCAGAATGGAAAAAACCTTGGGGTTATGCCGGATCAGGGAAATCAGATTGCAGTCTCTTCCATGGGCACTGACGATCCTGGCATCATCCCAGGAAAGACCAATCTTCGCCATAAAATAAACAACGGAAGAAATCCCGCAGATCACCTGGACATCGCCATCCAGAAGATCGATCAGCTTCCTTGCACCGCTGTAGAAGCCCACATCGCCGGAAAGGGCAATGGCTACGGTACGGTACTGTGGATGTGTCTTGATATACTCCACGATCTTATCACTGCGGTACTCATGGAGAACCATCTGCCCCGGCCTCTGTACGGCATCTGTCATACGCTTTGCACCGATCAGAAGCTCCGCCTCATCAAAGGCCTTCTTTCCTTCCAAAGTCAGGGTTTTTTCCGCACCCATGCCGATGCCTACAAGAGAAACCCTCTGTGACAGGGTAAGGCCGAACAGCTTTGCCAGAAATACCCTTGCTTCCGGCAGGGACAGCCCCTCCTCCTGCAATGGTCTTCCGATGATCACAGGTGTGACGCCGCAGCGCTGACAAGCCTCCATCTTTTCCGGGAATCCACCAGCCAGACCGGTATCCTTGGTGACCAGATAGCTGCACTGAAACTGTCGAAGCATGGCTTCGTTGATCTCTGTAGAAAATGGCCCCTGCATACCGATGAGATGCTTTCCTTCGATCCCCAGCTCCGCACAGGAGCTGATCACGGAAGGGATGGACAGCACCCGGGCAAAAAGCCTCTCCTGGTAATCCGGGATCACTGTAAATTTAGACAGCTCCTTGCTTCCTGTGGTAAGAAAAATGTTCCCCTCTGTGCCGGAAAGAAGCTCTGCCGCCTTCTCCGTGCTTTCCACATAGATGGCTTCCCTGTTCTTCTCCCCCTCCGGGCGAAGAACACGCTGATAGCGGATGCTTCCGTTCTCACAGGCAGTCCGGATATTTTTTGTCACCTCTGCTGCATAGGGATGAGTGGCGTCCAGAACGATCTCCGGCGCTTCCCTTCGGAAAAGCTCCTCCATATCTTCGGTTTTCAGCCTTCCGGCGCTGACATGGAGAAATTCATTTTCCTTCAGAAGGGAGCCGCCATATTCCGTGGCTGCACAGGCATAGACCGGAACATGATTTTCCGCAAGGAACTCACAGAGCGCATAGCCCTCGGTGGTCCCTGCAAAAACAATGGCTTTATACATTCTTATATCCCCTTGGTGTTACCATCTTGCCGTTTACATTCTTAGTCTGTGAATTTCCCACAAATACGGTAGTAAACATATCCACTTCTGTATCACGGAGCTCCTTCAGTGTCATAACCTGTGCAGTCTCGCCGTCACGTGCGATCTGGGCAACCGTGCCGCAGACAGTATCCGGAGACTTGTATTTCATCATCAGATCACAGGCCTTCTGAAGATAATCCTTACGTTTTCTGCTGGACGGATTGTAAAGGCATACCACAAAATCCGCCTGTGCTGCTGCCAGAAGCCTTGCCTCGATCTTCTCCCACGGAGTCAGAAGATCACTTAAGCTGATCAGGCAGAAATCATGGATCAGCGGTGCACCCAGCACTGCGGCGCCGCCTGTGGCTGCTGTCACACCCGGGATAATGGTCAGCTCCACATCCGGATAGTTTTCTCCCACCTCATACATCAGACCTGCCATACCGTAAACACCGGCGTCACCACTGCAGATCATGGAAACGGTTTTTCCTTTTTTTGCCTCATCAAAAGCAAGTACACAGCGGTCTACCTCTTTTTTCATCGGTGTGGTCATGAACTCTTTACCTGCAAAATACTCCTTTACAAGATCCACATATACGGTGTAACCGATGATCACATCACTTTCATTTAATGCACGGATCGCTCTTCCAGTCATCTGGTCATACGCACCCGGGCCAATTCCTACAACATAAATCTTACTCAAAACGTATCCTCCGATTTCCGGCTGCAAGGGCGGTGGTCACACCGTCCCGGCCTGTTTTTTTTCTGATCAGTGTACCCTGTCCGCAACCCAGAACCGCGCTTCTCTCACAGACATTCTCTACACCTGTTATCTTTTTTACAAATTGTGACGGGGTAAATTCACCCTGCACTGCCTTCAGCTCTTCCTCTGTAAAGGTCAGAAACGGAAGCTGCCAGGCTTCTGCCAGAGAAAGAAGTCCCACCTCTTCCTTCTTCAGATCGATACTGGCAATAGCGCTCAGCGCTTCTCTGTAAACATCCGATTCTCTCAGACATTCCTCTGCCGCCTTCCGGATGGAGGCTGCATCCTTTCCCCTGCGGCAGCCCATTCCCAGAGCTGCAGCGGGCGGCACCACATGGACTGTGTTTTTAAAGGGCCGGCAGCCTCTGTGGATCGTCACCGCAATACCTGTTTCCGGTGCCTCACCGGCTGTCTCACCATTCTCCGGATCCGCTGCAGCTGAGGGCCTTCCGTCTTTTCCGCAAAGCACCAGACCCTCCGGCAGCTCCCCGTCCCATGGAAACTCACTGTAAAAGCCAACGCTCTCTCCCGCAAGAAGGGCCGCAGAAGCCTCCTTTGCAGCCTTCATATGAAAAATAGCACAGCCATTCTTTTTTGCAAAAACATCCACTGCAAAACGGCTGTGAAGATCTGTGGCTGTTGTCACAACCGGCACCGCCTTAAGATATCCGGCACAGCGAAGAGCCAGCTCATTGGCTCCGCCTAGATGTCCGGAAAGAAGAGCAATGACAAATTTTCCGCATTCATCGATCACCAGCACAGCCGGATCCGTCTTTTTTCCGGCAATGTAAGGTGCGATACTGCGCACTGCAATCCCGCAGGCACCAACAAAGATCACGCCCTCTTTTCCTGTCCGAAACTGTTCCCCTGCCCACTGGGAGGTGGAAACAGAGATCGGATCCGGAAGGTACCGGCTCTTTTTTGAAAGGGTGACACTCTCACCCTCTTTTTCCAGAGCCCTCTGAAGTCTTTCCCCTGTCTCCAGCCCTGTCATACTGAAGCAAATGATGGAAATGTTCATATTTTATTTCGTAGCCTCACGGAACTCTGTGGTAAAGCCCGGATCATACAACTTGGATCTGTCATAGCTTGCAGCATTGACCGCATCACCTACCAGCATAAGCGCTGTTTTTGTGATCTTGTTCTCTTTTGCTGTCTGGGCCAGAGTACCCACTGTACAGATAAACTTCTTCTCATCGGGCCAGGTTGCCTTGTAGACGATGGCAGCCGGTGTATCCTCACGGTATCCGCCCTCCACCAGTCTGCGGCTCAGCTCCTCCAGCATACCTGTACTGAGGAAAATAACCATAGTCGCATTATGAGCGGCAAAGGACTGAATACTCTCTTTTGCCGGCACCGGTGTCCTTCCTTCCATTCTTGTGATGATCACACTCTGGGAAATATCCGGAAGTGTATACTCCAGGTTCAGTGCAGATGCAGCTCCGCAGAAGGCACTGACACCCGGGCAGGAATCATAGGGGATTCCCTTTTCATCCAGGATATCCATCTGCTCACGGATCGCACCATAGATACATGGATCGCCGGTGTGGAGACGAACGGTCATCTTACCTTCAGCCTCTGCTCTCTCTATAACAGAGATCACTTCCTCAAGGGTCATCTTTGCACTGTTATGGATGGTGCACACATCCTTGGAATACTCCAGCAGCTGGGGATTTACAAGAGATCCCGCATAGATGATCACATCTGCCTCTTCCAGATACTGTTTACCTCTTACTGTGATAAGATCCGGTGCTCCCGGACCTGCTCCTACAAAATGTACCATAATCTATTCCTCTCTTCTGTCTTTGTTTTCTTTGATAATGATCAGGGAATAATATCCTGCATCCTCAGGGATCTCCTCCACGGTCCGGTAGATCTTTTCATCCGGCATTCCGCAGTTTTCGATCATCATGGCCTCTGCCCCCTGGGAAAGAAGCTCCGCCTTCACATCCTTCATTTTCTTTCCGGCCTTCATAAGGACCTTGGTACCGGAAAGCTTCAACGCATCCTCAATCTGATAGGAAGCCGGGATCACGTGAAGAGGCTCTGCCTTCTCCACAAGTCCGGTGTTCAGACGTGCAGAAACTGCACAGAAAGATGTGATACCACAGACGATCTCCGTCTCATAGCCCTGCGCCACAAGTCTGTGATGGATATAGAGATATGTGGAATACACGGTAGGATCTCCCAGTGTGAGAAATACCACATCTTTCCCCTGATCCAGAACAGCCTTGACTTTATCTGCTCCTGCATCGTGATAGCTCTTCAGCACCTCTGGATCCTTGGACATTGGAAAAGGAACTGCAAGAAGCTCCTTCTTTCCAAGCTCCGGATAAGCCCCCTCCACGATCTTAAACGCTACCGTATCCTCCGGAACCTGTCCCGGAAGTGCGATCACCTCTGCCTCTTTTACAAGACGAAGTGCTTTTAAGGTAAGAAGCTCCGGATCTCCCGGTCCTACACCTACACCATATAATTTACCTGCCATATTTCTTTCCTCCTAACTATATTTTCCAGACAGGATAAAACCTGTCTGTTATTTATATCAAATTTTGTCCTGAAATTAAAAAACTTCCATCCGGACCGGGGTTTCCTGTCATGAAATATCATTCACCCCGACTGCCTGCTCCTGTATCTTATGGATCAGCTCTTCTGCATCCCGAGTCTGCCCCAGCAGTCCGTATACATTGGAAAACACCACAGCGCCCAAAAGGATCTGCTCATAAGACCTGTGGTCCAGATAAAACTGGATCTTCTCCATGACCACAGCCATAGTCTCTTTCAGGATACCATAGCTGTCAAGAACAGCCAGCGCCTCATCGGTAGTCCCCGCCTCCAGGATCTCTCTGGCACATTCCAGAGAGCCCCCTGCACGGATGGCACTTGCACAGAGAACCTCCATCCTTCCGTCAGCACAGTGGGAATGGGTATTCATGATCCCGGCGGCAACCTTTACAAACTTACCGATATGAGCCACAAAAAGAATGCCCTTTACGCCCATATCAATGGCCATGTCAATGGTCTCTCCTACATAATTGCTGCACTTGATATTGTTCTCAAAGGGAATGGACATATGCTCCCTGAGATAATCCGCACCGTAATTCCCCGGTGTCACCAGGATATAGTTTTCTCCCTGGCAGAAATGCTGCTTCATCTCCACATGGATGCTTTCGATCAGAGCCTTCTCACTCATAGGCTCTACGATCCCGCTGGTTCCAAGTATGGAGATCCCGCCAAGAATGCCAAGACGGGGATTAAAGGTTTTCTTCGCGATCTCCTCCCCCTGGGGGACGGATACGGTAAGCTTCAGACCGCCCTCGTAGTCATATTCCTGGGCCGCCTCTTCGGCTTCCCGCAGGATCATGGCTCTGGGAACCGGATTGATCGCCGCCTCGCCCACGTTCTGGGAAAGTCCCGGCTTGGTGACACGACCCACACCGATCCCTCCGTCCAGGATGATCTGAGGCCGGGATTTCTCTGTTTTCCGCTGCTGCCCGGCCTGTTCTGACGCTGAAATAGAAAACTCCTCCGCTTTTACATAGACCAGGATCCCGTTGGTGGTATCCGGATCATCACCTGCATCCTTCTGTACAGCACAGGAGACATAGGTTTCGCCCCGGGTAATATCGTGAAGCTGTAATGTGAGAGTGATCCCCTTTGGGGTATCAAGCTCTACCTCGGAAAGAGTTTCTCCAGAAAGCAGCATCCGAACTGCACCCCTGGCTGCCCCGGCTGCACAGGAGCCTGTTGTGTAGCCGTAACGGAGGCGCTTGTTGTTTTTTATGACATACTGATCTTCCAGTCCGTTCTTCATATATACGACGCCCTCCTTTTTAAATCACCTTGTGCTCCAGCCATTTGCGGCTGTGGAAACGCCAGGTAAAAATAATCCCACGAACAGTCCAGTCTGCAAACATTCCGATCCAGACACCCATAGGCCCGAAGCCCAGGACACGGATCAGGAAAACACAGAGACAGAACCTGCATGCCCACATGGTACAGCAGGAGGTGATCATGGAAAACTTCACATCACCGGCTGCACGAAGACCATACCCCGGCACGAACGCCATTGTCCATACCACAGGCTTTACGATGGTGATCCATGTGATCATGTGGATGCACATTTCCGCACTGGTACTCTCCATTCCGCCAAGGATCGTTACCGGTCTGACCAAAACATACACAATCAGACAGCTTACGATAATAACTGCCTCTGCAATGACGCAGAGTTTTTTTATGTAATAGACCGCCTCATCCTTTCGACCGGCACCAAGACACTGGCCTACGATAGTCATCAGGCCCACACCTACTCCGATGGCTGCGATACCATTCAGGTTCTCAAGGATATTAGTCATTGCCTGCGCTGCGATGGCTGCTGTGCCCAGTGTGGAAACCGTAGACTGGATGGCAAGCTTTCCAAGCTGAAACATGCTGTTCTCAATTCCCGAAGGGATCCCAAGTCCCAGGATCCGTCCGATCATGCTCCAGTCCGGGCGGATCTTCAGGTAATCCCTCACAACGACAGGCTGACGATCCTTACGCAGCTGCCAGAGAACAACCACTGCACAGAAAATACGGGAAACCAGTGTGGAGATCGCCGCTCCTGCAACACCAAGGTGGAAAACCCAGATCAGAACCGCATTTCCGCCAATGTTCATGATATTGGAGATCATGGAGATGGTCATAGGCCCCTTGGTATTCTCCTGGGCACGAAAGATCGAAGCCGCAGAATCATAAGCCGCAATAAAGGGGAATGACAGTGCCGTGAAAAAGAAATAGGTTTCCGATGCACGCATAACATCCGCATCCACCGCACCGAAGATCAGCCTCAAAAGCGGCTTCTGAAAAATCAGACAGACTGCAGACACCACTACAGAGATCGCTGTGATGATAAAAAGCACCTGCCTGGCAGACATGTTCGCCTTCTCGTAATTCCTCTGTCCGATATACTGGGCGCAGACAATGGCGCCTCCCGCTGCCAGCGCCGAAAAAGCCTGGATCAGAAGCACATTGATGGAATCCACCAGCGATACCGCAGAAAGAGCCGCAGATCCCACATTGCTGACCATCATGGTATCTGCGGTTCCCATTATCGAATTCAAAATCTGTTCCAGCACTACCGGCACCAGAAGATTACGGATCATCCGGTTGGTAAACATATGCTGCTGTTCCATTGTTACATCCTCCGCCTCACTTATTTATGACCTGACAAAGCAGAAAAAAACGTCTGTATTTTATCAATCACACTTTCTCTGACATTATACCCTTTTCCCGCTCTTTTTCCAATATATTTTCTGTGTTTTTTGTACAAACTGCAAAATGCCGCAGGCGCGAAACCTGCGGCAGTCTTTGTATTTTGTGTTTTTTTATTATACAATTATGTTCCAAAGTCACTCTTTTTCATATTTTTCGATCAAACATTGATGTTCCTTACTGGTTTTATCATAGTTGATCCCAACAAGCAGGATTTCACCTGTGTAATCCAGAATTGAAGAAGGATATTTTTTATCTTTAATCTGCATCACGGCAGTCTGGGCATTTTGATTCCACTTCAGCTCTACGATCAACGCCGGATAAGATGAACAGTACTCTATCTTTGGGATAAACACAAAATCAGCAAATCCACGGCCTGTCGGCAATTCCCGGACAGGTTTAAAATAGTACTGCATTGCACTTAAATATGCAATTGCCAAAACACTGCTCAGCGAATTCTCATTGTTATATTGAATGGAAGACGCATACTCGTTGTGGATTTTTTCAATCTGAGCAGCAACTTCTACTCCATCCATGTCCAACGTAGCATCAAGTAAATGTTCCGAATTTTTCTGGAATTCCAGCATCTCATTCCACTGCTTACTTTCAACAGCAGCTGTAAGTTCTTGTCGAATCTCTTCGTTCGGCACGAAGGCAGTCTTTAATTTGGGGTTATATCCAAAATAGCCCAGGTGAATCATGTAGGTTAACACATCATCCTTGCTTTTGATGCTTACTGTATCGTTCTTAAAGGTTGCTGTGTTTACTTTAACCTCTGCACCAGAGATCATTTCAATAATAGCTGTTTTCAAGCCGCCATAATTCATGTTGATCAGCGGAACAATCGCGTCATACGAAGCTGTTTCTGACCAATAGCTCTTGAATTCTCCCCGAAGCATCACGCCGACAACTGCTCGCGGATTATAAACCTGATGACCATTCAGCAGATATCCATCATACCAACGCTTTACCTCATCGAAATCCTGATGATATTCTTCTGCCAGTTTCCGCACTTCATTCTCAGTAAAACCAACATACGGTGCGAGACTGCCTGGGCTCAGCATAGAAAACTCATCAAAGTTATTCAGAGCTGACTGTGTTTTTTCCTTCTTTATGGGAAGAATACCTGTAAGGTACGCCAGTTGAATATACTTTGTAGGTTCTATTCCTTTGAACATTCCTCGCAGGAAATTTATATAATCTTCCTGTGCTTTTTTATTGGCCGCCTCATCACGAATCAGTACATCCCATTCATCAATGATGACGATAAACTTCTGTCCCACCTTATCTTTGATTCTTGAAAGTGCATCCGGCAAGCCAGATACTTCAAGTGGCAGAACATCCGGATAAACCTCCCGCAATTCATCCAGAACCGCCTCCGTGACATGCTTCACTATATTATCCGCATCATCACAGTTTGCCAGAAACCACTGAATATCGATATGGATCACATCATACTTGTTAAGATGCTTTTTAAAGTCGGCCTCCCTGCTTATCTGCAATCCAGAAAACATCTGCTCAGAATCTGCGCCTTTGCTATAATACGCAGCCAACATATTAGCTGCATAAGATTTTCCGAACCGGCGTGGCCGACTATTGCAGATATAAGCATTTGTTGTATCAAGAACACTGTTTGTGTACTCGATCAGGCCAGTCTTATCCACATATATTCTGGAGTTAAGAGCAACCTGAAATGCACTGTTGTCCGGGTTCACAAATCTTCCCATGCTTTTCAGACTCCTTTCTGAAGCTGTTCCTCAAGCACGAGGTTACAACTCACCTGTTTTATTTTGATTTTACCATTTCATAGAGCAAATAACAAGTTGATGGCTGTTTTACTTCATGCAACATATGCAAACCCTGCTCGAACAGTACGTTCTTTCCCAGTTCCGTCAACCATTATTTCATTTTGATCTCGCTGTTATACGAACATCTGCTGATCCTTCTTCTGTTGTGGCATTCCTCCACCGCTTCATCGCTCTGTACCTCCGCTGCCGCTCAGCTCCAACACTGATCTTATCTGCCACATCCGATGCATACACACCGGCCGTGATAAACAGCTTCCGAACCTTGATCGAGTTCAGCCCCAGCTCATCTGCGATAACCCGCAAAGACATTCCCGCTTCATAAAACACAACAGCCGGATCCATCAGTTCCTTAAGGATCTTCCCGACATCATACTCCGGCTTTTCTTTCCGATCCTACAATGTGCTCCATCAATTTCCGGGCCAGACCCTTACCACGCTGCTCCGGATGCACTGCCAGAACATGAACGACCATAACCTCATCCGAATCGATCTGCCACGGCACATCTGCGTAGCCATCCACCTTTTCATCATTAACTATCGCACAGGCCGCAATCTCGCCGCCATCTGCCAGTACATACAGTTCCTCCTTACCAATACTGTTATGCAGCATTTCATCAGAAGGATGGATACCCTTCTTCCAATGTGGAAACGATGGATCACCCTGCTCCTGGTCAATCAGCTCCCAGTACAGAGATTTTATGTTGTCAAAATCCTCTTTTACTCCCTTACGAAATATCATTTGTTCCATCTCCCCTTACTCATGCAGTTCCAGCGGCAGTCCGTCCGGGTCATGAAAAAACGTCATCTTCTTGCCGGTAAAATCATCCACACGGATCGGCTCACATTCGATCCCGACCTCCGCCAGCTCTTTCACCGTCTGCTCCACGCTCTCCACACAGAAAGCAAGATGACGCAGGCCACAAGCCTCCGGACGGCTCACCCGCTTCGGTGGATTTGGTTCTGCAAAAATCTCCAGCTCCGTGTGCTCATCCACACGCAGATCCAGCTTCCAGTCCCTGCGCTCCGGACGGTAGTTTTCTCTGATGATGGAGAATCCAAGCTTGTTTACGTAGAAATCCTTTGCGGATTCGTAGTTGGATACGATGATTGCGATGTGGTGTATTTTTGATAGGTTCATTTTTCTTGTATTCCTTTTTTGGTTTGTTTTATTTTCGTTATAAACTATATGTCAAGTTTTAAAATATACCGTGTGTGCTTTAGCTCTGAAGGAGTATGTGTTTCACACACGGCATTATTTCAATCTTTCACTCGCGTTTTAGTATATCACAAATCTGCAAATAAATCAGCCTTGTACACGTATTTTTACTCCACTGTAACACTCTTTGCAAGATTTCTCGGCTTATCAACATCTAGACCCTTTGCAACAGAAACATAATAGCCCAGAAGCTGCAGAGGAATAACTGCCAGGCTGCCCACGAAATGCTCATCCACCTTCGGCACATACACAGTGAAGTTCACCTGATCCTCAATCTCGTATTTGCCATATGTAGTCAGCCCCATCAGGTAGGATCCGCGGCTCTTGCACTCTAACATATTGCTTACAGTCTTCTCATACAGTCCGCTCTGAGTCAATACACCAATGACCAACGTTCCCTGCTCGATCAGACTGATCGTGCCATGTTTCAGCTCACCTGCTGCGTATGCTTCAGAATGGATATAGCTGATTTCCTTCAACTTCAAACTGCCCTCCAGACAAACTGCATAATCAATACCACGGCCCACAAAGAATACATCATGGGCATTGGCATACTTTGCAGCAAACCACTGGATACGTTCTTTATCTTCCAGGACCTTCTGCATCTTTTCCGGAATAGTCTGCAGCTCAGAGATATAGTAACCATACTGCTCATCTGTGATCTTTCCTCTGACTTTTGCAAACTGAACAGCCAGACAGTACATAGCCACAAGCTGTGCGCTGTATGCCTTAGTCGTAGCAACAGAGATCTCCGGACCAGCAAGTGTGTAGAACACCTTATCTGCTTCACGGGCAATACTGCTGCCAACCACATTGACGATCGCCATCGTAGCGATACCCTTTTCCTTTGCAAGCCGCAATGCTGCCAGTGTATCTGCTGTTTCACCAGACTGGCTGACAACGATCACCAGGGCTTTCTGATTAACTGGCATTTTACGATAGCGGAACTCTGACGCAAGTTCCACACGTACCGGGATATCTGCCATATCCTCCAGTACATATTGAGCAGCCATACCAACATGCCATGCAGAACCGCAGGCAACAATATAAATCTGCTCAAAGTTTTTAATCTCGTCCTCATTGATCTCCACGTTGGACAGATCAATAGCACCATTCCTGATCACGGAATTAAGGGTATCCTGGACAGCCTTCGGCTGCTCGTGGATTTCTTTCATCATGAAATGTTCAAAGCCGCCCTTTTCAGCAGCCTCAGCATCCCACTTGATTTCTGTAGTCTGCTTCTCGATCTCGTCACCGTTCAGATCATAAAAATGAGCCTCGCCCGGTGTCAGCTTTGCAAACTCAAGATTCCCGATATAATATACATTTCTCGTATATTTCAGGATTGCCGGGACATCAGAAGCCACATAAGTCTCGCCATCTGCAATACCAATGATCATCGGACTGTCCTTACGAGCCACCCAAATCTCGCCCGGATAATCACGGAACATCAGCTCAAGAGCATAAGAACCGCGGACACGGACCATTGTCTTCGCAATGGCATCGATAGGACCAAGGCTGTACTTTTTATAATAGTAATCAACCAGCTTAACAACCACCTCTGTATCTGTCTGACTGTAAAAAGTATAACCGTGCTTCAGCAGCTTCTCTTTCAATTCTGTGTAATTCTCAATAATACCGTTATGTACACCAACGACCTCAGACTCCACAGCACCGGAACCTGATTTACTGCAGTTACCAGAAACATGAGGATGCGCATTGATCTGGCTGGGCTCACCATGGGTAGCCCAGCGGGTATGTCCAATACCACAGGCTCCTTTTAACGCTTTGCCTGCATCTGTTTTCTCGACCAGATTTGTCAGACGGCCCTTTGCCTTCACGACCTCTGCCAGAGCCTCTCCATCACGGACAGCCAGTCCAGCTGAGTCATATCCTCTATATTCCAGTTTCGACAGACCGTCCAGCAGGATCGGTGCTGCCGGACGCTTTCCTGTAAAACCAACGATTCCACACATAGGTTTATCCCTCCCGTTATTTAAATCTCTCGTCTAATATACTTCCCTATTATGCAAAACGGCTCTGGATGATTGCCCAGAGTCGTCATTGACCTTATGCTTTATATCCCTTTTCACAAATTACGTTGACCACTTCATCAACATACTTCTGGCAGATATCATGGGCAGGTGCTTCAACCATAACACGCACGACCGGCTCCGTTCCGGACTCACGGACAAGAATACGGCCAGTATCACCCAGCGCTTCTGCAACCCTGGACACCGCTTCCTGTACAGCAGGATCATTCTGTGCAGCCTTCTTATCTGTCACACGGATATTTTCCAACACCTGCGGATAGATCTTCAACGGTGCTGTCAGTTCACTCATCGGCTTCTTCTTCGCCAGCATGACTTCCATCATCTTCAGACTGGTCAGTATACCATCGCCGGTGCTGGCATACTTGGAGAAAATAATATGCCCGCTCTGCTCACCGCCAATACGGCAGTCATTCTTCACCATATACTCGTAAACATACTTATCACCGACAGCAGTCTTGGCATAACCAATACCCTGCTCATCAAACGCCTTATACAAACCAAAGTTTGACATGACCGTAGTAACAACTGTATTATTCAGCAGCTTACCACGTTCTTTCATATAGCAGCCGTAAATATACAGGATATGATCACCGGTGATGACATTACCCTTCTCATCCACGCACAGGCAACGGTCTGCATCACCATCGTAGGCAAATCCAACATCCAGACCTTTCTCCACAACAAACTTCTGCAGTCCCTCGATATGGGTGGATCCAGCATTGTTATTGATATTGGTACCGTTTGGCTGGTTATTGATAACATAGGTATCTGCACCAAGAGCATCAAAAACAGACTTCGCAATATTCCATGAGCTGCCATTCGCACAGTCCAGACCAACCTTGACACCTCTGAAAGAATAGATACCTAAGGAAATCAGATAACCCATGTAACGATTTCGGCCTGCCACATAATCCACCGTACAGCCAACATGATCACGGCTTGCAAACGGCAGCTCCGGCCAATCCTTATCGAACACATGGAGCTTACCATCAAGGTAATCCTCTATCAACAGCAAAGTCTCTTCCGGCATCTTCTCACCGTAACAGTTGATCAACTTGATACCGTTATCATAGTATGGATTGTGGCTTGCAGAAATCATAATGCCACAGTCAAAATCATCCACACGGGCAATGTAAGCCACGGATGGGGTGGTGGTAACATGCAGAAGATAAGCGTCTGCACCAGAAGCCGTCAGGCCAGCAACCAGGCTGTACTCGAACATATAGGAACTGCGACGAGTATCCTTACCGATTACGATACGAGCAGGGTTGGTATCACCACTGTTCTCACGCAGAGCATTATAATACCAACCTAAGAAACGCCCAACCTTATACGCATGGTCTGATGTTAATGTAATTCCGGCTTCACCGCGGAAGCCGTCTGTTCCAAAGTATTTGCTCATTTTTATTTTCCTCAATTATGCTTCTTTCGCTACTTTATATAGACAGACCTTCAAACAATGGTAGCATCTAACACACTTGTTTTCATTTATCTGCAGCTACTATGTAATACTTCACACTGTAGATCAATAAATTCATTAATATTTTATTCTCCAAAATGATGTTTTATTCTCTCAGCATATTCAAGTTTATTCATTTTACGAATCCACTATAATATCTCCGGTGTTTTTTCTCCAAACACGCCGCATTTATTTGCCATTTGAAAAAGCCATATGCTTCCACATTTTTTCCTGTATATGCCGTATTACCTAGATTGGTTCTTTCCAATATATTATTTGAATTTTCGTTGACCTAATTTCAAAAAAGTACTATCCATATTAATATTTTTTATCATTAAATTCAGATTCCTCACCTAACATCAAATACTTTTGTTTCCTATAGCGTTATTATCCACAATAAAAAATAATACTACATAAACAATAATTTCCAGCATACAAAGAACAGAACGTTTTATTGTGAGGTCATGATAAACAACTTTTCATGAGTTTTTGTCTATAGTATGTGTCCCTGTAAGTTTTTAAAGTTATTCAATTTTCTTTTTGAGTCATAGCTATATACAAGTTCACTAGCATTCGTAATGTTTATTTCATTTTACCCTTTGCAGCCATAATAACTACTACTTGATAGTGACTTTTGCCCCCCCCCCAAAAAAAATTTAATCTTATATAACAAAGTTTTTATAGCATTTTTAAAATATTTCTTAGGATAACATCTTCTTACAGCTTTCTTAAAACCACTACCCTTTTTTAGTTCTTTAAAAAGCAATTCACGCTCCTTTGGTTTCTGTGATGGCTGATATAGCTGATGATTGCTTTCTATTGCTTTTGCCAAATCTACGTCTATAAGAGTCAAATTTGATTCATTTATAAGTTCTCTTCCCTTTTCATTTTGGCAGAGAACCAAAGAGATTCCTTTATCCTGGATACATTTTTCAAGTTCACTCCCCCATGAATCTCCAAGTGTGATATCACCAGTTCTTTCAATTCTGGCATATTGGCACTGATAACAATTCTCTGTGTATGTTGTCGAATTTAAAAATGTCATCAAATAATTATCGATAGTTGTTGGAACAGCAAAGCACTTTCCATTCTGTTCTAGTTTAAAATTATCTTTCACTCGAAATCTTATACTTTGGGCTTCGTTTAATCGAATTCCATAATCAGCCAAAAAACTGTCTAAAATCTGTGGTGAAGGAGTTCCATGGCAAATCAAATCAATTGTATACAAGTTTTTGTGATTATTTGTGTACTGCTTAATCGCAGAAACCTGACACGGCAAACCAACAAAAAGTACTTTTCTCCCCAGTTTGAGTTTTTCTAAAATTTTTCTGTATATACCTTTCGGGTTACTTTTTACATATTTTGAACCCGTAAATTTACCTACTTCATCCTCTGTTTCAGCAAACTCAAACGCAAACCTTCCAAAATCAAATGTACAACTGCAAACTATCCCACCAGCTTTAATAAACCCCTGTTCTATTGCTGCTGCTATTCCTCCAGATGAAGAGCGCATACGAACAGCATCGTCTTGCGCCCATCCTTGTTTCCAATAAATGGGTCTCGTTAACACTTGTTTAGTATTATTTTGACATGCGTTATGACACGCATTGCATTGAATACATTGTTCAGGATCAATTATCGCATTATACTCTATCAATGAATCAATAACTTTTATTGCATTTTTAGGACAAATATCAATGCATTCCATACAACCAGTGCATTTTCCTTTTTCACATACTGTAATCATATCATTGTCTCCTTTTTAATTGAAACATTTTTCTTACTATTGGCAACCAGATATCCGAAAACAGGCATATAACAACTAACAAAAGGAAACATTGCAAGCCGAATCCACTCCAATTGTCTACATACATTAAGGCAGCAGATAAAAATAGAATTATACTACCCAACAAAAATTCTTTATTCTTTATATTATATTTAATATACTTTCTTGTATGAAAAAGTCTGAAAACAAATACAAGAATATAGCTGATACATGTAGCAATTGCAGCACCATAAACACCTATTAGAGGAATTAAAATAAAATTCATCACAATGTTAAATATTGCGCCAAACATTCCAGAAAAAAGATAGCCAAAACTATCTTTATGAACTGTATAACTAGTTGCCATAAAACTTGCCATTGTCAAATATACGCAACCCACTGTCAAAAACGGCATATACTTCCACGCTATATAATACTCTTTCGATACATATACACTCAAAAAAGGTTTTGCAAATGTTAATATACCTATTCCAGTTAACATCACAATTCCGATTAAAACTTTAAATATTTTATTATTATATTCGCTTTCATCCGCTGTTCCCTCTTCACGAATTGCTGAATAACTCCATGCCTGATTAAAGATTGTTGTCAATGTAGACACTAACGTAGGAAGTTTATATGAAACAGCATAAATTCCATTAGCAGCCACACTTATCATGCTGGACACCATAATACGATCTGAAGAATTCATAATCCACCACATAAACGAATTAGGAATTAATACTATCGAGTATTTGGCCATTCTTGCCAATAGTCCTTTATCAATTTCTGAGAAATTAAAAGATTTATATCCTTTTCCTACTACAATTGCATAAATTGCAGTAAGTGTATTGGCAATAATATACGCTTTTAAATATCCCTCAATTCCTTCTTTCAATACCACAAGAAACAGAATGTTTAATGCAGCTATAAAAAAAGTATTTAATACATTTCCAATTGAATAATAGACCAAAAGTTCTTTTCCACGCAAGTCACACAAATAAAGCTGACTCATTGACAAAGCAACAACATAAAAGTAAACAAATTCCGAATATTGGGATATCTTATTAAAAGAATGACATATTGGGAAAATCAACAAACCAAGTAGCATCCCAATTATCAATATTCCTGTTCCTATTTGTGTTATTTTCTTTTTATCAGCATCTTTATCCAATGCAAACCGCATAACTGCTTCAGAAATGTTTAATGTAAGAACTGGAACTGCAACAGTTCCAACCGTTACAATAAGATCAACTACTCCATATTCAGTTGCTGTAAGCGCATAAGTGTATAATGGAACCAAAAAAAATGATATTAGCTTTGATCCCAAATTTCCCATAGTAAATATAATTGTATTTTTAATTAAATAATCACTTCTGTTTTTTGCCATCCTCTAATTTCTCCCCCCCCCCTACTCAATTACATTATTTATCCTAAATTATGTACAGTAAAACGGTTAGCTTGGATGAAAGCCACACATAGTTACTGTATAATTGTATATTGCTTTTCACGTGTTGGTGAATGAAAAAAGAGCATCGATTTGTGGTAAAATTTAGGTATTCAAGTCTTAACTTAACAAGCCCAAACATAGGGTTCCTTTATGAATAAAACAAACTCCCTAGCCCTTGAAAACAATTGGCAATTTAAAATAATTTTTGATGAAGGCATTTTATTCTCCAATGCCAACTTTCTCCTCATTATAGAATACGCAAGCAAATTTGGTATTGAATGCCTTCTAAACAGTTCATTTAAAACCAACAATTCTGCAGTATTTTATTATCATACAGACAGGGATAATTTTCTCCCGATAATATAACCTTATGATATAAGTATGTATTTTTGCTAGTTCACTAAATATATAATTTGGTCTTTAAAAACCACATAATTTTAAATATTCATGAGTGTCCTTAATTCCTTTTTTGATTTCCATATTACACAAATCATAGTCATCTCTAATTTGCAAAATTGAATCAATATTGTTTTCCTTATGATAAATATGCTGCTGTATATGAAGGCGTTCAACAAGATCCTGCAATTTATTATAATTACTATCTCTAACTATAACAGCAACAGGCTTATTATATTTTGCTGCAATAACAGTTCCATGAAATGTATCAGTGACTATGCAGTTCGCATTCTTAAAATATGCAAGAACTTGAAAAGGTGTCAAAATTGCAAACTCATCACACCAGGGGAGGGACCCACCAATTGCGATAGTTTTAAGACCATTATTCCTTGCATACTCTTGAATACTTTTAATCTCTTTCTTATCATCTATTCGATTATGATATGCATACACAACCATATATGGTTCAGTTGGAATCCCCTCATTTTCTCCATTTTTTACTTCTTCATAAAAATCATAAACTAAAACGGGATCCAAATTATAATTTGCAATTCTTCCTGATATATCTTCAACAAAGTCGAATGTATTTCTATCGCGTACTGAAATATGCAATAGTCTTTTTAATCCACTATCTATAGTTTTTCTGTCCTCAGCTCGAATATTCTCTAATCCAGTATATCCACAAGAAGCTGCATAACTTACACAAAAATCCACATTCTCTATATTTCCGAACCGTTGTCCTTTAATTCCCCATACACTATTTGAATCACAATTAAAAATTTCATCGCTTCCTATTACAACTGCTTTACATTCCGTGCTCCTCATTATCGACTTATCCAGACCAAGATATTTTTCCTGCGCATAAAGGATAGTTTTATTGAGCTTACGATTTTTTCTACTATCTACGATTCTTCGAATCAAGTAGTGATCAACCAGTTTGAACTTATTTAAAATATCCAAAAATCTATTTTTCCTGTTTAAATCTGTTTCTGTATTACTTTCAATGTCAACAAATCTAACTTCATTTCCCATTTTTTCAAGTTCACGCTTTAGTGCATATGCTTGAAGAAAAGAGCCATAATTTATTACTCTTTGCATTGACAAAATACCAACTATCATGAATTCATTCCTTTCTTTCACATCCAAACGCAATAATTGCCAATGACATAAAAACAATCATATGCGTAAGATTAATTTCTACTAACGATGCTACAAGCATAGCATATAAAAAAGCAAGCATTGAAAAGTTGTTCTCGAATTTTTTACTATTTAAAGGTTGCAACATAATAAATAACAAAGCGACATAAAGCAATAATCCAAATATTCCTGTGTCTAATAGTATTTTTAAAACACCATTCTGTGGATTTCCATAGCCAAGATATTTTTCAATCACTCCGTTGTAATATCCATACCCAATCCAAACTTTTTTTCTAATAAATTCAAATATTATCGCCCAAATTTGTGAACGTCCATTAAGCGTAGACGATTTACCTAACACATTTTGAATAAAATATTGCACATGAACATTTGTCATCAATTGTGCTGTTCCAAAATTCAAAATATTCATAATTCCAGCAGTTGCAATCAATGCATAATTTGATGATAGAATTTTCTGTATTCTAGTTGGCATTATCATTAACAAAGTCAATACAACAACCGCAATCATTCCTGTAGAAGTTGTAACTTTCATACATATGAAAAACGAGAGTACTGCCACAACAAAGCTTTTGATTGCACATTTTAATTTCTTGCAGTTAATTTTTCCTTTCCTTAAAAATGGAAAATCTTCCTTCTTATATTTGTAAAATACTAATGCAGTCCAAAAGCAATGGACATATGCTATAACAAACTTATTTCCTATTAAATACTCCTCACTTGGATTCAAAAAATTATAATTTACAAATAGCATCAGTAAATCACTCAAAACTGCAAGGAATCCAAATATATAAGTTAACCAATTTATAAATACACATATACCATGCCTTTTAATTGCTCTATGTGAAACAATAAATATTGTCACAATTTGCATTCCATATATAAAAGAAGCCACTACTGTATTTATTGACATTGCATTTGCCGCCGTAGAAATCAATGTTACAAGCCCATACATTATTGCTGGAAAAATTATTTTCCAAATAGCTTTGATTTCTTTACAGTATTTTACAAATAAAGCTACAATCACAACATATTTATATGCTAAAAATACCTCATGCTGAACAATTGGTGGCTCATAGAATGTAAGACATAGCATTGTAATATCTATGACATCCCATTTTTTTCCCATCTATTACTCCTCTATTCAAATAACATTAAAACAAGACAGAACATACAATAATAACGACCACCTATAAAAGATAAGTTTCAAGAAAACTCGTTGTTTTATTCCCAGTTCATTTATTGGATATCCTTTTATCGCACTATTCAATATAGAATCTGTGCACATACGCTTAATTGAATTGATTTTCATTATCACTTTTTTTGATTGCGCATTTTTTTCTTGTCTTATACACATTCTCGTATAAATGAAAAACATTCGGTCAAGTCGAAACATAGTTTCTCTACCATATCCTAATCCTTGAAGTTTGTTCTTCATCTCCAGATAAAAGTGTTTACTCGCTTCAAATCGATCTGGTCGATAACTAGTACTCAACGATTTTAGATTAATTCGATAATTATATCCCACTGCTTCAATCGTACAAGCACCATCTGCATGCTGCATATAATCAATATTAAATACCAAATCTTCTGAGATAAATTCTCGTTCTGATACAAATTTCAAATCATATTCTTTTATTAAGGAAGTTTTATAAATTGCTCCACACACACACATTTCAACACTATCATGATGCGAAGGTGAACTTCCTATCATTCGTGGTAATAATTCCCGTTTTGCACAGGCTCCTTTATATAGTTTATTCTCGTACTCACGTATTGAGACAATCGTGCCTGAATTCTCAACTCGTTTAAACCCACCTTTACACATGTCAACCCGGAATTGCAAAAGATTTTTATACAGAACTTCAATGCAATTTTCTTCCAGATAATCATCTGAATCTAAAAAAGTAACATATTCTCCATGAATATGCTCAAGCCCAGTATTCCGAGCCATTCCAAGTCCTGCATTTTTTTTATGTACCACATGAAAATTTTCATATTTTTCTGCGTATTCATCGCATATTTTTCCACTAGAATCCTTTGAGCCATCATTTACCATGATGACCTCGATATTTTTATACGTTTGTCTCAGTAGACTGTCCAGACACTGCCGTAAATATTTTTCAACATTGTACACAGGCACAATCACACTTACCAATGCATCCATTTTAACCTCCTAATATTCAACGTTTGCGTCATAACAGATATACAACTTCACATAAATCCTTATAGATTTCACTGCCAGAAACAATCTCTTCCAACTTTTCCATTTAAATTTTCTTAATGAAACAAGGGCGGTTCTCCGATTTTGTACTTGAGATTGTTTGTTCTTTTCCTTATATATCTAGCAGGAACCCCTCCCCAGATTTCATAAGAAGGTACATCCTTTGTAACAACCGCCCCTGCTGCTATAACCGCTCCATCACCTATATTTACACCTTGCAAAATCGTAGCGCCCGTTCCAATCCAGCAATGATGACCTACATGAATGGGTTTAAAATCTGCTGTAAAGTCTGGATCATCAATATCATGGCTTCCTGTAATCATCTTTACATGGCTAGAAATATTCGTATCGTGATCTACTGTAATACCACCGCGTGCATCCAACTCTGCAAACCAGCCCACAGCAACTCCATCGCCTAATTTCAAACCTTGCGGAAGAAGAATTTCCACACGGCGGCACGGGAATGTTTTTTTTCCCATTTTTGCCCCAAGTAACTGAAAAAACCATTTTCGCAAATGGCGGCTCGGAATCTTACTCCAGATTGCATTGCCAAACAATGTCACTGCATAGTAAATACACTTAACTGGCTTGGACATTTGATTTCCTAAGCTTTTTGTATGTGTTTTGTTCTCCATCAGAATTCTAATTCGCTCCAATCTTTTGTGGTCTAAAGAAATTTATTAATCAACTTATTAGGTGTAATTTTTGAAAGCATATACAAGACTCCACCCAATTTCATTTTCAATAAGAAAAATGGTATAGATTTTAGTGTCATAACTTCTGGTTTAAATTCTTTAATTGCACACTGAACATCTTTGTTTCTCATATATTGCCGAAATATCTTCCACCACCCGTTTATCGTGTGATAATCGAAGGGACAACTGGACTGCCGAAAGCACCAAGGTGCCCTGCCAATATATATGCGTATCTACGCCTTGCATTGCAGCAAGAGTATCAATTTCGCTTCGGGCAGCTATAAGTTTTTCTTTATTTTGAGCCATAAACACCGGATTGCTGTTGCTTGTCACATTTGCACTACCATCGCGAATCGTTAAATAGTATAATGTCTTTTTCAGTATTCCTACTGAATGTGTATAAAGGAAATATGTATTAATAAATTTTGTATCTTCACCTAGCCAAAGAGAAGTATCAAAATAAATCTGGTTTTCCTTAACTACTGATGCGTCCAACATAATTCGCCATAGCGCTGTATGCTCTTTCCCTTCTCTTTGCCCCTTTTCGCCTCGCAACCATTGATTCACATCATCAAATGAATGCCCCAAAAATGCAGGTAATAATTCATTCAAAATTCTATCATTACGGTATATCCCATCTATTTTAAATACATGTTCATCTGTAAGCTCCCCATTGATTTTATTTCCATAGCCGTAAAGCACGCTTTCAACATCGTTAGCTTTCACATATTCAATACAATCTTTGATAAGACATGGCCCAAACGTATCATCCGAATCAAAAAAGAAAATTTTATCTCCAGTTACTTTATTTAGTCCTAAATTCCTAGCAGCAGATACACCTGAATTTTTTTGATAATAGTATTCAATTCGTGGATCTTTAAAACTCTTTATAATCTTTGCGGTTTTATCTGTTGATCCATCATCAATAAATATTAGTTGCAAATTTGTATACGTCTGCTTCAATAGACATGTTATCATTCGTTCAATATATCCCTCTGTATTGTATGCAGGTACAATTACAGAAACTTTTATTTCATCCATCAGTTTTCTCGCAATCCTTCATAATAATGCAAATATGATTTTTTTAATTTTTCAAATGAAAATTCAGCCTGATACCATCGTATCGCCTGTGCTTCCATTTTCTTCCGAACTTCTGGATATTCGATCAATACATCAATTTTCTCTGCAATTTGAGTAGCATTTTTTGATTCAACCAGATATCCATCAATTCCAGTTCTAATTATTTCCTGTGTTCCATCAACTGCAGTTCCGATGACTGTTTTGCCAACAGAATACGCTTCAATAGGAGTTAGTGGCAATCCTTCCCAGAGTGAACTAAGAACAACAAAGTCCAGCTGACTAATAACATTCTGTATATCGTTGCGATATCCTAGGAATAAAAACACATCCTGCAAATGTTTACTCTTAACACGTTCATGTAACTGATCTTTCAACTCACCATCACCTACAATGACAAATCGTGCTTCCGGATGGTTTCTCGTAACGATTTCAGCGGCATCAATAAAATAGTTCATACCTTTTTGTTCAGACAACCTACCAATATTACCAATCAATATATGTCCTTCTTTTTTTTCTATATCTAAGGTTGATATTTTTTGTACGACCCCTTCAAAAGGTTTGACCGCATTATGTATCACACTTACCTGATTTTCTGGAATCTTGAAAAAATCTGTTAGATTTTCTCTAACCATTTCTCCCACTGCAATTATTTCTGTATTATGATATGCAAATTGTGTTAACTTCTTTTTATCTTGAAAAGTATTATGCGCATTAGCAACTTTAATAACGCCTTTAGGTGCTGCCAGTTCGGCATAGAAAGCAGCCATTCGATGATGAGAATGTACTATTGTAATCTTCTCTCTTTTTATTATAGATTTGATTGAACTATAAATTCTCAGCATACTCACTGGATTTTTGTTTGCAACGTCTTGGATCGTATAATGTTTGATTCCCATTGTCTGAAGCTTCGACTCATGAACTCCACCTGACGAACATACTACTATCTTGTTTACTCTTCCTGCCAAAATTTCACATAATTGCAATACAACATTTTCAGTACCACCCAATCCCATTGTCCTAACTATAAATAGGATATTTTGCTTTTCTAACACCATTTGTTCACCTGTATTTTTTTATTAATCTTATAATTTTCACATCGTCAACAAAGTATCGTTTAAACATTCGTTTTGGTTCCTGCAAGAAACGATAGAACCATTCCAAGCCATGCTCACTCATCCAACGTGGCGCACGCTTTACATTTCCAGCAAGAAAATCAACCGTAGCTCCCGCACAAACAGACACCTTAGCACTATATTTTTCAATATTTTCATATATCCACTTTTCCTGTTTAGGACAGCCAAAGCACGCAATCAACAAGTCTGGCTGTGCTTCAGAGATCATGTGATTGATTTTATTAAGCTCTTCATCGTTTTTTTCAAATCCAAAAGGTGGTGCATATGTTCCAGTGATTTTAATATTGGGATGCTTAGTTTCCAGTTTCTGTTTGGCCTGTTCTGCGATGCCTTCTTTTCCACCAATGATAAAAATCTTGTAACCTTTTTCAGCCGCCACTTCGCATAACAGCGGAACTAAATCAGATCCCGAAATTTTTGCCTTCAAAGGCTTTCCATGCATCTTTGAAATCCAAACTAAAGGTTTTCCATCCACCAAAACCATATCTGCATTGTCCACTACTTTTTTTAGATATGGGTCTTGCTCTATTTTCATCACAACATCGACATTAATTGCAACCACATAGGATTTTTTATTAGCCTCAATCATCTGCTCGATAGCTGCAATAGTTTCCGGCATTGTTACATTATTTATATAAGTATTAAGCAGTGCCTGTTTTTTCATCACATCAATTCTCCCCAAAAAATTCATATTCAAGCATTAAGCACAGGCAATGGTACACCGGCATATGCAATTCCTGAATCATATATGTTTCATTCTGCGGAACTTTGATACATACATCACTCATCTGCTCTAGTTTGCTGTCTTTAGCACCAGTCAGACCAATCACATTCATGCCTTTTGCATGTGCAGTGATTGCTGCATATAACACATTCTTACTATTACCACTTGTGGAAATGCCTAAAAATACATCTCCTGCACTTCCAT
Source organism: Ruminococcus sp. AF20-12LB (assembly GCF_003478985.1). Taxonomy (NCBI): domain Bacteria; kingdom Bacillati; phylum Bacillota; class Clostridia; order Eubacteriales; family Oscillospiraceae; genus Ruminococcus; species Ruminococcus sp. AF20-12LB. The sequence continues at coordinate 188,236 of NZ_QUGH01000002.1, read as the reverse complement.
AACCATTTACCTGCTGTGCAAAACACAGAAGCGGTTCACAGTCATTCATATATGCAGTAGACAATGCTGGATGGCCATCCAGCGCAATGGCAGGAAGTGCACCTTGCAAATTTTCTGCCAAAACAGCTCCAAGCTCTTCATTTTCTTTAACAAGTTTATCTGTAAAATCAATATCTAGTTTTCTAGGGAGTTTAAAGCTTTTCATCAATTCTCCAACAATGTGCTCTGCATCTGCAGCAGATCCACCGTTTCCAGCAACCAACAATTTCCCACCATTTTTATATGACTCTGCAAGTAAAAAATATGCTTCTATAATTTCTTTCTTGACTGATTCTAGTGCTGGATATCTTTCGCAGAGCATCTCAACATTTTTTCCAATCTTCTCCTTTAACTCTTTCATTTTTCTTCCTCATATATTTTGAACTATTATATACAGTCGTTTACAAATTCTATCAACGAATTTTCGGTAATGGTTTGCCCGTAGTTTTCATGCTTATCACTAAGTAATATTGTCTTACATCCAGCATTAATACCCGCTTTGATATCATTCTCGCCATCGCCAATCATCCATGACTGTGATAAATCGATATTAAAATCTTCGGCTGCTTTGAACAGCATTCCAGGCTTCGGCTTACGGCAAGCACAATCCATCTTCAGTTCCGGACGTTCACCTTCATATCCTTTATGGGGATGATGCGGACAATAATAGATTGCATCAAGATAAGCGCCTTCTTTTCCAAGAAGAGTTTCCATCTTATTATGGATTTCGTTCAACTCTTCAAAGGAAACCTCACCGCGAGCTATAACTGGCTGATTTGTTACGACAATAGCAAGATAACCTGATTCATTGATTTTGCGAATAGCTGCGGCAACACCATCAAGCAATTCAAATTCATCTATATTTCTTAAAAATCCAACATACTTGTTGATAGTTCCGTCCCGATCAAGAAAGATTGCTTTCTGCTTGTTTTTCAAATTCTTTCCAGAAACTCTGCCCGCTTTATAATCTGAACATACAGAGTAATACCTCTCTGGAGTGCCCATGTCTTTCACGTATTCTGGACTGTCGTAGCAAAACATTGTTCCTGTCCCCGCTAATGGTTTCAACAATTGACGATCCAAATCGATTTTGACTAGTTTACCATTTGCACCAATCTTACCTATTGAATCTACATCGATATCAAGCAGTTCTAGCGCTTTGGGGTTGATAACATGCAATCCTGCATTTACACGATTCCTGTAATACTTCGGACGCTCATCTTCCTTTGCAAGCCATTTTTCAACTATGCCATTCTTATCAGCGATAATAAGTCCGCTATCATACGGATGGCTGTTCGGATGTGTAAAAAGTGTAACTAATCCACCTTTTTCCTGATGAAACGCAGCAAATCGGTTAAAGTTTACATCGAACATTGCATCTGCATTTAGAAGCAGAAAATCAGATGTTAACTTATCTTTTATTTTGAATAACGCACCTGCATTGCCAAGAGGTTCTTTTTCAAAATAGTACTCAATGTGTACATCAAATGGCTTACCTGTTATTGGAGAGATTCCAGAACCATCGCCAAAATAATTCATAATAATATTTCCCAGATGACTCACGGTAATAATAATGTCATCGAATCCTTGATTTTTCAGGCATTCTATTTCCCTTTCCAGTACAGGAACACCCTCAATTTTTATCATCGGTTTAGGAATATCACTCGCTACAGAAGAAATACGAGTTCCTTTCCCCCCTGCCATAATCACTACTTTCATATCTTTAGTCCTTTGGTACATAATCTTCTGGTGTGTAATGAATTACACGTGTTCCGACATCTTCAAACTTAAAGGGAATATATAATAGGTCACGCATCGCCCAGCGAACAGCATCCTGCCTTTCTGGCTGTACATAAAATACAAGGAACCCACCACCGCCAGCCCCAAGAAGTTTTCCACCTAATGCACCTGCTGCAATACCTTTAGTATAAAGTTCATCAATACTATTCGTAGAAACAGCAGATCCGGTCTGACGTTTCAGCTTCCATGTGTGATCCAACAATCTGCCAAAATCATCCAAATCTTTTTCTTTATCCGTCAGTACTCTCTCTGCATCGTCGACCAATGCCAGCATTTCTTTTAGCTGAGCTATTTTATCAACCTTACTAGCCGCATTTGCTTTCTGAACATCAGAAGAAAAACGGGTAAAACCGGTAAAGAACATCATCAGATTCTGATTAAGTTGTTTCTTTCGTTCCGGAGAGATAATCACCGGCAGAACGTCATAACCATCTGCATTGAAATTAATACGATTAAAGCCGCCAAATGAAGCAGCAATTTGATCCTGCCAACCACCTGCTTCCTGACAAAGATTTCTTTCCAAAAAAATTGCCTCATCTGCCAGTTTCTTCTTATCAGCATATTTTCCCTTTAACGCATAAAAAGCATTCAGCATTCCTACGGCAAAAGAACTTGAAGTTCCTAAACCAGAACGTGCAGGAAGATCTGCCTCATAGGTAAGACGAATCTCATGCATATCTAACATCTTCATTGCATTTCGAATTGCTGGATGCTGAATACTTTCTATATTTGTTATTCGTTCGGTCTTTGAATAAGATAACTCAGTGGAATAGTCAAAGAAACGCGGCAAATGGCGCACATTCACATAACAATACTTATCAAATGTAGTAGACAAAACGGCACCGCCGTTTTCTTTAAAAAAGCTTTCCATATCTGTTCCGCCACCAAAGAAAGACATGCGAAACGGTGTCTGTGTAATAATCATCTCTAACTCCTCCGGTTCTTATCGAACCATATCCCCTCTGAAAGGTAAATTTTGTATCTATGTACACATCCCAAAGGATGGTATTTCTCTTTCTCTCGCCGTTCACACGGCTAAATGTGTTTTCCCTTACTGTCGAATATTCTTCTCTTAGCAACCGTATTGCCACTATTCCTGGTTCATTTTCTACTTCATAAACCATTTGCTGAGTACATTCGTCTCTACACTGTGCTTTTTTATATAGTCGAGCCTATATAACTCGCAATGACAATTTTCTAAATATGGTATTATTGCATCGAACCTTGTTTATGTATGAGTTTTATAGAAACTGTACATATCATTCAATCTCACTTCAGTCAAAATCAACGATTTTATATTGCTATAATATATTGGTCAAAGATTTCTCTGTTACATCCTCATTTTTTCAACATCTATATACCGAACCCAGCCCCAGGCCAAGTTTCAGTAATTTCACATTCTTATAACTTCGAATACACCCCGTACCACAAGGCACAGTTCTTCGGCGACGCCTGCGTTGGGCCGCCTGGCGGTATTCAACCGGAAAGGAGGCGTCACTGGCGCTTCCTCTCTTGCTGATCACTCAGCATTTATATATAAGAGGCATTCCTGCCGCTTATTAACTTGGTTTGTTATTTTTCCGGAAGCTTTCCTGGCATTTGTGTCCCAGATTTCGGGCGCCGTTCAGGAAGCGGTTGACCTGATGGCCGTTCTGGCAGATGAATACACTGCCCTGTTTTTTTCCGGTGGCTCCGCAGATGGAACATTGCTTTTCTGTTCCGTCGGCGCGCAGCTCAAGTACCAGGATTCCTTCTGCCCAGGCTTTGTATTTCAGATAATTCCGGATGCGGATACTTAAGTGAAGGGGCGAATAATTGCCGCTTCTGTACATGGATATCCTGGAAAAATCTTCATCATACTCCGGCAGTACCAGTATCCCGGTGTGTTTTTCTTTGCAGAAATCTATGATCTCCTTGCTGACCTGATGTGCATAATGTTCATTCAGGTGCTTGAGATGCATGTAATATTTCCTGTTTGGCTGACTGACGTTGTCTTTATCGGTAAATGCCCTGGATGCTTCTACTTTTTTCAACAAAGCTCTGCAATGATGTCGGTATGCATTTCCACCTTTGCAGTTTTTTACAGCCAGCTGCCTGGATTCTTCATCCAGAACTGTGCATACTGCAAAGCTGTCCGTATTGGTAAAGCGGACGCTGCATACTCTGGCGCCTTCCTGCATTCGTTCCTTTGCTATCCGGGCATCGGAGTTTTCCTGCTTGACAGGTACATGGAACATGAGCCATTTTTCCTCATGGACCAGTGTCGGTGAAAGGATCGCTGCTTCCTTGGGGAAGGGGCGTCCTGTAAGTCCGCAGGGTACCCAGATCCATTTCTTTCCGTTCCAGAGCTTCAGCACTACGGAGGTGTCTGTCAGGTCTTTGTACATTCCCTTGAAAAATGTGATGTTGGCATCTATCTTTTCGGGGAAGCTTTCTGCGCTTGCTGCGGTCTTTACTGCCATTGCAGCTTTGTTCATGGCAGATCTCCGAAAGTAAACGGGGAGCTTTCCGCCTGGCGGGATGTACTTTGGTTCTCTTCCGTCTCTTCCGGGAACGGTGAGTTTTTCCAGATATCCCTGGATGGTCAGCAGATTTTCGGCCCAGAGCTCTTCTCTTTCTTTCAGTAGCTCGTAGTAAAATGCTACGGCATCCCGATACAGGGCTTCGGTTGTTTCGATCATCTGCTTTTCCGGACAAAAGAGCCGCATTTTCCATGTTTTGATACTGTATCCTGTTTTCATGGCATCTCTTTCTGCTGTCAGGTATCGCTTAATATCTTCATTAGCGAAAAAGAGCTTGAAACACTGTTAAATGCTGCTTTTTTCGGCACAGCTGACCACGATTTTGACCACTAATAATTGGAAAGAAAAAGGAAAAAAGCTTGAAAAGTATTGATTTTACGCGGATTTACGCAAGAAAAAAGTGACCACTTTTTGTGACCACTAATGTTAGATTTCGATGATTATCAGACTGTTTATTCACTTTTTGATAGAAAACGACTGCATATGATGCTTAAAAAACGACATTATTAGCATGCTTCATGTCTTTGGCACGCCTTGACAAAGGAAAATATCAATGGTATTCTTACATATGGCTGTAAAATATATCTTTTTTGGTCTGTGACTAATGAAGATAATAAGCGACACATTTCCCATAATCCACGAGCTGTCCAAGGATATTTCCTCTTGTACCAGCTCTTTTTTTATGTCTAATCGACATTTCCCTCCCCAAATGCTATACTATACCCGCAGGCCGCGCGTTTTGACTTTTGGCCTGCTAAATTTCAGAAAAGGATTTTTTTCTATGGAGAGAATTATTACCTATACGATCTCAACCGGGGAGTCCGGGGAAAATGTTCTTGGGTTTCTTCGGAAAAAGGGGTTTTCCAAACATATATTGACTACTATGAAGCGGGCGGAGCAGGCGATCCTGCTGAACGGGCAGCCGGCTTTTGGCAGAACGGTCCTGAGGGAGGGGGATGTTCTTCGGATCCTTGTTCCGGAAGAGACCGGGAACGGAGCGGAGTCTTCCATTATTCCGGTGCCGCTGCCTCTGGATATCCTGTATGAGGATGAGGATATCCTTGTGCTGAACAAGCCTGCTGATATGCCTGTGCATCCCTCTGCCGGGAACTACGAGAATACGCTTGCCAACGGTGTTGCCTGGTATTATAAGCAGCAGGGGAAGGCTTTTGTCTACCGCTGTATCAACCGGCTGGACAGGGATACCACCGGGGTGCTGGTGCTGGCCAAGAACCCTCTGAGCGGGGCTCTTCTCTCTGCCCAGATGAAGCAGCGCCAGATCCGACGTACCTATCTTGCACTTACTGACGGGATCCCGCCGGAAAAGGGGACGATCTCCGCTCCTGTTGCGAGAATGGATGCTTCTGTGATCACAAGGGAGGTTAATTTTGAGCGTGGTGAGGCTGCCGTGACTCATTTTGAGCGTCTTGCAGTCAGCAATGGATATGCTCTTGTGGAGCTGCATCTGGATACGGGGCGGACTCATCAGATCCGGGTGCATATGAAGTATATCGGCTGTCCGCTGCCGGGGGATTTTCTGTATCATCCAGTTTTTGACCGGATCGGACGCCAGGCCCTGCATTCCTTCCAGCTGGAATTTGCCCACCCGATCACCGGGGAGCCCATGTGTTTCCTGGCGCCTGTGCCTGAGGATTTCCGCAGAGCATTTGCACAGTAAAAAAATCAGCTGTCCGGTACGTGTTTTCTGCACCGGCAGCTGATTTTTTTGTTTTTATTTATTTTTTTTGTAGATCACAAGGAGTCCCTTGAGCAGAAGGTCCTCATCCAGAATGATTTCCTTCTTACAGTGAGAAATGATCTTTTTTGCAAGACCGCCTGTTGCGATCACAGTTGTTTTCTCACCAAGCTCTTCTTCCACCCGGTCTATGATCCCGTCGATGGCTGCTGCGTTGCTGTAGAGCACGCCGCTTTTCATGCATTCGATGGTATTGCGCCCGATCACATGCTTCGGGGCATCGATGCTGATCCCGCTGAGCTGGGATGCTCTGGCTGTCAGTGCATCCAGGGATATTCCGATGCCAGGAAGGATCATTCCGCCAATGTATTGCTTTTTGCTGTTGACAACCGAAACTGTAGTGGCGGTTCCCATATCGATCACAATAAACGGAACCGGATATTCATTTAATCCTGCCACAGCGTCTGCCACAAGATCCGCGCCCAGCTGTCCGGGGTTGTCCATCATGATGTTCAGACCTGTTTTTACTCCTGGTCCCAGGACCATGACTTCTTTTTTGAGAATCTTTTCTGCTGCCAGCTTGGCAATGTTGGTGATCTGCGGGACTACAGATGAAATGATACAGCCTTCTATGTCTGCCTTTTTGATGTGGTAGATCTCCAGTAAGGTTTTCAGGTCTACGGCATATTCCAGTTCTGTTTTTGTTCTTACGGTAGCAAGTCTCTCGATGAAGTATGTTTTTTGATCATCGATGCAGCCCACGACTATGTTGGTATTTCCAATATCAATTGCTAATATCATAATTTTATTTTCCCTGTCTTTATGCTTTTGTCTTCTCACGGCTGATCTGTGCGGATGGGATCAGATGTGCCTTGGAAAGTGCGGCTCCCACTGCTCCTGTGATCACTGTGGAGGAAATCATTTCGCATACTGCGTTGATCCCTACCATGAGACAGCAGCCGATGATGATGTTATGACCGCCCATCAGATTTTTTACATAATCGGTATTTCCGAACAGTCCTACAAGTGCCGCCATGAAGAACAGTGTATTCAGGAATGCGGAAAAGAATCCGGTTACTGCACATGCCACATAGGTATTGCTGACCTTTCGCATGCCTTTAAAAATATATCCGAGGCAGATACCGTCCAGAAGACGTGGGATGAAGCGCTGGATAAAGGCAAATACCGGATTAATACCGAAAAGCACAACTCCCATTGCACTGGAGCCGCCTACTCCGATGCACTGGAGAAAGCTGGTCAGGCCGAAGATCGCACCTGCCACGGCTCCTCCTACGGGTCCGAGGACGACTGCACTGATGGCTACCGGGATCACGTTAAAGGAAATGGCCAGTGGCCCGATGTTCAGATATCCCAGTGGTGTGTAGGCCATCAGCAGAAGGATCGCTGCCATCAGGCCCAGTAACGTAAGCTGCGCTGTTGTAAATTTGTTGTTTTTCATTTCTTCTCCTCCTTGTTACCGTTCCGCTCTGTGAATGTTTCCGGAAATACAGCATTTCCCGGCATTTTCTGCGGATACAATACGGTGATGGAAAGCGGTGATCTTTTTGTTCCGCTTTTCGTTGTTAAAACCGGCTCCCTGACCGGCTCTGTAGCTATGCTTCTGCCTTTGTGGTAAGCAGAAGGATCTTATCCAGGATCTTTAACGCTGCATCCTCCTTGCTCATAAGCGGGAGTGACACTTCTTCATCCTGTGTGATAAGAGTCAGGACATTGGTATCTCCCTGGAATCCGGCACCTTCTACCTTCAGGTTGTTGGCTGCCACCATATCCAGGTTTTTCTTCTCAAGCTTAGCTCTGGAATTACGGAGCATGTCTCTGGTCTCCATGGAAAATCCGCAGAGGAACTGGCCCTGCTTTTTGTGCTGGCCCAGATATTTCAGAATGTCGTCTGTCCTCTCAAGCTCTATGGAAGCCTGATCGTCTTTTTTCTTAACCTTGTCTTCGCTGACCTGCTTCGGACGGTAGTCTGCCACTGCGGCAGCCTTGATGATGATATCCTGTTCATCACTTAAACCGGTGACTGCCTCGAACATATCTCTGGCAGATGTCACAGGTACGACCTTCACAAAAAGGGGCGGCTCAATGGCAGTAGGTCCGCTTACCAGCGTAACCTCCGCTCCTCTGAGCATGGCCATTTTTGCAATGGCGTATCCCATCTTTCCGGATGAATGGTTGGTGAGACAGCGGACTGGGTCGATGGCCTCCTGGGTAGGTCCTGCCGTTACCAGGAGCTTTTTACCGGCAAGGTCTTTCTGGAAGGCGGCTTCCTTCAGGATATATTCCAGAAGGGTTTCCGGCTCCGGCATTTTTCCGGCTCCGGTGTCTCCGCATGCCAGGTAGCCGCTGGCCGGTGTGATCACCTCATATCCGTAGGTTTGCAGCTTCCGGATATTGTCCTGCACCACGGGATTCTCATACATGGCGGTATTCATGGCCGGTGCAAGGATCTTCTGACACCTGCAGGCCATTACCGTAGTGGTGAGCATATCGTCCGCAAGGCCGTTGGCCAGCTTTCCGATCACGTTTGCACTGGCCGGTGCGATCATCACAACATCTGCCTTCTTGGCAATGGATACGTGCTCTACCTGGAACTGAAAGTTCCGGTCAAAGGTATCCACCAGGCATTTATTCCCGGTCAGTGTTTCAAATGTGATCGGATTGATAAAGTGCGTTGCATTCTCTGTCATCAGTACATGGACATCTGCATGAAGCTTATGTAATGCACTTGCCAGATATGCGATCTTGTATGCAGCAATACTTCCTGTGATGCCAAGAAGCACTGTTTTCCCTTTCAGCATCCTTGTCCCTCCTGTCAGTCAACCATACGGATACTCTCGATCACCGGCTGCTGATCCTTTGCAATAGTTCCGTTGCCGTCTGTCGGCTTGGCATCCTTGCAGATCTGATCTACAATGTCCATCCCGGAGGTCACGTGTCCGAATGCAGCATAGTCGCCGTCCAGATGTGTGGAATCGGACTGTACGATAAAGAACTGAGAGCTTGCGCTGTCCGGATCTGTGCTGCGGGCCATGGAAATGGTTCCTCTTACATGAGAAATATCGTTCTTCACTCCATTGCTGGAAAATTCGCCCTTGATGGTATCCTCTGCTCCGCCGGTTCCGTCTCCGTTTGGATCTCCGCCCTGGATCATAAATCCGTCAATGATCCGGTGGAAGGTCAGACCGTCATAAAAATTGTCCTGTACCAGCTTTACAAAATTTGTGACTGTGATGGGTGCAGTGTCTGCATCCAGCTCTACATCGATCTCGCCATAGTCCTTTACGGTGATGGCAGCATGATGGGTTCCTGTCAGCTGCTGGCTGGTATCGATCACAGTTGTTCCTGCCATTTGTGCATCCTCGGAACCATCGGAAAATTCTCCGTCTGCGCTGTCTGTATCCTCTGTACTGTCTGCAGAAGCTTCGGTTTCATGTGAAGTGTCCCCTGCATTACCGGAAGCCTCCTGATCATCGGCGCTTTCTTCATGATCTGAAAAGCCTGCCGCCTCAGCCTCCTCCTCGGATACTGCATTGGCTGCTGTCTCTTCATCTACGCCTGTCTGTCCTTCTGAGGTTTCTTCCTCCAGAGATTCTTCCTTCTTGTCTGCTTTGTCAGAAGTGCTGTCTGTGCTTCCGCATCCGGAAAGCATTCCTGCGGTAAGAGCTGTCGCAAATAATACGGCTAAAACCTTACGTTTCATATTTATAAGTCCTCCTTATCAGATCCCGAAAACGCCTGTTCCGGCATTTTCAGGTGAGCTTTTCACTCTCCCCCTGTAAGCTTTTCTCAGTTTAACATCATCTTTTCATAAAGTCAACTTTGCACGGAACCAGGTACAGGAGTTACTATTCACTCCGTTTTCAGTAACGTGCAGGATTCCCTTTGTTTTTGCCTTGTATCTCTTCCGGTTCTCTGCTAAAATCATGTATGGAGCTTATCATGGGCTCCGTACATATAAGTAGAAAGCGAGGAATCAACATGGAAAAGATCACAAGTTTTACCATTGACCATATCAAGCTTCAGCCTGGCGTATACGTTTCACGTAAGGATCCGGTCGGAGATCAGGTGATCACCACCTTCGATATCCGTATGACTTCTCCCAATGAGGAGCCTGTTATGAACACAGCCGAGCTTCATGCCATGGAGCATCTGGCGGCTACCTTCCTGCGGAACCATAAGGAGTTTGGCCCGAAGGTCATTTACTGGGGTCCTATGGGCTGCCGTACCGGAAATTATCTTCTTCTTAACGGGGATTATGAATCCAGAGATATCGTTCCGCTGATGATCGAGATGTTTGAATTCATCCGTGATTTTGAGGGTGAGATCCCGGGAGCCTCTCCCAAGGACTGCGGAAATTATCTGGATATGAACCTTGGCATGGCAAAATATCTGGCAAAGAAATTCCTGAACGAGGTTCTCTACGATATCAAACCGGACCGTCTTGTTTATCCGGAATGATCTGCGGGTACGATCCGCTGGCATGATCCTTGTGTTCTGAACGGACTATATGCCGAAACAAAAAAACAGGCTGCCTGTATCGATGTATTTCATCGGATACAGCTGCCTGTTTTTTATTATATCAAGGAGATATCTGCAATTGAAGCAGAATCAGGATTTCCCTGATCTGGTCAAAAGCCTGTAATCCGTGCTCTACTGTGCTGCTTCTGCGGTAGTATCTGCTGCCACTGCTCCTACCGGCGGGGTTGTGCTGACGTAATCGCCGGATGCGTAGCAGGTCTGGCCATTATAATCCACACGGATCCATCCATTGTCACAGACACCGGTACACTTCAGGGATTCTCCGGAAAGGACACCTGCCACGAACTCTGCCTCTGCGTTGGCGTCAGAACGTAAATTCACACCCTCCACTGCATAGTAGGTGGCATCCTGAGCCTGTACGTTGATGCCGCTTGGGGTCTGCTCCGTAGCTGCTGTCTGTGCTGCGGGATCTGCTGCCCCAGCTGTGGTGGAGTCTGCCGCCGCTGCCGCTCCGTCCGCTGTGGAATCAGCTGCCGCTGCTTCCGGTGTGGGTGTTGCAGTTGCCTTCGGCTTCTCTGTGGGCTCCGGCGTCGGTGTGGAATCTACTACTGTTACCACTGCATCGGTTCCTTCCTCATATCCACAGCCCTGTGCAAGGAAAGCCGCGCCTATTATCAAAGCCATAATACATTTTTTCTTCATTTTATCTGATTCCTCCTTATACGCCGGTAAAAAATTCTCTGCGTTCAATATACACGATTCTTCAATATTATGCAAGTCCTGGCCGGTTCTTTCACATATTTACCGGCTCAAAAAGCACCCGGACAGTTCCGCCGCAGATCATTCCCAGATCTCCTGCTCCCTGCCCCAGCTCGTAAACCTTTGTTTCCGTATTTCGGATATTTACTGCGTGTTTTCCGGCTTCAAACTCCACTTTTCCGCCGCCGATGCTTCCTGCCGTGCTTCCGTCCCGGCATACGAACATCTTGCTCCCGGTTCCTCTCGGAGAGGAACCCTTCTTTTCGATGATCGTGACCATGGTTCCCAGTGTCCTGCGGCGTACTGCTGCCTCCACCTCCTCATCACAGTAGGTACGGAAATGCCGGTTTTTCTCCTGCACGATCTCCGCCATGATGCTCACGGCGATCTCAGCCGGCATCTGTCCTCCGATGGGAAGTCCGATGGGGGCATGGATCTGATCCAGCTGTTCCTCCGTAAATCCCTCTTTCAGGAGCTTTTCCCTGGTGATCCGCACCTTTGTCCTGCTCCCGATCATTCCGAAATATGCAAAGGGTCTCTTAAGGATCGCTCTTGCACAGGCAGAATCTCCCAGATGGCCTCGTGTCACCACTACATAGTAGGCATTTTCATAGGGAGGGATCCTGTCGGACAGGGTATCAAACGCTCCAAAGATCCTCTCATCTGCCATGGGAAATCTTTCCTCAGTCACAAATTCCTCCCGGTCATCCATGACTGTTACATGAAAGCCCAGCATCCTGCCGATCTCTGCTACCGGAAGAGAAACATGGCCGCCACCCAGTATGATCAGCCTGGGATTCTTCTCGTAGGTTTCCACAAATATCTCCCTGTCTCCGTTTTTCACAACGCCGGTTTCCACGGCTGCTTCCACGGAAGCCTTCAGGAATTCTTCTGCTTCTTTATTTCTTTCTGCTCTCTTCGGATAAAAAAAGCTGCTTTCTTCCAAAAGATATTTCAGCCCGGCATCCTTTCCGTTCAGAAGGATCCCTGTTTTTACACGCCCTCTTTTTTCTACCACATCATATATTGTCTGATACATTCTCTGTGTCCTTTCTGTCCGTCTTTCGCTGTTTATTCCGCGGCAAGCTCCTTTACCGCCCCGGCAGCAGTGTCCACCTCTTCTTCCGTATTAAAATAAGAAAAGCTAAAGCGGACAGTTCCTGTTTTTTCGGTTCCCAGTGCTTTGTGCATCAGCGGTGCACAGTGGCCGCCGGCTCTTACACTGATTCCGTACTCTTCATCAAGGACCATGGCCACCTCTGCCGAATCCATCTCTGCAATATTCAGAGTCACCACAGGGGAGCGTTCTTCCCTGGAAAAATCCCCGTACAGGGTAATTCCCGGAATTTCCTTTATCTGGTCATAAAAACGCCACATCAGCTGCTGCTCTCTTTTTCGGATCTGTTCTGTCCCGGTTTCCCTGATCCAGCTGATGGCTGCGCCAAGACCTGCGATCCCGTGGCTGTTCAGGGTGCCTGCCTCCAGTGCCTCCGGCATATCCTGCGGATGCTCCCTCTGAAAGGTGAGGACGCCGCTTCCGCCTACCTTCAGAGGCTCCACAGATACCCCCGGTCGAACGCAGATGGCGCCTGTGCCCTGGGGCCCCATAAGGCCCTTATGTCCGGAAAAGCAAAGAATATCTATATGATCTTTTTTCATAGAAATCGGAAATACTCCTGCTGTCTGGGCAGCATCCACAATAAAAAGCTTCTGGTGCTTCTGTGCGATCTCACCGATGGCGTGGATATCATTGAGATTTCCTGTCAGATTGGAAGCATGGGTACAGACGATCACCTTCGTCTCCGGACGGATGGCTGCTTCAAGCTCCGTAAGGGAGATCCGTCCCTTGCGGTCTGCCGGCAGGATCGTAAGCTTCATGCCCTTTTTTTCCAGGCGGTACAGCGGACGGAGCACACTGTTGTGATCCATCTCCGTACAGATCGCATGGATAGTTCCCTCCTCTGGATGGAGTGTTCCCTGCAGAGCGATATTGAGCGCTTCCGTGTCATTGGATGTAAAGGCCACACATTCCGGTCCCCATACGTCAAACATCTCTGCGATCTGGCATCTTGTATTAAAAATAAGCCTTGAGGCTGCCATTGCTTCGCCGCTGCTGCCCCTTCCGCTGTTTCCTGCATGCTGCATGGCTTCCACCACAGCACGCGGCACACAGTCCGGCTTATGAAAGCTTGTAGCCGCGTTATCCAGATAAATCATTTCATTCTGCTCCTTGTGATTTTTATCAAATGCCTTTATAATAAACTCTGGCTTTATTTTATACTATCCGAGGAGGTTTTTCCAATGAAAAAAACATCTTTTTTCAACAGTCTGCCATTTAAGCTGCTGGTTGCTGTGATCCTGGGGATCATGGCCGGGCTTATCCTGAACCGGTACAGCACCAACGGAATCTCCATGGCAGTTCTCAATATCACAGTTACTATCAAGTACATTCTGGGCCAGATCATTACCTTCTGCGTACCGCTGATCGTGCTGGGATTTATCGCTCCGTCCATTACCCGGCTTGGCAAAAATGCTTCGCTGATGCTGGGAGTTGCGGTTGTCCTCGCTTACGGCTCCTCTGTTGGCGCAGCGCTTTTTTCTACAGCCTCCGGCTTTCTGATCATTCCACATCTGTCCATCCATTCCTATGCTGCAGGACTGAAGCAGCTGCCGGAGGTGATCTTTGAGCTGGAGATCCCGCAGATCATGTCCGTTATGAGTGCTCTTGTGTTTGCAATGATGCTGGGCCTTGCCGCCACCTGGACAAAAGCGAAGCTGATCACAGGACTTCTGGATGAATTTCAGAAGATCGTTCTTTCTCTGGTTGCACGGATCATCATCCCCATTCTTCCGCTGTTCATCGGCACTACCTTCTGCAGCCTTGCCTACGAGGGAACCATCACCAGACAGCTGCCTGTTTTTCTGAAGATCATCGTACTGGTGCTTGCCGGGCATTTTATCTGGATGGCTCTTCTTTACATCCTTGCAGGAATCTATTCCGGAGAAAATCCTCTGGAGGTTGTCCGCCATTATGGTCCTGCCTATCTGACTGCCGTAGGGACCATGTCCTCTGCTGCCACACTGGCCGTTGCACTGCAGTGTGCCTCCAAAGCCAAACCGCTCCGCAAGGATCTTGTCAGCTTCGGGATTCCTCTTTTTGCAAACATCCATCTCTGTGGTTCCGTCCTGACAGAGGTTTTCTTCTGTATGGCGATTTCAAAGATCCTGTACGGCTCCGTTCCCACACCGGGTACCATGGTTCTGTTCTGCCTTCTTCTGGGTATCTTTGCCATCGGAGCTCCCGGCGTTCCCGGCGGAACCGTCATGGCATCCCTTGGTATCATCACCGGGATACTGAAATTCGACAGCTCCGGCACTGCATTGATGCTTACCATCTTTGCACTGCAGGACAGCTTCGGAACTGCATGCAACGTGACCGGTGACGGTGCGCTGACGCTGATGCTTACCGGCTATGCAAAGCGCCATCATATTGAAGAACAGCAGCTTGATGTGGAATTATAAGATCAGCGCTTAGTCAGGCGGATATTCACGATCCGCTCCGCTTCTTGCTCATAACCGGATATAACCTGGATATCAACTGGATATTAACCGGATATCAGAAATGCCGCAGGCTTCAAAATGGCTCTGCGGCATTTCTGTATGCTTCTGTCTGTCTCTATATGTTTCTCTGTTTACGGGCGGATCACTTTTCCTGCTTTTGTGAGCTTTTCCGCTATGGTATACATATTTGTTACGGTTCCCACTGCCGGTTCCTTCAGTCCATAGAAGTTCACGCAGGTTCCGCAGGTCAGGATCTCTGTTCCCTGCTCCTGTAAGGTCTTAAGGTCTTCGATACATGGTGAATCCTGTGCAGTAAGTCTGGCTCCGCCATTATAAAACAGCATAACTGACGGCGGTGTCTCCAGCTGTGTCAGCGCATACACAAATCCCTTGATCAGGATCCCACCAAGCTCCGGATCTCCGTCGCCCATCTTATCAGAAGTGATGGCAACGGTATAATCTCCCTCAGGAACAGCCGGTGTGCAGACGATCTCAGGCTCTGCCTGGCTTCTTGCAGCAGGATCAGATTTTACTGTCATATTGATCTCGTAACCACCTTCTGTTTTTCTGGATACGAAGCTGCATCCGGCACTTCCGGCAAGTCTGCTTAAGTTGTTTACTGCCGTTTCGTTGTCTACCAGGATTAAGATCTCGTCTCCCTGCTCTGCCTTGTCAAGGATCTTCTTGGTCATCACCACCGGGATCGGACACTGCTTTCCCATCGCATCTACTGTGTGCTTCATACGTATTTCTCCTGTTTTCTGTGATTTTTTTATAATTGTTTTTTATCATTATTAATTTATATCATTATTGCATTTTCGCTGTTTTCTTTGATCTTTTATTTCTGCTCCAGTTCATGAGCCTGTTTGAAGATCTCACAGGCGCCTGTATTTACACATCTCTCATGCGCGCAGTCCATAAAAGTCAGCTTCCTGCTGCCGTCCTCCTGCCGTGTATACTCACAGCAGACGGTTTCGCCCCCGTTCATGGTACGGCAGAAACCGGATACAAATTCCTCTTCAATCTCCATTTTTATCCCTCCGACGGATTCTCAGCAATCTGGGCTGGTGTGATCTCCTCCAGCATTCCTGTTTCATTGTAGGCTTCAAACTGTTCCTCGATCTTTCCGAGGATATCTGCGTACTGACAGAAAGCCTCTGCCAGCTCATCCCTGTGTTCCGGAAGCTTCTTGTAGCAGACACGGTGCTCCATGCTTGCCCAGAGATCCATAGTCATCGTCCTCAGCTGGATCTCCACCGGAAAATACTCCATGGTATCCAGATAGTATACCGGAACTGCGATGATCACATGAAGGCTGCGGTATCCGTTGGGCTTTGGATTCTGTATGTAATCCTTCTCCCTGATAAAGATCAGCTCACTCTGCCGTTTCAGCGCATTTACAAGATTATATATATCATCAATAAAGTAGCAGATCACACGGATTCCGGCGATATCCCGGAGATGATCCTTGGCGTTCTGCACACTGTCCGAATGTCCCAGCTTCTCCAGCTTTTTTTCGATGCTCCTCTTGGATTTGATCCGTTCCTGGATATTGTGGATCGGAGATACGGCAGACTTCTGATACAGACTTCCGTTGAGCACTTCAAGCTTGGCGCGCATGATCTGGCATGCATTCTGGTATGGCTGGATGCAATCGTAATACTGTTCGTTTGTCATGAAAACCTCTCTTTCTCATTTGCTCAGCATATACTGTATATTACCGGACAAATGTGAGCGATCTGTATTAATTTCCTAAGATTTTCCTGACGATTTTATTAAAATTCTATAAAGTCTCCGGCATCAGTCTGAAAGCTTATGGATAAAAAGGCCACTGCGGAGCTTCGGCTCAAACCAGGTGCTCTTTGGCGGCATAAGCTTCCCCTCGTCTGCGATCGTCATCAGCTCCTCCATAGATGTAGGATACATGGCAAAGGCAGCTCCTCCTGTCTCATCTGCAGCTGCTGCCAGATCTTTCAGCCGGTGGTTTCCTCCCATAAAGCGGATTCTCTCATCGGTACGCGGATCACTGATCCCCAGAACCGGACCCAGGACCTTATCCTGAAGAATAGACACATCCAGCTGACCTACGCTGTCTTTACCCGCATAGATATCCGGATATGCCTTCAGATGGAACCATTCTCCGTCTACATACAGCCCAAAACAGTGTTTCTCTACCGGTTTACATGGAAAGCCCGGCATTGCCATCAGCTCAAAATTAAACTTCATGCTTCCGATAAAGGCTTTGGGTTCCATACCCTTGATATCCTTTACGATCCTGTGATACGGAAGGATGGTCAGCTGGTCATACGGAAATACCACCGACAGGAAAAAGTTAAATTCTTCTTTTCCGGTGTAGTCCGGATGCTCCGCTCTTCTCTTCTGTCCAACCTTTACTGCGGAGGCTGCTCTGTGGTGGCCATCTGCAATATAGATAGATGAGATCCCGCCAAAAAGACTATGTATAGTCCGGATCTTTTCTTCATCATCTACGACCCATACACGATGTGTGATCTCATCATCGGAAGTAAAATCGTACACCGGAGCATGTGCATTTTTCCATTCTTCCATAAGAGTAAGAAGCTCTGCCGGATATCTGCACGCCAGAAAAATAGGGCCTGTGTTGGCATCACAGACATCCACATGATGGATGCGGTCCTGCTCCTTATCCTCTCTTGTAAGCTCATGCTTTTTGATCACACCATTCATGTAATCATCAATGGAGCTGACACCTACGATCCCGGTCTGGGATCTTCCCTTACGGATCAGTTCATACAGATAATAGTTCGGTTTCTCATCCTGGATCAGGATCCCTTCTTTCTGGAAACGATCCAGATTTTCCCTTGCCTTCTGATAAACCATCGGATCATAAAGATCGGTTTCCGGATCCAGATCCATCTCTGCACGGTCTATATGGAGAAAAGATTCCGGATTTTTTTCCCCGATCTCTCTCGCTTCCTCTCTGCTGACTACGTCATAGGGAAGTGCAGCTACCTTTTCTGCTTTTTCTGAAGCAGGTCTTACTGCCCGAAATGCCTGAAATAAAGCCATTATATTTTCCTCTCATTCCTGTCCGGCCATACGCCGGCCCTTCTTAAGATTTCTGCTTAGTTTGCAGAAAAATCATCCTGTCCATTCTAACACATATCAAAATTTCCCGCAAACCTTTATCCGGCCCGTTTGAGGTCACTGTTCAGCTCCGGCAGTACTGTCGCCAGCATGGTAAAAAAGCATGCACAGCCGCCTACAAGGTTGGAAACCGGTTCTGCCCAGAACACGCCGTCTGTTCCCAGGCCATTCACATGAGGCAGCAGAAGCGTCAGCGGTACCACGATCACTACCTTTCGAAACAGGGAAAAAAAGGTGGCCTTTTTTGCCTTTCCAAGTGCCACGAACACGCTTTGTCCGGTAAACTGCAATGCCATAAAGCAGAAGCCGAAAAAGTAAATATGAAGGGCGGGAACTCCCTTTTCCAGAAGCCCGGGATCGCTGTTAAAGATCCGGATGAAAAATTCCGGAAGCAACTTCAGGATTCCCCAGCCTGCCAGGGTATAGATCACACAGACAGCTGTAATAAATTTAATTGCTTTTTTGACTCTGTCGTATGCTTTTTCTCCATAATTGAAGCTCATGACCGGAGAAGCACCTGTGGTAAGCCCATGGACCGGCATGGTGAAAATGTCACGGACAGAATTTAAAACTGTCATGACACCAACGTAGATATCACCACCCCAGGTCTGGAGTGTGGCATTGCATACCACCTGCACAAGACTGTTTGTAAATGCCATAAAAAATCCGGACATACCAAGGCTTACGATACTGCCCACTCTTTTCCGGGAAATCTTCATGGCACTTTTTTTCAGGTTCAGGATTGCCTTTTTTCCTGTGAGAAAGCGCAAGACCCAGATGGCAGAGCAGAGCTGGGATATAATAGTCGCCAAAGCCGCTCCACGGACTCCCATGTGCATTCCAAAGATAAACAGGGGATCCAGAAGGATGTTCAGTACTGCACCAATCAGTATCGTAAGCATTCCGGTGTTTCCAAAGCCCTGGCTGTTTATAAACGGGTTCATTCCCAGAGTGATCATCACAAACAGGGTTCCCAGAAGATAGATCCTTATGTAATCTGCCGCATAGGAAAAGGTTACATCACTGGCACCAAACGCATAGAGGATCGGCCTGTAAAAGATAAGGCCGATGGCTGACAGGATCACTCCTGTGCCGATCAGCATCACAAAGGTGTTTCCCATGAGCATTTCTGCTTCTTCCTGGTTTCCTCTTCCTCGTTCCATGGAGCAAAGCGGTGCTCCTCCATTTCCAAAAAGATAGGTAAATGCAGT
Organism: Ruminococcus sp. AF20-12LB; assembly: GCF_003478985.1. Taxonomy (NCBI): domain Bacteria; kingdom Bacillati; phylum Bacillota; class Clostridia; order Eubacteriales; family Oscillospiraceae; genus Ruminococcus; species Ruminococcus sp. AF20-12LB. The sequence continues at coordinate 169,022 of NZ_QUGH01000002.1, read as the reverse complement.
GATCAGACTGATAATGGGAAAACATAGTCCCACTCCTGTCAGTGCGGTGGCTCCGATATCGGGGATCCTTCCGATATAGATCCGGTCTACAATGTTGTAAAGGAGGTTCAGGACCTGTGCAATGATCATCGGCACAGCTACCTCCATAATGTTACGATAGACATTTCCTGTTGAAAAGTCTGTCTGATGTGTCTGCATTTCTTTACACCTTCCTGCTTTTTTACTATTGTAAATAATACTATATCTGATATGCAAAGTAAATATTTCCCTGCAAGGCTACTGCGGAAGTATCAGACGTTACGTTGCTTTTCACTCCGTTCTCAGTAACTATCTGATCATCCGCGTATTTATTCCTTGCTATTTTTGTCTAAAAAAGTTATAATAAAGCCATAAAAACGGTAATGATTCCACGTAAAACCGGTCAAAAAACCACATTACCGGGAATCTGTTCCGCATGGAGGTATTTTTATGGATAATAATTATAAGGGCATGGCTGTAGGTGTTTTTGAGCTGGATAACCTGGTTGCCTGTTTTGTTGCTCTTGATGCTGCTTCCAAAGCAGCCAATGTCAGGATCCAAAGTGTTGAGCGTAACCGTCTGAAGAGTGGCGCCTGTGTCAAGATGCGTGGTTCTGTTTCTGACGTTAATGCAGCTATGGAGGTTGCGCTGGAGGCAGCCAAACCTCTTGGTAAGGTTGTTTCTCATACTGTGATCGCTTCTCCTTCTGAGGATACTGAGATTGCACTGAAGATGACGATCAATAAATAAAGGGGGCGACGGATTTATGAATTATGGTGCTTTTGGTTTAGTTGAGGTTGTTGGCAGCAGTAACGCGATCCTGGTGATCGACCAGATGCTGAAGACTTCTGATGTTTCTTTTCTTACCTGGCAGACGAAGTGTGGTGGTCATGCCACTGTTTTTCTGACTGGTGATGTTTCTGCTGTTACGGCTGCCGTTGACAGTGTAAAGGGGAACCCGCCTTGTGAGATCGTAGCTTCGGCAGTGATCTCCAATCCTTCCGGTGAGACGGTTCGTCTGGCTGAGGAAGAAGCGGCTAAGAATCATTTTATGTAGGATATATTTGTATATTTATATTTAACGAACGTACGCAGGGAACCGCCCTGGCGTAGCGGGAAGGGCTTCGTCGTCCGCTGGCTTCTAAGATGCTGCGGCTTCTGCTAAAACCATTCCAAAAAGTTCTGAACTCGCGTCCAGACGCTCAGACAGCAGAATTTTTTGGAATAACGCAGAAACCACACCACCTAAGAATCAGCAGGACTCCTGCAGAGCATCCCGCCACGCCAGGGCGGTTCCCTGCTGGCTTTTGTATACGTAAAAATTGCCTCAGACACGGTGATTTCGTCGTTGATGCTCTGCTTCTACAAACTTCACACTTTCACTCTAGCCTATCTCCCCTTTCGCACGTCAGCCGGCGAGGTACCGTCTGGTTTGTGCTGGCTCTGCAGGAGGGGTGCGCTTCTTAGGCGGTGGGAATCTGCGTTGCTGGAAAAAATCCAGCTGTTTGAGCGACGCAGGAGCGAGTTCTGGATTCTTTTCAGCGGTTTTAGCAGATTTCTGGCGTCTTAGAAGCCAGCCCCCGACGAAGCCCCAGCACAAACCAGACGGTACCTCACCGGCGTCCGTCCGAAAAATCCACATCCACCATCTCCCGTCCATCTTCCACCTTCATCACAGCCACATCCTCCCTATGTGCCACAACCACTCTCTTCCCTCCGACATCACCGGAAAGCTTCATAAGTTCCTCATAATACTTTTTCGAAAAAACACAGGGATTCCCGGTCTTCCCATCATGCTCCACACAGGCAATCCCCTTCCCATCTCTCAAAAACACATCCACCAGTCCAAAAACCGTCTTCCACCGTAACCACGGCTGATCTGCCACCGTAAACAGGCACGCATCCATCTCCCGGTTGACCCACAGCCCGATCTTCAGTGAGGAAGATATCCCCTCATCCGGATGCAGATTGTAAAGAAACCGTTCGCCAAGCTTCTCTGCTTCCTGTGCGATCTCCTCATACTGTGTGACAACTGTGATCTCACATTTATGTCCCTGTGCCTCCAGTGCCTCCTTCACTTTTTTCAGTTCCAGAAGAATATGTCTGTACATCGGCATTCCGTCTACACTATACAGCAGCTTATTGCTTCCAAAACGCCGGCTGTTTCCTGCTGCCAGCATGATCAGTCCCAGTTTCATATCACCGCTCCTCTTCTTTTCGATTCTAGTACACTTCTCTGCAGGCTGCCGCAGATCACCATGATCCCAGCCTCCTGACCTTGCGCCATAAGCTTCTCCGCCATACTGGGATCCTCCAGAGTATCTGCCTTGTTCAGATACGCGAGAAATCTTCGCCCGTCCACGCCTTTTTGCAATCCGGCTTCAGACCGGATGATCTTCCACACATCCATCCATGTCACAGGCTCATCTGTACGCTTTCCCAGAAATCCCGCCACATCATCCGGACGGTGTGACGTATCACAGATCTTTTTGCCGATGCAGTCAAGACCGATCACTCCTACTACAATATCTGCAAAAGAAGGGATCACCGGCTCATGAACAGCCGGTACTTTAAGCGGCCGGCGCCTGGATCCGTCAGCTTCCACAAGAAGAAGATCACAAAAGCCGGGCAGCTTTTCCAGGATCTCCTTTTCAGGGCCGGAAATCTTGGGCTGTCCGGCCTTATGATGTGCCGCGATAACGTATCCGTATTGTTCTATAAGCCGGCATGATCCCGAAACATCCTCTGCTTCTGCAAAGGGATGTTCCGGTTCCCATGCCATATGTGTGGTTGTGGTCACGATCACCCGTTTTCCCTGTCCGGAAAATTTTTCTGCCAGTCCAAGGATCAGACTGGTCTTTCCGCCTCCTCCTGTGAATGCCACAGTAAGCGCTTTTTCATTTTTCTTCATGACACACTCCATTTATTCTCGTACTTCTTCCGAGGAAAAAAGCTCTGTATCGGTCACAGTTCCTCATTCTTTACGGCTTTCTCTTTTCCCGGAAGCACTCCGCAGGAAAGCAGCACCTCCAGTACTCCCCCTGCGATACACCTTGCCTTGTCTGAGATCGTAAAACAGTTTTTCTTCTGTTCTGCCCTTGGGTCAATGTCCGCGATCTTCATTCCCGCAAAAACAGGATAACCGTCCCGGATCAGCCCACGGATCACGCCGGAAATAGCAGCCTTCACCGGCGTATCACCTACCATGGCGATCACCTGGTCTTTTTCAACAAGATCTGCGATCTGACAGATGTTTTTCATGTTACCGGCTGCCGGTGAATGGATCACACGTTCCTTCCCTATCCCCGCGATCAGTCCCGGCACTCCGGTATTCGGCAGAGCACTGCCTTTTTTTATGATCCTTCCCAGGTTATGTCCACGCATGGTCTCGATCACATAATCCACATCCTCCCCTGCGGTAAAGCCCGGGCCAAGTCCCACAGTCAGTGGAGCCATGTCCCTGCTGGTCCCAAGATTCTTTTTTGCAAGGATGGCATCGATCACTGCCTCCGGCTCCAGTTCGCGGATATATTTTCCATCGGTATCTGTCAGAAGGGGGATCTCTCCCTGTGCCCAGCATTTCCTGCACTGGGTCCGGATATCGTCCTCCGTGACCCTCCTGCATACAACGCCTTCTACCTCTGCAGTTCCGTCATAAACGGCTTCACAGAAAGCCACATGACGGCGGATGGCACTTGGACGGTCACATTCCAGGATCAGGATCTGATAACCACTCTGATGAAGCTTGTGGATCACTCCGGTGGCCAGATCTCCGCCACCGCGCACAAGAATCATTTTATCAGTAAATACCGCTGTTTTCATCTTCATACACCTGCTGTCCGTTTCCCGGCATTCCTGCCGCAAGAGTATCATAAAGTTCCGCATAGGTTGCATCCTTATACGGGGATACATAAAAGAGTCCCACGATCCCTGCCGTGATCGCCGAAAGGACAGACCAGGGAATAAAGGAAATATCCAGGATAAAGGTATCCATCTTCTGTCCGTCCATCATCTCACGGCTTTTTGCAAATACTTCCTTTGTGCTCATATCCGGATATTCCGCAAGAAGATAAGGTATCATCTTATATTCGTAGGATTTTACCACTCCGGGAATAATAAAAAGCAGCGTCCACAATACAAGATACAGGTCCCGTAAAAACATGGTTTTTACGATATTACCGTAATTCCCTGAACGAAATACACTGAGGAGCTTTCCGGGCCCGGGTACAGAATAAAGATTCTCAATGTAAAAATCTCTTCCGCCTACCTCCAGAACATTTCCCACAAAAAAATGGAAAAGGATTCCGATCAGAGCCACAGCTACCACGGCACTGGCACTCAGAAGCGCAAAAAGCACTGCCAGTGGGGAGCGAAATACATGGCTGACATAAGAAGTAACGCCATTGATATCCGTACCCAAACGATACGTTGTAACACCGTAATCCGGACTTGCCACATTTCCGGCACTGCCTGTGGCCGCACCGCTTCCGCCGGTTGCCATCACAATAGCCAGCACCAGACTTACCAGCACTGCTGACCAGTAATTTTTTTTGAATGCCTGTTTTCCACGCCATTTCAAGTCACTACGTTTCCAGCTGATCTTCTGTTCATTCATAACTTAACCCTCCATATATGCTTCACGGACACAGAGTTCTCTCCGTCCCTTCTGCCACAGCGCAGGCTCCAGCTCTGCCAGATAACCACCGCCGTTTTTTACATGCCATTCATAAAAAGCCCTGGGTCTGTCCGCATATTCTTCCATAATGTTCATGATCGTACCGCCATGTATCACAAGAGCCGCTGTCTTTATGTTGTTACGGATACACTGTGTGACGGCCTTCTGAAATCCTGTAAGGCTTCGGTGCTTAAAAGCTTCTCGACTTTCTCCTCCCGGAAAAGGAAGCGTTCCATTGCTGTCGATCCACCTCTGATAATCCTGATTTCCGGAAAGCTCTTTATAATTTTTATTCTCAAACTCTCCAAAATCACACTCGGAAAGCTCTTCGATAATATGAAAGCTTTTTCCCGGAAAAAGAATCCCCGCAGTTTCCACACAACGGCAGAGCGGACTTACGTAAAGGGCCTCCGGCATGGGATAGGTCAGCTTTTCCAGAAATTCCTTTCCTTCCGTGCTCAGTGGTTCATCCGTTGTTCCGATATAACGCTGAAGCTTATTTCCGGGTGTCTGTCCATGTCTTATCAGATATAATCTAATCATCCTTCAGCACCGTCCCGATCCCGCATACCACTCTTGTGACCCTTCTACTTTTTGCAGCCAGTGCAGTGCACACCCGGCCAACAGCTTCACGGTACTGCCGCTCAAAAGCATCCGCCGGAACGATCCCGTAGCCTACCTCCTCACTGACAAGGATCACATCCGTATCCTGCTGTGCCAGCTTTTCTGCCAGGCCGGTGAGATCTTCTCCTGCTTTCAGAGCTTTTCTTATGTATTCCTGAAATCCCAGAACGCCCTCTGCCTTCAGAAGTTCCTCTTCTGTGATCTCTCCTCCGAATTTCCAGTCCACATCCGGGAACTGCGCTTTTGCATAGGCAGCTTTTCCCTGATATGCACCTCCGATTATCATTTCCATATCTTTTTTACCTCATCCAAATCTTTATTACAAGTGAAATGCGCCACAAAAAGCAAGCACCAGTGCCATCACGACCTCGCAGATGCAGAGGAAAAATCCGGAAAGATCGCCTGTGGTCCCTCCAAAATATTTCAAAGCCATATGGTGATACCACCAGAATACCAGAAGCGCGCTGACAGCTGCCAGAACACCCAGGATCGGATCCACCCATATCATCAGCGCTGCAAGGATCACAAACATCGTGATAAGAACATTTCGCACTGCGATCTCCGACGCATTTCTGGAAAATTCTGCCACAGTCCCGTCTGTCCTTGCCTTGGGAAATGTGATCACACCGATCCCGGAAAGACATCTGGACATCATAAAGCCCAGGCTCATGATACAGATCCCATTATAATTTCCAAGGAGCTGATCCCATGCTCCCAGCCAGAGGATAAAATATACGCAGGCTGTGATAATGGCAAATGCACCTGCATGGGAATCCTTCAGAATCTCCAGCCTCCTTGTGCGTTCCTGCCAGGAGCTTAATGCATCCGATGTGTCCAGAAGCCCGTCTACATGAATGCCGCCGGTAATAAATACCGGGATCACAGTAAGGATCACAGCGAGAAAAAATGGTTCCAGAGCTGCATGCATTCCGAGGATTCCTCCTGCAAGCCATGTCAGAATACCGATGACAGTCCCCACAAAAGGAAAAAAGCACATCATATATTTTATGTTTTCCTTCTTCCAGTCCACCATGGGCATGGGGATCTTTGAAAACATGGCAAAGGCTGCCTTAAAACTGTTCCACAAGCTTTTCATGCTTCCTTTCCTCCTTTATGCCATACAGGGATCCCGTACACGACTTCCACAACCTCTTCCGCCATCTTTGCCAGTTTCTGGTTGATCTGTCCCAGCTCTTTTTTGTACTGTTCTGATTCTTTCTCGTAGAGGATCCCGTCTGAAAAGATCTCGTTGGTGACGATCACCACATGCTTTGCCTGGGAAAGAAGATTTTTCACTCCTTCTGTGATCTTTTCTGCCACCTCCGGGTGGAAGCCGTCTTCCCGGAACATCTCATTTGCAACCAGATTGGACATGCACTCCAGAAGAACCACACAGTCCTTCGGGATGAGCAGCTCATCAAGTTCTGTATATCTTTCTATTGTCTCGAAGCCTTTTCCTGCACGCATGTGCCGGTGTCTGCGGATACGCCTGTGGCTTTCTTCGTCAAAAGCCTGCATGGTAGCAATATAGATCCTTCTGGCTTCGCCAAGGGAAAGTATGGTTTCTTCCGCAAAAGCAGATTTTCCGCTTCCGCTGCCTCCTGTTACAACAACCAGCATATTATTTCAGCTCCTCGTACTGTTCTACATTGATATCACCAAAGGTACTCATGGAATTATATACTGCACAGGACAGATCCATCATAGGAAACAGTGCCACAGCTCCGGTTCCCTCGCCCAGGCACATGCCTGCGTGGATGATCGCTTCCTTGCCAAGCTCCTTCAGGATCAGATGTGCTGCAGGCTCTTTGGATACATGAGACGCAATGATATGATCACTTACCTGCGGGCAGATCTTTATTGCGATCAGTGCAGATACGCAGGAAATAAATCCGTCCATGACAACCGGCATTCCAAGTGCTGCTCCTCCAATGAATACTCCTGCCATTCCTGCAATATCCAGTCCGCCTACCTTTGCCAGGACATCAATGGCATCTGAACGATCCGGATTATTCAGCGCAATCGCCTTTTTGATCGCATTGATCTTCCGGACAAGCCCTTCACTGGTTAATCCGGCACCACGTCCGGTCATATCTTCCACCGGTTTTCCGAGAAGCACAGCTGCTACTGCACTGCTGGTGGTGGTATTTCCAATGCCCATTTCACCGGTTGCAAGGACCTGATATCCTTTATCCTTCAGCTCCTCTGCCATGGCAATTCCGGCTTCGATGCCACGAATCGCCTGATCTCTTGTCATTGCCGGCTCCCTGGTCATATTTCTGGTCCCATAGGCAACCTTAAGATCTGTACGGACCTTTGTATCTGTGACCATTCCCACATCTACAGGAAAAAGCTCTGCTCCACACTGACGGCACATCACACAGCAGGTAGTAGTCCCTTCCAGAAAATTCTCAGCCACGACAGCCGTCACTTCCTGTCCGGTCTGGGTCACGCCCTCTTCTACAACTCCGTTATCCGCGCACATGACAACCACCGCTTTTTTCTCCACACGTATCTCCGGCGTACCTGTGATGCCGGCGATCTGTGTCAGCATATTCTCCAGTTCTCCCAGAGAATGCAGTGGCTTTGCAATACTGTCCCATCTCTTTCTCGCCCCCTCCATAGCCTTTTCATCCAGAGGGCGGACTTTCTTCACTGCCTCATCCAAAGTCATCATTTGCTACCTCCAATCCTTTTACCTGTGGTAAAAATAATAAATTTACTAAAAATATAATTCAACGCCAGCACGATAAATTGTGTGCAGAATTTTGCAAACATATCCTGCAATCCCAGGATCTCCGCCAGAAGCCATACACCGCCTACCTCAATGACCATGGTCACCAGACGGGCACTTATAAATTTCAGAAAGGGCTGTATATGATCCCTCCATGTTTCACAGCGGTCATGAAATACAAATCTGGAATTCACAACATAGGCAAACAGGATCGCCAGGATGATCGATATGATGTTGGCACTCATCAGCGGGATTTTCACTGCCCTCATGATATAAAAGCTTAACAGATTTACAAGAGTCGTACAACCACCCCAGAAAATATAACGGATCACATCATTTTCATAGAATTTAAGGATCCACTTTTTCATTGGTATCTCCTCCTCGTATGATCTTTGACACGATATATCTTGGACGGCGTTTTACTTCCTCATAGATCCTGGCGATATAATATCCGATGATCCCGAGGCTCATCATCACGGCACTTCCGATAAAGAGCATCACGATCAGAAGTGTGGTATAGCCTTCCACCGCATGCCCGGAAAAATACCGGATCAGAGAATAGACCAGAAGGAGCAGGGAACACCCAAAGCAGCCCACAGCACCGGCTGTTACAAACTGCAGCGGAAGTGTTGTAAATGCCACGATATTCCGAAACGCATAGCTGATCAGCGTTCCTGCAGACCATTTGGATTCTCCTGCCTCACGCTCCTGCACCTCAAAAGGTACGGAGATGCTTTTGAAGCCTATCCAGGACGATGCCGCCCGGAAAAACATGCTCCGTTCAGGCATGGCGAGAACACTCTCCACCGCTTTCCTGTCCAGCAGCTTGAAATCGGAAGCATTTTCCATATCAAAGCCGGTGGCACGGGACATGATCCGATAGAAAAATCCGGCACTTTTTCTGTGAAAAAGAGTTTCTTTTCCACGTTTTTTCTTGATACCCTCCACAACCTCGTAGCCCTGCTTCCAGAGCCGGTACATTTCCAGGAGGATCTCCGGCGGATGCTGCAGGTCACAGTCCATCACAGCCACCGCATCTCCGCATGCCTGTGCAAGGCCGGCCATAATTGCTGCTTCTTTCCCGAAATTTCTGGAAAAATGCACACCTGTCACATTTTTATCTTCTCCGGATACTTTTTCTATCGCTGCCCAGGTTCCGTCAGAGGAACCGTCATCTACCAGGACCAGTTCATAAAGGATCCCGGCCTGCCCCAGGAGCTCTCTGAGAGTCCGGCAGGTTTTCTCCAGCATCGGTTCCTCGTTACAGGCAGGCAAAACTACCGATAAGCGGCTCATTTCTCCTGTTTTCCCCTTTCTTTTTGTTTTCCCCGGTGCCGGTAAGATATTACGATCCCGGCAAACAGGATAAGGCCGATCACCGTCAGTATCATTCCGGGCACAATATACGGTGTACAGTATCTGAGCGTGACCGTATGCCTGCCTTTTTTTAATTCCAGTCCCATATACATACTGTTTGCCTTCACAAGTTCTGTTTTTTCTCCATCTACATAGGCGGTAAAGCCTGCGCTGTAGGGAATGGAAAATACCAGGATCTTATCGGAAGTGGTTGTGATATCTCCATGAATGCAATTTGTCTCCATTTTGATATTCTGAAGAGCTTCTTTTCCAAGCTCCTCTGTCTGTTCTTCGACAGAAGACATAGGCTGACATACCACATACAGATCATCAAAGGTATATTCTCCCGGCATGGAGAATGTCAGTGTCATAGTTCCTGCAGAATAGTTTTTATATCCCATATTCAGAAGAAAATTATGTCTTCCGCTGTAGCCGTTGTATTTATCTGTAAAGATCCGGATAGTCTTGTCCACGGATCCCAGCGAAACATCCACTGCTGATTCCTTGCTTTCTTTCCAGTAGCGCCAGTTATTATCTTCATAACGTACTGTATTCTTCTCATATTCTGTCATGGAATCCCATTTTTTATCACTGACCACTGTACGTGGAGAATAGGCATTAAAATCCAGATTTTTTGCCACAAGATAAACCTCTGCCTCCGGTTCTCCCTGATATCCGATCTGTACGGTTGCTCCTTCTTTGGTCACAATGATCTTTCCGTCTTTAATCTTACAGCCTTTTCCTGCTTCCAGTGTAAAATCTGCTTTCTTATCATCAAAGGTCAGATCTGCCTCAGAAAGACTGCTGTCCTCAAGAACTGCCCCCTGCAGGAGTGCCTGCTGCTTTTCGGTCACGGAAAGCTTTTCATACTTTTCTCTGGGAATCCAGGAATCATAGGTATAACCAAGGGGAAGGGAATCCTCGTCTTCGTAGATCCTGTATTTTTTTGTGACTGCTGCTTCACTGTCATAGCCGTATGGCAGATACCCATATCCGCTTTTTTTGATGGCAAAATATTTCACGGAGGCAAGACGATCCAGGATACTCCGTCCGTCCAGGCTGCTGTAATGATAATCCCAGGGGGTATTCAGATACATCTCATCAAAGAAACGGCTGATATTTCCATTGGCCACACTGAAATAATAGGAGGTACTATTGGTTCCCATATACATGGCAGTGTTTACGTAAGAGCCCGTTTTGTACTGGTCATATCTGGCAACCGCTGAATCATCCATTGACCGGATTGCTTTGTCCGGTCCGGCCTGAAGCTTTTCCAGCGCCTGATTCTTTTCCTCAAATTCTGACAGGTAATCTTTTTCGTAAGAATACTGATATGAAACATTCAGAAAGATGCTGGTCACAAGCACTGCGACGATCATTCCACAGAGATATTTTCCCTGTGTAAATACGTTTCCGTAGGAAACCACTGTAAACACAGCCAGGACCAGCATCATCAGTGCCATAATATTGCGTTCCGTGCGGGCAGATTCCGAAAACAGTGCCAACCCGCCATATATCAGCAGCATCACAAATATCCGTCGTTTTTCCCTGATACCCAGAGTAAACAGTTCAGGATATGCCTGTACCAGGATATATGCGATCAGCATTCCATATGCCCAGATCCATCGATTGGACACGTATGAAAATCCGTTCAGTACATGACCTGCAAAGGGGATCAGCAAAAACAGGTTCAGAAGCACAAAGCCCAGCTTCAGTCCCGTATATTTTTTCTTTTTGGAAAAGATCACAAACACGCCTGCCATTGCGACTGCGGAATATCCAGCAACGCCCCACTGGATCATATTTTCGCCGATCAGGCAGCCGAGATATTTTTCGTAGTAAATGCGGTCATATAACAGCGGCACATAATTCTGCGCCTGAAAGCGCTCTGTTCCAAACAGAGTCATGACCACAGGTAAAAAGATCAGTGCAGCGATCATAAGTGCAACCAGATAAAAGCCTGCAAATTTCAGGAACCACTGAAATACATCTTTTACTGAACGCCTGCGGAATATTCCAAAATACCGGAAAGCTGCATACAGCACCATAAAGATACTGATCATATAAAAGAAATAAAAATTAGACATTGCCGCTACAGCCGTCGCACAGATAAAAAGGTGTGGCTTTTCTTTTTTGTAAATCTTTTCAATTCCCATAAGGACCAGCGGCAGATAGATCATGGGATTGGAAAAATATGGATGCTTCATGGACGCATAAATGGTCCACCCTGCAAAAATATAAACAAGGCTTCCAAGGAATGTGGCCTGTTTGGGATTTTTGCGGTAAAAACAGTAAATACTGAATGTGATGCCCGACAGATAAATACGGAGAAAGATCAGGAGCTCATATAAAATCTCTGTATCCTTTTCCGGTACAAAAACGGACAGTAAGGTCAGCGGATCGCCGATCACATAATAATGAAGTGTCGTAAGGATATCGGAACCGTATCCGATATGCATATCCCACATAGGAAGAGAAAGATTATGCTCCGTCACCAGCGTCTGCAGAACATTCCGCAGATATTTTCCATAATAGGCAAGTGCATTGATGTGCTGCGGAACACCGTCATGACTCCAGATCAGGGATTTTCCATTGAAATAAAAACAACTGTAAATAAACAGCGAGATCGCTGCAAAAACAATCGTATACAGAATATAAAAATCTGCTTTTTTTTCTTTCCGGGATTTCTCCTTCGAAAAAACTCTTTTCATGTATGTCTCTCCTGTATATGAAAAAGGCCTGCGGTGCGCTAAACACCGCAGGCCTGTCACCTAATGCTTAATCAGCAAGCACACTGTATAAACAGCAACTATTGATCAATAATTAGTCTTCTTTCTTATCTGCTCCGTAAAGAGTGATAAGTTTCTGCAGATACTCATATCTAGCCTGAGCCTCAGACTCGTTCTTAGCAAACAGTCTTGCAGCTTTCTCAGGATTCTGACGCTGCAGAGAATTGTAACGAACCTCACCGTTCAGGAAGTCCATATAGTTCTCCATATCCGGTGTCTTGGAATCAAGGCTGAACTTGTTCTCAGCAGCCGGGTTGAATCTGAAGTTGTGCCAGTATCCGCACTTAACTGCCAGCTCTTCCTCTGTCTGAGCTTTGCTCATACCTTTCTTGATACCATGGTTGATACATGGAGCATAAGCAATGATCAGGGATGGTCCCGGATATGCTTCTGCCTCTGCGATTGCTTTTACAGTCTGGTTGAAGTCAGCACCCATGGAGATCTGTGCTACATATACATAGCCATAGCTCATTGCGATAGATGCCATATCTTTCTTCTTAGTCTCTTTTCCGCCTGCTGCGAACTGAGCGATCGCACCTGTCGGTGTAGATTTGGAAGACTGTCCGCCTGTGTTGGAGTAAACCTCTGTATCGAATACCATAACGTTGATGTCACGTCCGCTTGCGAGAACATGGTCAACACCACCGAATCCGATATCGTAAGCCCATCCGTCACCACCGAAGATCCACTGGGATTTCTTGGAGAGGAAGTCTTTCTGTGCAAGGATCTCGTTAGCCTTGTCACATCCGCAAGCCTCAAGAGCTGCAACGAGTTTCTCTGTAGCTGCACCGTTTGTTGCGCCTACAGCGTAAGTATCCAGCCATTCCTGACCAGCTGCCTTAACATCCTCGTTTGTTCCGTTAGCTACAAGGTCTTCGATCTTCTCTTTCAGACCGCCACGGATCGCACGCTGTGCAAGAAGCATACCATAACCGAACTCTGCGTTATCCTCGAACAGAGAGTTTGACCATGCAGGTCCCTGTCCCTTAGCGTTTGTTGTGTATGGTGTAGATGGTGAAGAGTTACCCCAGATAGAGGAACATCCTGTAGCATTTGCAATGTACATTCTGTCACCAAAGAGCTGTGTGATCAGCTTAGCGTATGGTGTCTCACCACAACCTGCACAAGCGCCGGAGAACTCAAGGAGCGGCTGTTTGAACTGGCTGCCTTTTACAGTTGTCTCTTTATATTTAGCGATAACGTCTTCCTTCTGTGGAAGTGTTACACCGTAATCGAAGAATTTCTGCTCTTCTGTGTTAGCTTCAAGCGGAGCCATCTCAAGAGCTTTGTTGCCTTTCTTTCCTGGGCAGACATTTGCACAGGAACCACATCCTGTACAGTCAAGAGCAGATACAGTCATTGTGAATGTATAGTCTTTCATTCCTGTAAGCGGAAGTGTCTTGATACCCTCTGGAGCGTTAGCTGTCTCATCTGCTGTCATAGCAACCGGACGGATTGCAGCATGCGGGCAGACATATGCACAGCGGTTACACTGGATACAGTTGTCCGGAACCCATACAGGAACGTTAACTGCGATACCACGTTTCTCATATGCAGCTGTTCCGGATGGTGTTGTACCATCTACATAATCCTTGAATGCAGATACCGGGAGGCTGTTACCTTCCTGAGCGTTGATCTTGCACTGGATGTTGTTTACGAAGTCCTGAGCTTCCTGAGCACCGTGGGATGCGTGAGACATGAAGAGTCCCTCGTCCTCAGCGTTCTTCCAGCTCTCCGGAACCTGAACCTCTACGACCTGTTTAGCACCGGCATCGATAGCTGCCCAGTTCTTCTTAACAACGTCATCACCCTTACGTCCGTAAGTAGCCTTAGCAGCAGCCTTCATAAGCTCGATAGCCTGCTCCTCAGGAATGATTCCTGTAAGCTTGAAGAATGCGGACTGAAGGATTGTGTTGATACGTGTTGGTCCCATGCCGGTCTCAATACCGATCTTAACACCGTCGATGGTGTAGAATTTGATATTGTGGTTAGCGATGAAAGCTTTAACCTGTCCCGGAAGATGTTTCTCAAGTCCTTCCATATCCCAAGCACAGTTCAGAAGGAATGTACCTCCGTCAACAAGCTCCTGTACCATGTTATATTTGTTAACATAGGACGGATTATGACATGCAACAAAGTTTGCTTTGTGGATCAGGTATGTGGATTTGATCGGTTTCTTACCGAAACGAAGGTGAGACATTGTAACACCGCCGGACTTCTTGGAGTCATAATCGAAGTAAGCCTGAGCGTACATGTCTGTATTGTCACCGATGATCTTGATGGAGTTCTTGTTAGCACCTACAGTACCATCAGCTCCAAGTCCCCAGAACTTGCAGTTTGTTGTTCCCTCTGGTGTTGTAACAAGTGGTGCGCCTGTCTCAAGAGAAAGGTTTGTAACATCATCAACGATACCGATTGTGAATTTCTCTTTCTCAGTGTTCTCATATACTGCTACGATCTGTGCAGGTGTTGTATCTTTGGAACCAAGTCCGTAACGTCCTGTAAAGATCTTAACATCGCTGAACTTGCTGTCGCGAAGAGCTGCAACAACATCAAGATACAGAGGCTCGCCAAGAGCTCCTGGCTCTTTTGTTCTGTCAAGAACAGAGATCTGCTTAACTGTATCCGGGATTGCATCGATAAGAGCCTGTGCACAGAATGGTCTGTAAAGACGAACTTTAACAACACCGACTTTCTTGCCAGCTGCCATAAGGTAATCGATGGTCTCCTCGATGGTATCGTTTACGGAACCCATAGCTACGATGATGTGCTCAGCGTCAGCAGCTCCGTAGTAGTTGAACAGTTTGTAGTCTGTTCCGATCTTCTCGTTAACTTTGTCCATGTACTCCTGAACAACTGCCGGAAGAGCGTCATAATATGGATTACATGCCTCTCTTGCCTGGAAGAAGATATCCGGGTTCTGAGCGGAACCTCTCTGACATGGATGGTTCGGGTTCAGAGCACGGTTACGGAACTCTGCGATTGCGTCCATATCTGCCATATCTTTCAGATCTTCATAGTCCCATGTCTCGATCTTCTGGATCTCATGAGATGTACGGAATCCGTCGAAGAAGTTGATGAATGGAACTTTTCCTTTGATCGCTGCAAGATGAGCAACCGGTGTAAGGTCCATAACCTCCTGTACAGAAGACTCACAAAGCATTGCGCATCCGGTCTGACGACAGGCCATAACGTCGGAATGATCTCCGAAGATACAAAGTGCGTGAGAAGCAAGTGCACGGGCAGATACATTGATAACTCCCGGAAGCTGCTCACCAGCGATCTTGTAAAGGTTCGGGATCATAAGCAGAAGACCCTGGGAAGCTGTATAGGTTGTAGTCAGGGCACCTGCTGCCAGAGAACCGTGAACGGCACCTGCTGCACCTGCCTCAGACTGCATCTCTGTAACCTGTACTTCCTGTCCAAAGATGTTCTTTCTTCCCTGAGTTGCCCACTCATCTGTAGCCTCAGCCATTACAGATGAAG
Source organism: Ruminococcus sp. AF20-12LB (assembly GCF_003478985.1). Lineage (NCBI taxonomy): Bacteria > Bacillati > Bacillota > Clostridia > Eubacteriales > Oscillospiraceae > Ruminococcus > Ruminococcus sp. AF20-12LB. The sequence continues at coordinate 153,340 of NZ_QUGH01000002.1, read as the reverse complement.
GGGTAATCGGGTAAATAGCAGCTACATCAGAAAAAGCGTATGATGCATGAGCGGCTGCATGGTTACCATCCATGGTTTTCATCTTTCTTGCCATTGTTTTTTCCTCCTTAAAGGTTTGTTAAAAAATATATTATTTAGGCTTATGAAGGCCTAAAATTCCATTGGTTATTATATCATAGATTCCCAGTTATGTCCATTTTCTTTCATTGTTTTTTGTACAATATCTTGTACAAACGCCGTTATCTTTTTCACAAATAAAAAAGAGCTGTTCGGAAATTTTTCTCTCCAAACCGCTCTCCTTATCATCTCATACGCTTATCCCAACTCACATCCGGGAATCACTTCTCCTCTTTTCCGAAAAGATCCTTCATGGATTTCCGCCGGAGCATTGTCCACAGCTGATCCTGGATCTCCTTAAGCTCATCATGTGCATGGCAGGGAACTCCGTCCTGTCCGTTCCTTGGACACTGATATGTGCCGTTCAGGCACTCAATGATGGACATATCCGGATCGATCGCACTGTATATCTCATATAATGACAGTTCTTCCGGATCTCTCTTCAGCGCGTAACCGCCATGAACTCCGCGGTATCCTTCCACGAGCCCTGCATTCTGAAGCTTCTTCAGTATCTTGTATGCAAAGGGTGCTGTGATCGATTCCCTCTCACAGATCTCGCTGACGCTCAAACGCGGCTCCCACATCAATGCGCGGATAACCCGCATCGCATAATCGCTTTCTCTGGTGATAAACATTTTTAACCTCTCTTCTGTTCAACTAAGCTGCTGATTTATGATAGTTTCCGCATTCCATCCGATCTGCCACGTTCCCGGGTGTTTCTGACGTACCAGAGAGCCGGATATCCATATCCCCGGAATGCTTCATTACCACATACGACAGTATAACCCATTTTTTTATATAATAAAAGGTTATTATTTTCCTGTGATCCAAAGTAATCCCCTGTTTTTCCTTTATTTAGCCGAAAAAAGGAAAATACAGCTTGCAAATTTTTCAGTTTACGGTACAATAGGAAACGATTGTAATGCTTTCGTATGTAATTGAAACGATATTTATTTAATGAAAAAAGAGGTATGATATGATTTCAGCAAATAACATCACACTGCGCGTTGGAAAAAAAGCGCTGTTTGAAGACGTTAACATCAAATTTACAGAGGGTAACTGTTATGGATTGATCGGCGCCAACGGCGCAGGAAAATCTACATTCCTCAAAATCCTTTCCGGTCAGCTCGAGCCTACCAAGGGTGACATTGTGATCACCCCCGGTCAGAGACTTTCTTTCCTGCAGCAGGATCATTTCAAATATGATGCTTATCCGGTTCTGGATACTGTCATCATGGGTAATGAAAGACTCTATCAGATCATGAAAGAGAAAGAAGCCATTTACGCAAAGGAAGATTTCACAGACGAGGATGGCATCCGTGCCAGCGAGCTTGAGGGTGAGTTTGCAGAGATGAACGGATGGGAAGCAGAGTCCGATGCTGCTACTCTTCTCAACGGTCTCGGCGTCGACACCGAGTTCCACTATACACAGATGGCAGACCTTACCGGTAGTATGAAGGTCAAGGTTCTTCTTGCACAGGCTCTTTTTGGAAATCCTGATATCCTTCTTCTTGATGAGCCGACCAACCACCTGGATCTTCCTGCTATCGAATGGCTGGAGGAGTTCCTGATCAATTTTGACAATACGGTTATCGTAGTATCCCATGACCGTTATTTCCTGAACAAGGTCTGCACACATACTGCTGATATCGATTATGGCAAGATCCAGCTTTATGCCGGAAACTACGACTTCTGGTTTGAATCCAGCCAGCTTCTGATCAAGCAGATGAAAGAGGCCAACAAAAAGAAAGAGGAGAAGATCAAAGAGCTCCAGGAGTTCATCTCCCGTTTCAGCGCCAATGCTTCCAAATCCAAGCAGGCGACTTCCAGAAAGCGTGCCCTGGAAAAGATCCAGCTGGATGACATGCGTCCTTCCAGCCGTAAATATCCATACATCGACTTCCGCCCGAACCGTGAGATCGGAAACGAAGTCCTCATGGTGGAAAATCTGTCTAAAACCATTGATGGAGTAAAGGTTCTGGACAACATTTCCTTCACTCTGGGTCGTGAAGATAAGGTTGCCTTTGTGGGTGCCAACGAGCAGGCCATCACAACCTTCTTCAAGATCCTTACAGGTGAAATGGAGCCGGATGAAGGAAATTACAAATGGGGTGTTACCACTTCCCAGGCATATTTCCCAAAGGATAACACACAGGAATTCGATAACGACCTTACTATCACCGACTGGCTGACACAGTACTCCGAGATCAAGGACGCAACCTACGTCCGTGGATTCCTTGGCCGTATGCTTTTCCCTGGTGAGGATGGTGTAAAACGTGTCCGTGTTCTTTCCGGTGGTGAGAAGGTCCGCTGTCTTCTTTCCAAGATGATGATCTCAGGTGCCAATATCCTGATCCTGGATGAGCCGACCAACCATCTGGATATGGAGTCTATTACAGCACTGAACAACGGACTGATCAAGTTCCCTGGAGTGATCCTTTTCACCTCACACGATCACCAGTTTGTACAGACAACTGCAAACCGTATCATGGAGATCCTTCCTAACGGCAAGCTGGTAGACAAGATCACCACTTACGACGAGTATCTTGCCAGTGACGAAATGGCCAAGAAGCGTCACGTATTCCAGGTTAACGAAGAGGACGCACAGGATAACTAAATCCCATGCTTCTGTAACAAAAAAACTCCCCTGCTTCCGCCTTTACAGGCAGTCAGGGGAGTTTTTTTGTCTGTTTTATATACGCTTACTCCATGGTGATCGGAGCAAGCTTGCCCTGTGTTACATCCAGAAGATCTTTAAGCGGTACCTTCAGGGTAAGGCCCACTCTTCCACCGCTTACATAGATCTCATCAAAGTTTTCGGCAGACTGGTCAAACACCACCGGATAATTTTTTTTCATTCCAAGAGGGCTGCAGCCTCCGCGGATATAGCCCGTGATCTTTGTAAGATCCTTTACATGGATCATATCTACTGTTTTTTCACCTACAGACTTTGCTGCTGCCTTACGGTCCACCTCTTTTTCGATCGGAACTACAAACACATAGTAGCCGCCTCTTTTCCCTTCCATGACCAGGGTCTTAAAGGATTGATCATGAGGGGCTCCTGTGATGTCTGCACAGTGGATCCCATCTATGAACTCTCCACAGTCATATGTGATCGCTTCATATTTTACTTTTTTTCGATCCAGCATTCTCATCGCGTTTGTTTTGGCTTCTTTTCCCATTTCTGTCACTCCTCGGATTTTTCTCAGTTGTCTTTCCACTCATCAAGCTCATCCAGATCCTCATCATTCATCAGATCCGGGTCATTCCTGTAATTTCCATATTCTTCCTGCTCATCAAAATCCGCCATATTTTCAATATCCATCCGGCGTCTTTTCTGCTGCAGTTTTTCAAAATCTTCATAGCTGTCCCTGTTTTCCGGCTCATCAAAGCGATCATATTCTTCATGATCCTCCGGATCTGCATAGCGGGATCTGCTTCCCGTTCCTGCATTCCTTCGTTCCCTGGTGCTGCTGCTCTGGCTGTATCTGCTGCCTCTTCTGTCATCCGAAGCATAATTTCTGCCGGTGGTTCTGTTTCTGCCGGAGGTTCCGGAAGTGCTTCTTCTTTCAGCGGAACTACTCTTGCTGTTTCTTTCGCTTCCGGATTTTTTCCTGCTGTCTGCATAATTTCTTTCTCTTCTGTCAGAGTTGCGTTCTTCTCTGTCAGATGGTCTGCGGGAACGTCTTTCACCCCGGCTTTCCCGGTCATCGTTTGCCCGGTTTTCGGATATATATCTGCGATCGTCCCTGCTACGGTCAGAGGTGTATTCACGGCCGTTTCCTCTACGGTCCCTTCCTGCCGGCTTCCTGATCTCCTCCGGCAGAGCTCCATCGTCGTCATCCTCTTCTTCGTCATCGTCATCTTCCTCATCGTATCGGTCTTTGTTGATAGCGAACTGGATCAGCATACCAAGGATCACAATTCCCGCTGCCATACCGACGCCATATGGAAACTGCGCCAGCCCTGCGATCTTTGCAATGGATAATCCTGCCAGAACGCCACCCAGTATACTGGTTCCGACAATGATCACGCCTTTTGCATAACGCATGGCAAGTACTCCCAGTCCCACGCCGATAAGGATGCACAGGAAAAAGGAAAAGGAACTGGTCGGATGAATCAGATAAATACTCAATGTTATTCCGATACCAAATCCCAGTACAAAGATTCCTGCCCTGTAGATCAGAAACGAAACAACAGCCAGTACGATTCCAAGTCCCGCCATGGCACCTACGATCACCATTTTATCCTGAACACCGGACATATAGGTCACACCAAAGCCGGCACCTGCTCCAATGATAAATCCAAAGATCATCATCCAGAACCGGAGGATACGATATCCCAGGATACAGTTCAAAAGCCCGAAAACACAGAGCACTCCGTATACGATCACCATCAGCTGGCTGATCTGTTCCATACCTCCTGCTCTCTGCAGTATGTCAAATCCTCTTGACAACATATCCATATTCATAATTTACTCCTCTCTTTCCAAAACCTCCGGAAATCTTCCCAAAGATATTTCAGAAAATAAAATATATGGTATAAAAATTATCCATCACTCCATAATGATACTCCACCTGACCAAGTCCGTGAAGTTTCATATAATACTGTGCCACATTCTGTACCACGCCATCATCCAGCAGTTCCTGACAGGCTTCGGAAAAAGCTTCCTGACCGCCAAACTTGAAACGCACAACAGCCGCACCATTATCCAGTCTCATCTTACAATAATCATATATATCCTGCCAGCTGTAATCTTCAAAGTACCCCTGGTTCAGCACATAAAAATCCAGATCCCTCGCAGTACATGCCGGAACTGTCAGTTCTTCCGATGGTGTATAGGTTTTTTCGTATTCTTCCGGGAAAGGGCAGAGATAATCGTAAATGATCGTCTTATGTTCTTCCAGCTGCGCGGCATCTCCATTTAGAAAATCCGGCTGATCCCCATTGGTAGCATCTACATAATAATACTCCTGGCCAATTTTTACAATATCCCATGCATGACCCTCTGTACTTCCTTTTGTGCTTCCGTCCACATAAATACAGGGAATATCCAGCCTTTCCAGAAGATACTGGACAGCTCCTGCATATCCGGCACAGACTGCGGATTTTTTCCAGAAAACACCTGCTATGCTCTGATCATCCTCCCCGGTCTGATACTGGGTATGGTCAATAACATACGTATAAACAATGCGTATCTTCTCGTAGTCACCGGCATCCTCCGGAATCAGGGCTCTGACCTCCTGAAAGCTCTGCTCCATTGCCGTTTGTATCTCATCGATCTCGCTGTCTGTATAAGTATAACCCGGAGTAAAAACGCAGTAATCACTGTCTGAATACGTAGTTTTGTAGATTTTTTCACGATTGTGGACCCAGAATATCTCCGGGTGGTCTTTCAATACTGCATGATAGCTTCTGTCAATACTGTCATCATCGGAGATTGTCAGATAAAACTCCTTTTCCCGGGCACGGATTCCTTTCAGCAGCTCCCGATATACTCTCTGCTCTTCTTCCGTAAGCTGTTTGAAATAATATTCCTGATGTCCTTCTTCGCTCTGGGCAACCTCCATCTGACGCAGTTCCTCTACTTCCTTTGGCTCCCCTGAAATAACGCTCTTTGCTATGGATCGGATCTGATCCAGTGCCCCTGCCGAAGCGCTAAAGGGCTGAAGGATCACTGCGGCTGCAAGTACTGCGGCTGCCATGGGGCAGAAATTTCTTTTTTTCATAATATCATGTCCTCTGTCTGAAGCAGCGATTGTAAGAAAGGGCAGCCTCCCGTGGGAGACTGCCCTTATCTTCAATCGCTGTCCCTTAGTTTTCCATTTCCAGTGTTTCTACATCATCATCAAATGTATCCACTGCATCGTCCATGGTCTCCTGATCCAGAGTCAGCGTCTCAACTTCATCTTCTTCCTCGTCCTCCTGCAGAGCCGTATTCTTAAAATCTGCAAGAAGGTTACTGGAAACAGTATCACTGGATGCCAGTGCATCCTTCAGTGCATCGGATCTAACCACATCCGTAAGGAGCTTTTCTGCACTCTCCTCTGTCAGAACATCATTCTCTATAGCTGTGGTCTTATCAACTGTTTCCTCCGCTGTTGTATCCTGATAGAAGGATGGTTTTCTGATATAACGGAAGCTTGCACTGTATGCCTCACCAACCGTTACACCATTCTTGCTGGAAGAACAATGTACTGCGATCCAGTCGCCGGAATCCGTCTTTCCGCACAGGATACCAACGTGGTTGTTGCTTCCTGCTTCCGGTCCTCTCTGGAATACCAGATCTCCTGGCTGTGCATCTGCTTCGCTGACAACACCGGCCTTCTCCCACTGGTCAGAGGTTCCGTCTCCAACTGCTGCCTGCATTCCCTGATTCTTATATCCATTGATCACCGCCCAGGTAACAAAACCGCTACAGTCCAGACCATATGCACGGAGCGTACCGGAGCTTCTGCTGCCGTCTGCAGATACCTTCTCAACGGAACCCCAGCTTGGGTCTTCTCCGATCACCGTAGATTTACCGCCCCAGAAATACCCAACCTTACCAACCAGTGAATACGCTGCAGTGATAACATCTACACGATCCTCAGAAACATCGTCTCCCACACTTTCACGGACAAAGCCTTTGGATGCGGTAACTACCGCACAGAGAAGCTTACAGTCTGTTTCCACATATTTCTTAAGGACGCTTCTGTCTTCCTTCGCAATATTGTTCTTCTTGATGTAGTAGTTGATCTTGCGATTTCCGTAGGATATCTTGGTAATATCCTGTTTGTCCCTGACGATCGGGTTCATCTCCGCAAAGATCCTTGCCAGATCATCCTTACAGGATGCATCCAATGTAAATGACGTTACTCCTGCTTTGCTCTTTTCATAAATATAAACAGCAAGGATATCCTGCCAGTTTCTTACCAGAAGTGTATTCTCCGTATCGGTAAGCTTGTTCTTCTCTTTATATTCTCTTTCAATCTCTTCCATTACAGAAGCAAAATCATCGGAGAAGGACAGATGATAATTGTTCTTAAGACTATCCAGATAAAAATCCTTGCCTGCATGAAGATTGGAAACCATATTTGTCACATAAACAGGATCTCCGATCTGTGTTGCTGTTGCGTTATTTCCATCTGTGATCTCTGTATTTTTGTTATCACTGTCGTTCTTGTCGACAGCTGCAAGCTTGGCTTCTGCCTCCGTCAGAATCTTATAATTCGTAACTTTGGCCTTTTCTTTATTAGACAGCGCCTCATAAGCTGCACGTGCGCTCTCTATCTCAGCTTTATCTGCTGCTGTGATCGTTCTGCCTGCCAGTGCTTTGATCTTCCGGATCACCGCCTGTACCTTTGCAGAATCATCCCTAGCCGGTGTTTCCGTCGGTGCGGGTGTTGCGGTTGGTTCCGGCGTTGTCGTTGGTGCAGGTGTCGCTGTCGGTTCCGGTGTCGCCGTTGGTGCAGGTGTCGCGGTTGGCTCCGGTGTTTCCGTCGGTGCAGGTGTTGCGGTTGGCTCCGGTGTTTCCGTCGGCGCAGGCGCCGGTGTATCCGTTGGTCCCGGTGCTGTAGTTGGTTCCGGTTCAGGTGCAGCAGTTATTTCCGGCTCCGGCGCAGCTGTCGGCACCGGATCTGCCAGAACTTCCGATTCACTTACCTCACTTCCGTCTCCCGAAACACCTTCCTCAGCAACAATATTATCTGCTTCCTCGGCGGCTTTTACTCCGGTTGGAACTGCCAGTACCATAGCTGATAACATCGTGATGCAAAAAAACTTATTCAGGTACTTGTTCTTCATATTTATTAAGATGCTCCCTTCTTTCCTTGAACATCCCTTTACTTCCCCTATAATAAAGGTCTGCCTTAAACCATTTGATAATTTAAAGTTTAATTCAATTTATTTTAGCATACGAAAATTGTGAAATCAACCGTTCTGGTAGGATATCTCTTCCAATTCATCTTTTTTTCACTTTTTATTCATATTTTTGTAAGATTCTTTTTGGTTTACCATAACATAAAAAAGCCACAGCGTTCTCACACACTGCGGCTTTTTGTATACTGTCAGACAGTCACTGCCGGCTGTCCGCCCATATGAAACTGTTTTCTGACACAGAGCTGAAAAATCCCCTGTACAACCTGATAGCACACCCGAAGGATAAAACGAATGTCATCGGCAATGCACCGCGGGCTTTCCAGATAATATGCATGACGCTCACGGATATATTCCACAAGTTCCTCAAAGCTTTCAAACTGCTTTGCTTCTTCCAGCTGGCTGTCTGCTGCGCCGCTGAGGATACACTCTCTCAGGCGGTTCTTCAGCTCAGCTTCATAAGAATTATGTGCTGCAAGATTTCCTTCGTATGTTTTGTTATGAGGAAAAGTAAAATAATCAGCCATATAATGCATGACCTCACCGAATCTTCTCCAGTATACTCTGGCATTCTCTTCCTCCGGGTTCTTCTCGACAAGCGCCCTCATCTTATTCTGGAGATGATCAAATGTCCCGAAAAACTCATGTCTGGTGGTGAGAAATGATGGTTTCAGATCAGGCATGATATTGCCCAGGCAAAACGCTTTTCTGTGCTGCTGAAGACTGTACACCTCAGACATCTGGTCAGCCAGGTATCTGCCTAACAGTATATGTGATTTTTTACGCAATTTTTTCCCTCTTCCTTCTTTCCTGATCCAGATTCTGACCGGTCAACAGTAATTGGTTCCGCCCGGTCCTCTTCTGGTATCCATAAATCATCCGTTTTCCGGAACCAACTTTACTATAGCACTGTTTTTTCAAATAATCAAATAAAGATTATGTGAATTTTAATCCATATCCAAAAGCTGCCGCTGCTTCAGATCAATAGATGCCCAGACGGTACTTGTCTTCGGTTCTCCGTAAAGATAAACCGTGCTGGAAACCAAGCAGCATATATAATTCACTTTTTGTTCCAATCTCTCCGTCAAGTCCAACACTGTTGTGCGCAGCTTCAACCAGGGTCTTTGCCCTATCTTCAGTAACTCCTCTGCCACGCATCTTTTTATCATGCCAGATCTTTCGGATCCCATTTACTCCAAGCGCGATCACATCTTTTGGCAATGGTGCTTTTTCAAGCACTGCCAGGCCGCTTATTGCATCAAATCGTGTGTATAATCCCAGATATTCCGGGAAATGTATTGCAAGCCATCTCTGGATCCTGTTTGCAGATATGTTGTGCTGCTTTATGATCCTGTCACGGCTGTATACCAGGTCTCTTATCAGAACTGCAGTCTTTTTATTCTCAGTCTTAAGTGTCTCTGCCCAAAGGTTGAAAGAATTGAACCCTTCCAGATTGTTATGAAAAGAAAAAATACGTTTTGTAAGTTCGCGTCCTCTGTTATCAAAAGCTCTTGCATAATGTATCTGGCTTCCGATATCAACTCCGACAACCATTGTTGAATCTGTTACTTGCTCAATCTTTTCATTCTGTGTATAATTCATTTGGAACCTCCAGTGCTTGATTGTTTTGTTTACATCCGCCAAGATGCAACTCAATCATACCTTGAGGTTCTTTTTTATTCAATTGGCGCTTTTAATGAATTACAGGAATGCTCCTTATTATATTTTTCAATCTCGTCATCAATAATTGAATCTACATGAGGGAACAGACAACCGGGACCTCCATAGGTAATACATGGGATGAAATGTCCGTGTGGTGCATACTCCTCACATGCTCTTCTGACCTCCTTGCGGATCTCTTCTTCTGTGGAATCCACACGGTCTACAATAGAAGCATCGATTCCACCCATAAGTGTCATTCTTCCGTTCAGCTGTTTCTGGAGCTTCGGAATATCATTCTGCGGAAGTGTTCCCTGCCAGATGTCAATCCCAAGATCAACCATATCCTCTATGATCGGTTCCATGAAGGAATCTGCGTGATGCATGATGATCACTCCATGGTCTTTCATATATTTATAGGATCTTTCATACTGTGGTTTGATAAATTCTCTCCATGTGTCCGGACTGATGAACAGGGACTGCTTGGAACCCCAGTCATCGTGGGAAAGGATGATATCCGGGTGGAGATTATCAACGATCAGCTTTGTAAGCTGAAAACGGTACTCCCCAATGGCATTGCAGAGATCCATCATATCCTCCGGCTCAAGAAGGAAGTTCACCAGCATATCCTCAAATCCCATCAGGAAGTGAAGCCTCTCAAAAACACCTGTAGGCATAAATGCCATGAAAAGGCTTCCTGAATCCTTTATCTCCTGTGCCTTCTGTTTAAATGGTTCCCATAAAGCCGGATCCGAGCACTGACCGACAATATCAGGGATCACCAGCTGCTCTTTCCATTCTGTGATATCATCAATGACTTTGTTGTCCTCTGTTACATGTGGCATTGCAGCCAGCTGTTCCTGGGGCCAGAGGATCTCAGTTCCGAAAAGATCCTTCATAGGCTCCATACCACGGTGACGGTTTCCACGCACATAATTATTTGCCGGGTTCGGCGGGTAAAAGGTCGCACCCTCATACTGTCTCAGAAGTCGTTCCGGCCTGCCGTCCTTTTTTATCGTTTCAAGTAAAATCTCCGATGCTTTCAACATAATGCTTCCTCCTTTATTATCCTGTGATCTTTCAAAATACCCGATCACTTATCTTTATGATCTTGCATCAATCTCAGCCTGATACTGAAGAACCTTTTCCTTTGTGATCTTAAATCCAAACACCAGAAGCAGAAGACCTGCCAGACAGAAAATAGCCGGAACAAGCGCAAAGGAAATCGTCATTCCCTGACGAGCCGTCCCCTCAAGAACAACTCCGGATTTCCAGCCTACCGCCACAAGACAGGCGCTGAGAATCGTTCCTCTTAAGAACACGGCAATCTTCAGCGGAAGATTCTGTAATCCCATGATCCATCCGGATGCATCTTTTCCGCTCTTCCATGTTGCATACACTACAGTGTCCGCATAAAGTGCAGGTGAAGCTGCAAAAGCCATGCCATAAAAGAACTGGGCAAGTGTCATAAGAGCGATCACTGTCATTGCATTTCCGTAGAAAATGTATACAAGGAACAGTGATACTGCCATTCCTGCATAAGCGATGATCATAGTTGTACGGGATGATATTGCTTTTGCAATGTATCTCATGGAAAAAGCACCGATGATGGCACCGATAGCAACCCAGAGAAGATAAGTGGTCATCAGTCCCGGATTTCCCATTGCATCCCTGAAATAGTAAATAGCAGATGCTGCTGTTACAAATTTCACACACCATTTTGCAAGGTCTGCCAGCATCAGGACCATAAGAGGCGGATTCTGAAACAGGGAAGCAAACATCTCTCTGATCGTGATCTTTGTTTTGTCATTTTTCTTTCCTGCTGTTTCCGTTTCAATCTCTTCATAGCCTTCCGTCATCTTGAAATGGGCAAAATAGGTTACGACCATCAGAATACCCAGGCAGAAAGCTGCTGCTGCAAATTTATTTTTCTCACCGACATATCCGGCAAGAAGTGTTGCAAACGGAAGACCCATATAGGAAAACAACAGACCGCCTATGTTATTCCAGGTTGCCCTGGAGGATGCAAGCGTTGCTTTGTCTTCCGGTGTTTTACCAACAACACTGATCAGGGTTGCGTTGGCAACATAGCTGAAATTCCATGCCACATGAGATGCGATGGATGCGACAATGATCACCACTGCCGAAACCCATTCATTATCGCTGACACGTATGAACATGAATGCATACAGAAACGGCACCATCCACGGAACCATGATCAGCCAGGAACGATAACGCCCCCATTTCTTTGCTTTTGTGCCATTGATGATTCCTCCGTAAAGCCAGGACAGACAGGCATCAACAATGGTAAATACGGAATTGATCACACCAGCTACACCAGCTGCAAAGCCTGCCAGATCCGTCAGAAATGTCATAAAGTAAAATGTCTCGATGTTACTCATAAGAACAAATCCGGCATCACCAACACCAAAGAAATATTTCAGGGCATTTGTAAGACCCTTTTTCTGTTTCGGATCTTGTTTCGGTATTTCATTTTTACTCATTTTCTTTCCCCCTTCGCTGTTTTTTGTGGGGCCGGCCATTTCCACAACTTCACGTTACCTTTGATGGTTATAGTATAGTTGTTTTTTTCCTGTTCGTAAATCCGCACACTTCTTCATTCTTTCTCCAATACTTCATACTTTTTGTACAGTTATTATTGTAAATATGCACAAATAATTTTCTCTCCGTTTTCTTTTTATTTTCCGTCTAATATGTTATAATTTCCTATAAATACAAGGCTTTTATGAATTGGAGGAAATATTTTGAATAAAAGAGAGCATTTCGTGAATAGCCCGCATACCGGCTTCCATCTTAATCTCCAGATCATTGCTGACGATTTTGCGGAGAAAAAAGAGGATGTTTCCATCCTCTGCCGTGAAGACCCCCTGACGCTGGATGGTCTTCGCATATATCAGGCAGGAGCCCTGCTGAAGCCATGCTACCTTTATCTTGTCTTCGGCAATTCTCTTTCCGAAAGCTTTCTGCGATACCAGAACATCGCATTTGTAGTGGTGGGCTCCGGTGATCTTTCCTGCTTTTCCGAAAGCTGCAGGATCCTTCACATTAAGGGAACCCTTTCTTTTTCTGAGATCTTCAACCAGATACAGCAGACCTTTGACAGATATTCTGACTGGGACAGTAAACTCCAGCTTGCACTTGGAAGTATCGATCCGTTGAATGAAATGCTGGAAGCCAGTCTGGATATATTTCATAATCCGGTTTTTGCCCACGACACCAACTTCTATATCCTTTCTTCTCCCCGGCACGTAACCGGTATGTCCGAATGGGTCCATGACCAGCGTACAGGAAGACTCATCGCACCTTTAAGCCTGATTCAGGATTTCAAGCTTGACGCCGAATACCAGCGCACACTTATCACCCACGGCGCCAATATTTATTCCGAAGAGCTCCGCGGTTACCGTATCCTCTACATGAATCTCTGGGTCAGCGGCAATTATCAGGGCCGGCTTTGTGTGGATGAGCTCCAGACGGAGATACAGCCCGGACATTTTTCTGCTCTTGAATATCTTGGCTCCTTTATCGAGCTGTGCATCCGTCGGCATAATCTGTTCCAAATTTCAATGGGAAATGACTCCCGGCAGTTTTTCACGGAGTATCTTTCCGGAAAGCTCACAGAACTACAGGCAGTTACCGATCAGATCCAGTATCTGAACTGGAATCGCCATGACCGGTATCTTGTACTTCGTCTGGAAACCCAGCAGCAGGATGACCGTATGCACTCTTCCATCGCCACACTGGGACACATTGAAGCCCAGATCCCGGAAGGTCTGGCTTTTACCTATCAGCAGGGAATCGTTGTGATCGTTAATCTGTCCTTTAAGCACTCTGTATCTTCCGATGTTATCAGTTCACTTGCGATCATCCTGCGCGAAGGGCTTTTTAAAATGGGAGTAAGCTCTGAATTTCGTGATTTTCTCCTGATCCCTCAGGGATATATTCAGGCTGTTTCCGCCTTGCGCCTGGGCAAAAAAAGTCAGAGCATGGCCTGGTGCTATCATTTTGATGCTTATCTTCTGGAATATATGCTTTCCCAGATCAGCCATCAGATCAGTCCCGAGCTTCTGGTCTCTTCACGGCTGGATGCACTGCAGAATTATGACCGAAAAAACAATACTGAACTGTATCACACACTCAAGGTCTATCTGGAGCATGAACGCAATTCTCTTCAGACAGCCCGTGAGCTTTTTATACATAGAAGTTCCCTGACCTACCGTCTGGAGCGCATCCAGAAGCTCACAAAGGTTGATCTGGATAATCCGAAAGACCGGCTTCTTCTGCAGCTCTGCTTTCTTCTGCAGGAAAAGGACCAGACTGTCACCTGACAACCTGGTCCTTTTTTCTGTTTATATCTGTAAAAACTCCAATCCGAAATAATGTTCCATCCATAGCCTGATGGTTTCTTCCGAATCGCTTATTTTCGTTTCAATGGATCCATCTTCCTTCTGGATCGTAAGAACATCCCCGGTCAGCGCAACACTTCCTTCCGGCCTGCAGATGCTCACCACTCTTTTTCTGGTAAACAATACATCCGGAGATTTTGCACAATAGAAATTCAGCAGTTCAAAATCTGCTTCTACTGCAGGAATCTGTGAAAATCTGAGTATTGGCAGATATTTTTCTTCTTTCTTTCGTTCAACAAGAATCTCTCCGTTTGTATTTCCCGGTTTCATGTTAACACGGTACCATCCGTTTTTTTCTCTGTGGATACCATCCTTCATAAGAACCGGCTTCTTGGGTCCGGGACCTCCGTATCCTACATCACAGTAATAGCTTCCTTCCTCAAAAATAACAAGGGTTGCCCGGTGCAGGACCGGCGGAAGCTCTTCCCGGTTCCACAATATCCTTACCGCCACAGGGATCACACGGAAATCCAAAGCTTTCAGAAACTCATAAAACAATTTATTCAGCTCAAAGCAATATCCGCCTCGTTTTCTGGCAATGATCTTCTCATAAATATCTTCCGACCTCAGAGAAGGAATCCTTCCCTCGTCAAAAACTTCCAGATTTTCAAAGGGAATACTGCAAAGATGAAGTTCCATTATCTTTTCCAGACATTTTTTATCTGTTCTCAATTCACCCTCATATCCGATCCTGCTCAGATATGCCTCCCGTTCTCTGTCATTCATTTTTTCACTCCTGTTCTATTCAAGAAGATAGCAGCTGGTATAGGCGATCGTACAGGGACCATAATAGTATTCCAGACCATTTGCCTGGCATACCTGTGTTACCAGCATTCCATAGGCTTCCATCGAAGAAAATGCCTGTTCGGGGAAACGGCATGGAGCATCCGGATATGTACACGTTTTACATTTTGTACAGCACCCGGCCCCTATGGGGAGCATACCCGGCCATCTTTCTCTGAGCACTTTTTCAAATTCATAAAAATTCTGTTTATGAACCGCTTCTGTCTCCATCATCGTCTCTCCGTCCAGAGGATCCTCCAGTTTCCCCACTGTCTGGACAATAATGCCTTCCCTGTACTTTTCTATCTTTTTTCTGCATACTTCAAGATCTCCGCATCCGGGAGGACAGCTCCAGCGTTTTGCATACATATGGCAGATATTATTTTTGCACATTTCCCTTACCTCCGGCATAAGCTCGATCGAATCGCTCTTCAGAAGCGCTACATGAGAAAATCCTGCCTTTTTTCCCATTTCTTCCAGTTCTTTTATATTAAGCATATCCATTCTCCTCGCATTACGGAAAGCATAAGCCATCCACAAAACAGTCCTGGAACTCCGGCGAGGCTGCCAGCTCCACAAAATCCATATTTTTGACAATCCGATCCATTTCTTTTCTTTCCTCTTCATTCAGAAGCGCGATCCTGGCACCTTCTCCGGCTGCATTTCCCACCGGCTGTATCTTGGGCAGCAGCTCAGCCGGGAACATCCCGATCGCCGCCGCACTTTCCGGATTCATGTAATTGCCGAATGCACCGGCAAGATAGACCTGTTTAATATCCTTTTCCGTGATCTCCAGTCTTTTCATAAGAAGAAAGATTCCCGCTGCGATAGCCGCTTTTGCCAGCTGCACCTCTCCGATATCCTTCTGTGTCAGATAAACGCCCCTGTCATTTCCCGACTTTTCCGGAGGTACCAGCACAAACACTCCCGCCTTTTCCTGGCCGCTTTCCAGATGACCACTTTCATCAATAAAGCCAGCCAGGTACAGCTGTGCCACAAGATCGATCAGACCTGAACCGCATAAGCCTGCCGGAGCCTTATTTCCTATAGTCGTGTATTCCCATTTTCCATCTTTGTATACTACATGATCTACTGCTCCTGCTCCTCCGCGCATCCCGCACTCGATCTTTGCACCTTCAAATGCCGGACCGGCAGCTGTTGAACAGCAGGCTAATCTCGTTTTATTTCCAAGGACCATCTCCCCGTTCGTTCCAATATCGATCATAAGGCTGATCTCGTTCTGGTGATCCTGTCTGAGCGTCAAAATGCAGCCACAGGTATCTGCCCCTACATACCCG
This sequence comes from Ruminococcus sp. AF20-12LB, assembly GCF_003478985.1. Taxonomy (NCBI): domain Bacteria; kingdom Bacillati; phylum Bacillota; class Clostridia; order Eubacteriales; family Oscillospiraceae; genus Ruminococcus; species Ruminococcus sp. AF20-12LB. Next base: position 137,202 of record NZ_QUGH01000002.1, on the reverse strand, counting down.
GCTATATCAGGCAGCATAAGCAGCTGCCCCTTTCTGTGGATATGGAGCCCATATTGCTTTGCATTCAGTGTAAGCCCCTGACTGATCGCCGGATTATACGGTGCATGGACCAGCGATGCCGGAGAAATCCCAAGAAAAAGATGATGCATGCAGGTATTTCCTACCACAGATACCTGACAGATATCTGATGTGCTTCTTCCTGCTTCCTCTGCCAGTTCCTGGAGCATTTCATCAACCGCATTCCGTATGCAGCCGGTCAGCTGCTCTACGCCATGCTCCAGAGCATGATCCGCCCGCATGATCACATCTGCGCCATACTGAGTCTGTGGGTTCATTCTGCTCTTGAGAGCCAGCTGCTTCCCGGTCAACGCATCCATAAGATAGCCGACCACCGTCGTTGTACCTATATCAAAAGCCGCAAAACAGATTTTTTTCTCTTCTCTGCTGATATCCAGGAGCTCATTTCCTGCACAGATCACATACCATTCTTCTGCTTCTTTTCTGCAGCCGTAAAGCTTCGATGCAATTTCAGTATCAGGCAGAACAGGTTTTTCCACATCCAGCTGTTCTGTCAGCCGCTCCCATTCAGAGCGGTTGTCTCCTGTCTCCGGTTTCTCAAGAATCACTTTTTTCTGTTTCAGATCAGGCCTGAACGCAACCGGTCTCTGCATTCCTTCTGTAAGGATTTCCTCTTCCTGGCATCCGGACAATGTATCTACTTCAAGGTCACTGTGGATTTCCGTCTGACATGCAAGCACCATGTGATCCTCTATTTTAACACGACATTTCCCGCACTTTCCCCGGCCTCCGCAAGGTGCATCAGGAACCAGCTTTGCTTTTCTTTCCGCCTCAAGGATCCTGGTACCCGGTTCCACCAGAATCTCCTTTTCCTCCCTGATAAATTTTATTCGGTACATTTTTATCCCTCCGATGGTCACTGTAAAGCAAAAGCCGCTCTGCCGTCTATGCCATGCACAGACAATACAGAGCGGCCCGTTTTATTTTCCCTTATGCTGCCAAAGCTTTTGCAAGAACTGCTGCGCTTGCTGCATCTTCTGAATATCCATCTGCGCCGATCTCATCTGCAAATTCCTTCGTGATCGGTGCTCCTCCAACCATAATCTTAACATTGCTTCTGAAATCTTCCGCATTAAGTGCTGCAACTGTATCCTTCAGAGCCGGCATTGTAGTTGTGAGCAGCGCTGAAAGTGCAATTACCTTAACATCCGGATTTTCTTTGTAACATTCAATAACCTTCGATGCAGGTACATCAACACCGAGATCAATAACTTCAAAGCCGGCACTTTCGATCATCATCGCAACAAGATTCTTCCCGATATCATGAAGATCTCCTGCTACAGTAGCGATGATAAGTTTTCCCATACTTCCTGTAGCGCCGGATGCAAGATGCGGTTTCAGAACCTCAACACCCTTTTTCATTGCACGGGCTGCTACCAGCATTTCCGGAACAAAGATTTCTCCGTTTTTAAATCTTTCACCTACAACAGCCATTGCATCGATCATGCTGTTAAGAATCTCTGTTGCCTCACAGCCTTCATCAAGAGCTGACTGTACAGCTGCACCTACAAGTTTTGCTTTTCCTTTTTCTACCAATTCTGCTACTTCTGTGATTTTTGACATAATCAAACACCTCCGCTTTTTATTTTTTATCCGCATTCCGCATATGCGTTTTATTTATTTTTTTACAGGTCCGATCAGACCTTCTCTGTATGCTCCGATGTATTCCATACAGTAATCATCCAGACCAAGCAATGCCTCTGTTGCATATACAAGTCCAAGCATATCTCTGTTTGTAGGATCCATGATCGCGCTGTCAAGGCCAGCATTCATTGCAAGTACCACAAATCCGAAATTGATAAGCTTACGTACCGGCAGATTGAAGGAAATGTTGCTGATCGCCGCTGTGATGTGGATCATCGGATACTGTTTACGGACACTTGAAATTACTTCCACGTTCATCGCAATACCATCTTCAGATGTACAGAGCATCTCAACCAATGGATCAATATGGATACGATCCGGTGAAATTCCGTACTCTTTTGCTTTTGCCATGATCTTGTCAAATACCTTCAGCCTGTCTTCCGCACTTTTGGGGATACCTGTATCATCGCTTAGAAGTGCGATAACCTGCCACCCTTTATTTTCAGGCTGTGCCATAAGAGGAAAAATCTTATCGATCTTATCTCCCTCACCGGATACAGAGTTAAAAATACCCGGTTTTCTGCAGAATTTGTAAGCTTCTGTAAGAACATCTGCGCTGGGACTGTCTACGGAAATCGGAAGATCTGTCACTTCCTGAATACAGTCGATCATCCATTTCAAGGTTTCTACTTCTTCTGCTTCCGGAACAGATGCGCAGCAATCGATATAGCTTGCTCCTGAGTTTGCCTGAGCAAGTGCCCGCTGCTTGATGAATTCTGCATCTCTGTTTGCGATCGCCTCCGCCACAGAGGGGATGGATCCATTGATCTTTTCACCTATGATTATCATATTATTTATCCTCCCGTTAACATATTCTGGCCTGCATCAAGAACTGTTACTGTTCTCTCCGTTCTCAGCAACACGCTTCGCGATATACAAAATTTATGCTAATCTCATAAATTCACGCGGTATTTCCCGGGTTTTCTGTGACCTTTGCTCACAAAAATCACCTCGCGGAATATTACCAATGAACAGTAACCAAAAATTCTTATTTCAGTTCCATGTCTTTTATGTAATAATTGTATCAAAATAAATGCAAAAAGCCAGCCGCATTTCATACCATAAACATTGCATTTATTCCTACATTTTGTAGGAAAATTTTTCAGGGAAGATATTCGTGAGCGACAATCTAAAATAAACCCATAAATCATAGCTTTATCTACGATTTATGGGCTTATGCCAATACTTATTTCATATTCCTTACAGTTCCCTAAAATCCGGTGTCCCGTACAGGTCATACGGAGTACTCTGGTATACGTAATAATTCAGCCAGTTCGTATACAGATTGTTGGCATGGGCTCTCCAGGTAAGGAGTGGTTTGTTGTTTGGATCGTCATCTTTGTAATAGTTCTTCGGGATTTCAATAGGCAAGCCCTTGGCAAGATCTCTCTTATATTCGCCATCCAAAGTCACGCGGTCGTATTCCGGATGTCCCATAACAAAGATTTTACGGCCTCCCTCTGCCATTGCAAGGAACAGACCAGCCTCTTCGCTTTCCGCCAGGACCGTAAGATCTTTGCATGCATGGATATCTGCAATGGGAACTTCTGTGTGCCTGGAATGCGGCGCAAGAAATACATCATCAAAGCCCCGGACCAGCGGGATCTTACGGTTCAGTACCCTGTGCTGGAAAAGTCCGAACATTTTCTTATCCAGAGGTTTTTTCTCCAGACCATAAAAATGATAGAGACTGGCCTGCGCTGCCCAGCAGAGAAAGATTGTGGAAGTCACATGCTTCTCAGTCCAATCCATGATCTCAGTCAGCTCATTCCAGTAATCCACTTCCTCAAAAGGCATCTGCTCCACCGGTGCTCCTGTAATGATCATTCCATCAAATTTACGTTTCTTTATATCAGTGAACGTTTCATAAAACTTGTTCAGATGGCTGAGTGATGTATTCTTCGCTTCATGGCTCTCCACAGCCATAAATGTTACATCCACCTGCAGCGGTGTATTGGAAAGGGAACGCAGAAGCTGCAGCTCTGTTTCTTCTTTCAGCGGCATCAGATTCAGGATCAGAATCTGGATCGGACGGATATCCTGGTGCATGGCACGTTTTTCGTCCATTACAAATATATTTTCTCTCTCGAGGATCTCCTTTACCGGAAGATCCCCCTGTGTTTTGATCGGCATTGTTTGCCCTCCTTATATATGAAGCGTCTCTTACAAAGGAGCCGCTCGGCTTTTTTCTTCAGATAAAAAGTATCTCCAGTCTGTACGGCCTTTACTGCACTCCGGCAAGTTTCCGAAAATCTTCTTCTGAAAGGATCGGAATTCCCAGTTCTCTTGCCTTTTTGTTTTTGGATGAATTGGACTGGATATCGTTATTGATCAGATAATTGGTCTTTTTGGTAACTGAACCGGTAACCTTGCCTCCCAGGGATTCGATCAGCTCTTTGGCCTCACTTCGATTTCCAAAGTGCACCAGACTTCCTGTGATCACAAAATTCATTCCTTCAAAGATCTGTTCCTGTTTGGGACTGTCCTCCTGAATATGAAGAAAGCTCATCAGATGATCCAGGCGGCGATTGTTATCCTCATCCTTAAAATAAGCTACCAGATTTCCGGCAATGACCGGCCCGATGGTATCAATATCACTGACCTCTTCCAGACTGGCATGACGTATCCTGTCCAGATCATTGTCAAAATGGCGGCAGATCACTTTTGCATTAGCCAGACCGATATTTGCGATCCCAAGACTGTAGATCACCCTTGGAAGTGTGGTCTCTTTCGCCCGTTCCAGACTTTCCATAAGATTATCATAGGATTTCTGCCCAAAGCCTTCCATTTCCACAATCTCATCTTTATACCGGCTGATCTCAAAAATATCGCCAAAGTCATGGATAAATCCCCTGGCAATAAATTTCTCCAGTGTTGCCTCGGAAAGTCCGTCGATATTCATGGCATCCCTGCTTGTAAAAAGCCCAAAGGACTTGATCTTCTTGGCCGGGCACCCCGGATTGACGCAGAAAAGACATTCCACATCGTTTTCTTTCTTCACTATCGTTTCCTGTCCGCAGGCCGGGCAGTTATGCGGGATCGGTGCATTACCGCTTCCGGTCAGATTTTCCGCGATCTGAGGAATGATCATATTTGCTTTGTATACACGAATGGTATCTCCGATCCCCAGTTTCAGTTCCTTCATGATACTGATGTTATGCACACTGGCTCTGCTCACTGTGGTGCCTTCCAGTTCCACCGGCTCAAAAATTGCTACCGGATTGATCAGTCCGGTCCTGGACGGGCTCCACTCAATCTCCAGAAGTCTCGTATCACGCATCTCATCGGCCCATTTAAATGCCATGGCGTTCCTTGGAAACTTGGCCGTAGTTCCCAGCGATTCTCCGTAAGCAATATCATCATACAATGCCACAAGCCCATCTGACGGAAAATCATTGGTCGTAACTGCTTCCGCAAAGTAATCCATCGCTTCATCCAGAGTTTCTGCTGTGACTTTTCGATATTCCACAACCTCAAAGCCCTGTTTATTCAGCCACCGGAACTGCACCTCCCTGGAATTTCGGAAATCCACACCTTCCGCGCTCACTAAAGAAAAAGCATAAAACCGTACGTTTCTCTTCGCTGTAATTTCATTATTCAGCTGACGGACAGAACCACTGCAGAGATTTCTGGGATTTTTGTATTTGGCATCTGCATCTCCGATGGTTTCGTTGATCTTTTCAAAATCCGAATAGGTAATGATGGCTTCTCCGCGAAGGACCAGTCTCCCTTTAAAAGAAATTTTCAGGGGTATGTTCTTAAATACTCTGGCATTATTGGTAATAACCTCTCCCACAATACCATTTCCCCTGGTAACTGCCTTTATAAGCTCTCCGTTTTCATAGGTAAGCACGATCGTCAAGCCATCCAGCTTCCAGGATAAAAGTGTAGGATGTTCCCCCATAAACTCTCTCAAGGCTTCTCTCTCTTTAGTCTTGTCCAGGGACAGCATCGGACTCTCATGTTCCTCCTTGGGGAGCTGTTCCACTGCCTCATATCCTACATTAACGGTTGGACTGTCTGCCAGAACGATCCCTGTTTCTTTCTCCAGTGCGCTCAGAGTGTCGTACAGGGCGTCGTACTCCACGTTGGACATGATCTCCCTGTCTTCCTGATAATAGGCCCTGGACGCTTCCCGGAGCTTTTCTCCCAGCTCTTTCATTTTTTTTATGGATGATTCGTTCATGGCTTCCTCCCGTCCTTTTTTCTGATTTTTCGGAGGAAAGCATCTCCTCCAGTTCTTTTCGTTCTTCCGGCCGGATCTCACGATATTTCCCCTCTTCCAGGCCATCAAGGTGCAGATTCATGATCCGAACACGTTTCAGTGTTACGACTTTATATCCGAAATATTCACACATACGACGGATCTGGCGGTTCAGCCCCTGGGTAAGGATGATACAAAAACTGTTCTTACCTGTTTTTGTAACCTTGCAGGGACGTGTGACCGTATCAAGAATCGGCACCCCGCCACTCATGCCACGGATAAATTCTTCTGTCACCGGTTTATTCACGGTTACCTGATATTCCTTTTCATGATAGTTTCCCGCCTTCATGATGCGGTTCACCAGATCTCCTTCATTGGTAAGGAGAAGCAGGCCTTCGGAATCTTTATCCAGCCGTCCTATGGGATAAACCCGCACCGGATAATCCAGATATTCTGTTACTGTCATCTCATTCCGCTGTTGTCTGGTGCTACAGACAATCCCTTTTGGCTTATGAAAAAGAAGCAGGATCTTTTTTTCCTGTTTTTTTACAGGCTTTCCGTCAATACAGATCTCCGCATCCGGGAGGATCTTCATTCCTGTGGAAACCAGTTCTCCATTGGCAGTAACTCTCCCCGCTTCTGTCAGTCGGTCTGCCTCTCTTCTTGAGCAGACTCCTATATCGCTTAAATATTTATTGATTCTGATTTTTTCGTCCATTGTTCTATTATATATTTTTTCTCAGGTGTTCGCAACCGGTTATTTTTCTTGTATTTTCCTGCTCATTATTGTATGATAAACAGAAATGTACTTAAATATCAGGAGGAAAAACATGTCAGAACGTACTCCACGCATAAAACGGCTGCTGATCTTTGTCACTGTTTTCCTGTGTCTGATCTGCGGTATTCTCTTTACCCAGTCATCGGCCGGTCCTTTTGAAAACAGCAGTACTTCCGTAATTTCCGTAAATACAAGCGATATTTCGGCTATTGAACCAGGTTCAGATCGCGATCACCATACAGATGCATCTATATCTTCCGGCGCTCCCTCGCCTTCCGCCACACCGTCTCCTGTTCCCACAGAGATTCCCGAAACAGAAAAGGTTTCGCCGGAGGCGGAAAACGGAGTCTGGACACCAGATGGCACCAACTGGAAATTTATGGTTGACGGAACCGCCTATACCGGATGGCTTACCGACACAGATGCTCATCGATATTATTTCAACAAGGATGGGATCATGCAGACCGGCTGGATCACCCTGGGTAAAAAACGTTATTATCTGGACGAAGACGGAATCATGCAGACCGGAACCATCACCGTAAATGGAAAAAAATACATATTGGCAGCAGACGGTTCGCTCAGAAAATGATCTTTCGTTATATCAGAACAACAAAAATGCAGGTTCTTCCGGAACCTGCATTTTTGTTAACCCTTATTATTCTAACAGACCACTATAGACATAACCGGTCTGTCCATCATAATCAACCTGTATCCAGTCGCCTTCCTGCCCCTTCTTTTCAACTTCCGTTCCTGCAGAAAAACCACCGATAACCTCACCCTCTGAATCTGCGGAAGCACGAACATTACAGTCCTCTGTAACTGTAAGCATTGTCCCTGCATCTGCGGAAGCACTGGCATCTTCACCAAGGCCCTGAAGGAATTCTGCCAGAGAGGAATCACTCTCCTGCGCAGCTTCATAGTCTGCCTTCACCTTTGTGATAAGCTCCTGCACATCCTTCTCAGATTCCAGTTTTTTCACATAGGCACTGATATCTGCATCGTCATCAGCACCACCTTTGATCTTCAGATTGCCGTCACTGCCCGTCTCCACATAAAACTGGCTCAGTGCCGGAACCGGAGTCTCAATTCCAGTACAGATATAATTAAAGACTACATAAACGACATACGAATCGTCCGTCAGTCCCTTCTTAGCGTAAACATTCTGTACCTCATACCCATCAATATAATCCCTTGAATTAACCTGCGACTCGTCAGCCGGCGTAAATCCGTCCTCGATCGTCTTAAGTGTTGCAATGTCTTTTTCCCTAAAAGCTTTATAATAGCTCTGAATCAGCTCGGTTACTTCCGTGCTGGCTTTTTCCATGGTTGTCTCCGCATCCGTATCTGCCGCGGGACTGGCGTCTTTCTTCTCGTCTGTCTCCCCATCATTTGCCGGAGAAGAAGGATCATTTTCCTGGTTACTTTGGGCTGTTGTCTGATCTTCATTGGAATTCCCCTTCTTACCTCCAACACAGGCGCGGACGCCAAAGATCAGAACAAGCACGATCACCAGAATGGCTCCGCCTAACATAAAATAGCGAAGGTTATCTGATAACCATTCTCTGAAATCATCCAAGTTCTTGTCCTCCTTATCATAACAACACGCCGGAACAATTCCCACTGTTCCGGGTAACACACCTGAAGGGAATCGAACCCCCGCACATGGTACCGGAAACCACTGCTCTATCCACTGAGCTACAGGTGCATAATGAAAAACATAACTTCTAAATTCAGGTATGAAATTATCAAAGTAGGTTTACACTGTTTATGATTTTAACACAAATCCATGAAATTGTAAAGATTTTTTTAAACAGTACATATTCATCACACATTTTATGGTTGCTGTTCACTCCGTTCTCAGTATCATTTTACGCACTTTAGTCATTTTCCCAGGCCAGAAGGGTGAACACATTCACCCTTCAAACCTGTATACCACATATTTTTCTGTCTGCGCAACAGGGGTACATCCTGCCTGACGGATATAGTCATGATTTGTAAGATTTACCGGAAGAACGAGATAATCGGTTTCCGTTCTTTTCAATACCTGCCGGAACTTATCGATTCCTACATCCATCTGATAACTTATCACATCCATGATCACTTTCTGGATCTGGTAGGCCTTGCTGTTTTCGTAGTTTCCTACCACAGTACTTCCTGCACGATACAGGGTAAAATTACGATCCAGAACAAGGATCAGTGAAGGATCATACTGTCTTGCCACCAGATTCAGCTCATTGTCAAAAACAACCTTGGGTTGTTCTTTATCGCAGTCCTGATGGATCACATCGCATACTGAACGCAGCTCATTCGGGACTTTATAGATATTTTCCGCCATCACATAATCTTTTGCAATGCCGGGCACAGGTTTCCCCGTAGTGACGATCACTGCCGCAAGGATCAGCGCTGTTACAACTTTCAGCCATCGAAACCTTACCGCTTCCACGATCCGTACAACATAATAGGCAGCACCCGGGATCACCGGAAGGATCCAGATAAAACGATAATATTCACTTTCAAAATGCACCTTTGGTATCACATATTTTACAAGAACCGGATTATATACCGTAAGTGCCAGAAAGACCAGATAATACAGGAACACTCTGGATTCTTTTCTCCTGCGGTAAAAAATATCCCAGAGTACACCTGCCAGAAAAAATACAGGCAGCAGACAGCCGCTCCAGTAATTCTCCATACAGATCTGCACAAAACGCAATCCCAGTTCTTCAATTGTTACTCCCGCCATTTTCTTCTCCTATCCATGGTATCTTCCCAGTTTCCTATGATGCCGGAAATGCGATCCATCCAAGCTTTGCCGAAAAATAAACCAGGGCATACAAGAATCCCGGCAGCATACAAAGCGCATAGGGAATTGCGTAGGAAAGCTTTTTCTTCAGCACCATCACCGGAAGGATCGCCGTACTGACTACTGCCGGATAAATAAGGGAGGATCCTGAAAACGTCAGCGCACTGACGGCCGCAATGAAAAGCAGCACCCAGCTTTCTTTATTTCTGCCATCTTTGTTGAGCCAGAGACGTATACTTACCAGAAGCGCCGCCGGAATGGAAATATTTGCCAGCAGGGCCTTCCCTTCATAAACCCGCATAAACGCAAAGGTTCCTGTTGTATAGATAGAAAAAGAAAACAATTGCATCAGGCACACAAAAAGAACCATCAGGTCTGCTTTTTTTTCATCTCCACGAAAAAGGCTTTTTCCGATCTGGTAGATCAGAAGATTGATCATCAGCATGTTGATCACAGACATCACGACCTTGGACTGAACGATCGGGTGGATGCCCAGAAGGACACACCACACCGCATTGTTCATCGGATATGCAGAAAGATCATAGCGGAGATTAAAATTTCTCTGGATCACACCGGTAAGCGGACTGTATCGGGCAAGAGTGTCTGTATACACAGAAGTGCTTACTGCACCAATATAATGTGTTGCATCTGCAGTAACGTCCTGATATGCAGCCACCAGAAAACACTGCAGGATCACTGCCGCAGCTACCAAAAGCAGCAGCAGTGAATGTTTCCGAAATGTTTCTCCTATCCGGTCCAGCTGTCCCTTCCAAAGTTTATGCGCGAACAGACATGCAGCCAGTACACAAGCTGCCATGATCGCCATCCACAGATACGAAAAGGCACTCAGTTTTACCCATTTCAGTGTCATAGGAACTGCAAGTATCTCAAAAACCGCAAAATACAGAAGATATCCCAGGACCAGTTCCATGGTTATTTCCGCCTTAATTTTCAGTATCCGTGTCAGCAGACTTCCTGCACAGAAAAATACCAGCAGCTCCAGGATCAGTCCGGCAATTGCCAGTATCAGCTCCTGCATTTCACACCTTCTCTCCGGTTTCTCTGGCAAGGATTCCCATTGCAACCTTCTCCGGAGTGATCGGAAGTTCTCGGACACGTACACCTGTTGCATTATAAACTGCATTGGCAATAGCCGGACATGGTGTATCGATCACAAGCTCACCAATGGATTTTGCACCGAAAGGACCTGTCTTCTCGTAGCTGCTCTCAAACTCGATCCGCACCTTCGGAATATCCATACGATTGGGGATCTTATACTGCATAAAAGAATTATTACGGATCTTTCCCTTATCTGTATACTGCACATCCTCATACAGAACCATTCCGATTCCCTGACCAATACCGCCTTCTGCCTGTACTCTGGCAAGATTTGGATTGATCGGGGTTCCACAGTCGATCACGCCCACATAGTCAATGACATCGATCTGTCCGGTCTCTTTATCGACCTCCACTTCAGCGGCACCTACCATAAACGGTGGCGGAGAGATCGGAGAAGAATATTCTTTTACAACCTGAAGCTCACTGCAGACTCCACAGGTCGCTTTTCCTGCGATCTGCTGCAGCGTTACCTCTTTTCCGTCTTCTGTGCATACTTTTTCTCCGTCAAAATCAGAATCCTCAGCTGATACTCCAAGCATCTGTGCGCCAAAAGCGTGGATTCTCTTTCTGAGTTCTCCGCAGGCCTGGATCACGGCATTTCCGGTAGCGTAGGTTGTGGAAGATGCATAAGAACCGGAATCATAAGGAGAAATATCTGTATCCACACTGAATACCACGATATTTTTCATATCTGTATCCAGACAGTCTGCTGCCATCTGAGCAAGAATGGTATCACAGCCGGTTCCCATATCAGAACATCCAAGTGCCAGGGTATAGGAACCATCCTCATTTAATTTAATGTCTGCTCCGCCGACATCGATCCCTGCAATAGATGAGCCCTGCATGGCCATAGCAATGCCGACACCCCGTACTTTACCGTTACCCATATCACGGAACGGATATTTCTCATCCCATCCGATCATTTCCTTTGCACGGGCAAGACATTTATCCATGGTACAGCTGCCATTGACCGGTACATCCGGATATCCCGGAAGTGCCTCTCCCTCCATAGGCATGTTCAGCTCACGGAATTTTACCGGATCCATCCCCATCTTATGAGCCAGCTCATCTGCTGCGGACTCCACAGCAAAAATACCCTGTGTGGCACCATAGCCACGATAAGCGCCAGCTGCCTGCATATTGGTGTAAACAACATCATAAGCAAAACGGTAAGCTTCCGTATGACGATACAGCGCAATGGATTTGTGGCCTGAAAGTCCTACGGTTGTAGGCCCATGCTCTCCATAGGCACCGGTGTTGGAAAGAGTATAAAGATCGATTGCCTTTACAATACCGCTTTCGTCTGCACCCATACGGATATGGACTTCCATCTCATGACGCGGAGAAGACGCGATCATGGATTCCTTTCTGGAAAAAACGATTTTGGACGGACGCCCGGTAACCCATGTTACCAATGCCGGGAAAACCTCACTGACAGAAGACTGTTTTGCACCAAAGCCCCCGCCGATACGCGGCTTGATCACACGAACTTTGGAAGAAGGAATGTTCAGCGCGTTTCCTACGATCCTTCGGATATGAAACGGGATCTGGGTGGAAGAAACCACCGTCAGTCTCTGAAAATGGTCCATATAACAGTAGGTGCGGAAGGTCTCCATCATGGTCTGCTGATTTGCCTTTGTGTGGTAAACCTGGTCTACTGTATACGCACATTTCTCCAGCATAGCATCCACATCACCCACTTCTTCTACATTGGAGGAACAGAGATTACGCTTATTATCTCCGCCGGCCGGGATCGGCATATACCAGTCATCCTCCGGGTGCACCAGAATGGGATTATCCTTGGCTGTGTGGATATCCAGAACTGCTTCCTCCACACGATATTTTACCTTAATGCGTTTCAGGGCTTTATCTACTGCCTCTTCTGTCTCACCAGCTACGATGGCAACCGGATCACCTACAAAACGCACATGCTTATCTATGATATAACGATCCCATGGACTGATCTCAGGCGCTGTCTGTCCGGCCAGAGTAAATCTTTTGTGAGAAACATCCTCATAGGTCAGAACACAGGCAATCCCCTCGATCTTCTTTGCCGCATCTGTCTTGATTTCTTCCACCCAGGCATTTGCATGAGGACTTCTTAAGATCTTGACGATCAGGCAGTCAGAAGGTGCAAGATCATCGGTATAGACCGGTTTTCCGGTTACCAGCGACATTGCATCTGTTTTTGGCACTGGCTTGTTTACGTATTTCATTTTCCTTCCTCCTGTCCTTTTTTATAGTCAAGAAATTTCAGGATACTTCTGGTCTGTCCCACAAATCCCGAGCAACGGCACAGATTTCCGGAAAGATACTCCAGGATATCCTCTTCTGTGGGATCTTCCAGTTCCTTTAACATGGCAAATACATTCATGATAAATCCCGGATTGCAGAAACCGCACTGCTCTGCTCCCTCATTTGCCATAAAAGCTCCGAATTCCTTTGCTTCCTCCTGCATTCCCTCCAGAGTCACGATCCGTTTCCCGTCTGCGCGGGCAGCCAGCATGGAGCAGGACAGTACCGGACGTTCATCCATCAGCACAGTACAGAGACCACAGTTTGCAGTCTCACAGCCACGTTTTACGCTGTAACAGCTGTTTTTCCGCAGGAAATCCAGAAGCAGTTCATCCGGACGTACCTCTGCCTGCCGTTTTACACCATTCAGCCAGAAAGTGATATTCATTCTGCTCTCCCTCCGATCTCTTCCCAGGCTCTTCTCGTGAGGACTTTCACAAGAAGACTCCTGTATTCTTTTGAAGCACGCATGTTCTTGTCTGTAGGAACATGTTCCGCTGCATATGCAGCAAAAGAAGCTGCTGCATCCTTTTTCTGCTGTACATTCATCTGTACAAAATCTTTTAAAATTCCCTCTTCATCTTCCACGATCATTGCTTTTCCGGGTCTGGCCCCAATGACAGTTCTTGCTTTTCCGTCAATAAGAGCGGCCGCACAGGTGAGCACAGGAAAATCTGTGGAATTGTTCCGCTGACTTAAGTACACACTGTTCAGCGGCTGTTTTTTTACAATGATATTTACCAGGATATCGTTATCCTTTTCCATGGATGCAAACTGTGCCAGCGGAATGGTTCCGCCATTATACAGCTCCACCCAGGTATCCAGTGCCAGAAACATGGTCAGTACATCGGAAAACCCGAATCTTCCGAAAATACTTCCGCCCACTGTGGCACAGTTTCGAAACTGCACACCCACAATGTGCCGTACACTTTCCCGGATAGCACCGTTTGTATAGGCATTCAGCTCTTTATGGGTTTCCAGCGCATGAAGTGGTGTCATGCAGCCGATCACAAATGCTTCTTCTGTTTCTGTAATAGTATCCAGCCCAAGACCTGACAGATCAATGGCTGTCATGATGTTCCGGTTTCCCATTTTCAGCCAGACCATACCGCCCAGCACACAGGCTGTTCTTTTCTGGTTCAGTTCATATGCCTGTTCAAGGCTTTCTGCCTTTACATAATTCTTTATCTTCAGCATACTTTATTCCCTTCTGAATTCTCATTCTCTTTCTTTACGGCTGTTTTTTCAGCCGAACATTTATTTTAACAGACTGTCAGCTAAATAGCTATTGTTTTTTCTCTGCTGTTCTGACGCCGCATTAGTCAGCTGTCTCCAGAACGATAAACTGATACGGTTTCAAAACAATCTCCTTTTCTGTGATCTCCACAGCTTTCTGATTATTCAGAAGCACCTTTTTCACTTCTCCCGGCAAAGATACCTTCTGTGACTGTGCCTGCATATTTCCCAGGATCAGAAGATTTTTCTCACCGTTTCTTGTATATGCGATCAGATTCTTCTGTTCTTCCTGATATGGAGCGAATGTTCCGTATACAAGCGTTTCTTTATATTCCGGAGCTTTTCTCAGTGCAGTCAGCTTTTTGTAGAAAGAAAGGAGGGAGTCACTGTCCGTTAACTGGGACTCTATATTGATCTCCTTATAATTCGGATTAACCCCAAGCCACGGCTCTCCTTTTGAAAATCCCGCATTTTTCTCTGCGCTCCACTGTACCGGAGTTCTGGCATTGTCTCTGGAAAATGCGGAAGCAGCATCAAGCGCTTCTTTTTCACTGCATCCGGCACGGAGCGCTACCTGGTATTCATCGATGGTACTGATGTCATCGATCTGGTCCATAGAAGTAAACTCCATATTTTCCATACCGATCTCCTGCCCCTGATAAATAAACGGAATTCCCTTCAGCAGGAAATAAACACCTGCCAGGAGCTTCCTTGAATCCGGACAGCGGTCTTCCGGAGAAATATAGTGACAGACACCTCTTGGCTCATCATGATTCTCAATAATGTTGGAGATCATACCAGTATCCCCGATCCTTTTCTGAGTATGGAAAATACACTTCTTGTACTCTTCCGGAGTCAGGTACGGTTTGGATGCATACCAGCCATCCTCGCTCTTTCCGTAACAGGTTTCCTCAAAATCAAACATGGATGAAAAGTATCCGTTTTCTCCGATAAAATCTTTGATCTCATCTTCCTTCTCATTGAATACCTCTCCTACAGTAAAAGCATCATAGGGATGAAAGCACTTCTCAGCCATCTCTCCCAGGAATTCTCCAATCCCCTCTGCCTCCTCCAGCATCCTCTCGATGCTGCAGAGCCCGTCTGCACGATCGGCAGGATAATCAGAAAATGGAAGCTTCTTCTTGATATTGATAATGGCATCAATACGGAATCCTCCAAGCCCCTTTTCCATCCACCAGCGGATGTTTTTGTAGACTTCCTCTCTTACTTCAGGATTCTCCCAGTTGAGATCCGGCTGCTTTTTGTGGAATACATGGAGATACTGTTTATCCGGATGTCCCGGAAGCTCTTCCCATACCGGGCCACCGAAATAGCTTCTCCAGTTGCAGGGAGCCTTGTCATCCTTTTTGTCCCGGATATAAAAGAAATTTCCATACTTTCCGTCCGGATCCTTAATGGCCTCCTGAAACCACTCATGCTCATCGGAGCAGTGATTCACCACCAGATCCATAAGGATGTACATTTCTCTTTTTTTTGCTTCTGCGATCAGACGATCCATATCCTCCATGGTCCCAAACCTCGGATCAATAGCATAATAATCTGCAATGTCATATCCCTGGTCTGCAAGCGGAGATTTATAAATCGGGGAAAGCCAGAGGATATCTGCTCCCAGTTCCTTCAGATAATCAAGCTTGCTGATGATTCCCGGGATGTCTCCGATCCCGTCTCCGTTAGAATCATAAAAGCTCTTGGGGTATATCTGATATACCACCTTGTCATGCCACCATTTTCGTTGCATCCTAATTCCTCCTATGCCTGTTTGATCATGCAGTACTGCTTCAGATCAAATCCTTTTTTCTGTACAATGCCATATAATTTAAATCCGAATTTCTCATACATGGAAACATTTGCCGGATTATGGGTTTCCAGAGAGATCATCAGCTTATGCCTGTCCGCATAATCAATCACCTCATCCATCAGTTTTTCAGCAAGACCGTGATGCTGCATCTTCGGCGCCACTGCCAGATAGATCACATGAAGCCTTTCTGCTGTATGAAGCTGGGAAGTCCAGCTGGAATTCAGATAGTCTTTTCCCTGGATGAATTTCCGCAGGGTCGCAAGACTTGGATCCTCTTTGATCAGATAGCCATCTGTTTTCAGAAGGGCAAAAAAATCCACCATCAGATTATGTAAGGCTGCTTCATGCTCCGTTCCGTCGGATACTACCAGGATACTGTTCAGCTCACTGCTGTCTGCATAGATCTCGCAGGTCTCAAAAAACTCCGTAAGATCACAGGTAAAAAGCTCCGGCATCAGCCGTTCTCTGGTATCCCTGTCCGGGATCAGTGCATGATACAGAGGATCCTCCGAAAAACATACAGTCAATATCCGGATCAGCTTGTCCAGATCTTCTTCTTTCACTCGGTATAAATTCTGGCTTTCCATTCTTTCCTCCAGGTATGGTTTTATTCTGTTCTTTTTTCAAACATATCACTGACCTCACAGATCAGATTCCTGAGTTTTTCCACTGCACGGATCAGATATTCAATATCATCCTCATAATAATGCTTCTGTCTTTCCCAGGCTTCCCTCAGGGTCTGCTTTTCCGCCTCCAGGCTGTCACCCGGCTTCTTTTCCTTCAGCCTTTCCACAAGATCATAAAGGTTCTCATGGTGGATGATCCTGCCCTTTCCCCACATCAGGCGATCCGGGGACTGCTTCAGGATATATTCTGTAAAATGATAAAAGACTTCCCGCTCAAACTGAAAGGCATAACAGTTGTTGTCAATACTGTAAAAGGCCTCCAGCGCAGGTGCGATCTCTCCCTTTTCCAGATATCCCATAGCTTTCTTCAGTGCATAAAGATTGTTCTGCACTGCCTGCTGCGGAAAGATCACATTATCATCCCAGTCCAGACGTACCAGATAATCCTGAGATTTCCGGAATACACCGAGAAGCTTTTCGGTAATGGCATCGGCTTTTTTCCAGTCACGTTTTTCTTCCGGAAGGCTGTTGAAGCGCCGTACCTGCTCTGCAAGGATGGCAGCCGTTTTTTTTGCCTCTTCTGTTTTTTTCAGAAGGAGTGTACTGTCGACGCCAGTCTGCATACACAGATCCATATCCAGGGTCTTAATACTTTGGTCCAATACCCGCCCGAAATCCATTGGCGGCAGAGCAAGGCTGTCAATAGCCAGAAGAAGTTTCAGATAAAATTCATGATGGAATCTGTATACCTCTTCCTCATAAACATCCTGGTTATCATACTGGGAATGATAATAATTTTCCATAAACGGGCCACCGCTGAAATCATTGACCATGGACGGGATCCCGGAAATAGCCATGGTAAAATCATCAGACCAGGTTTCAATGGGATACAACGTGGTCATGCCCTCCGGATAAATCCCCTCCGGCATCTGCACAGTATCCACGAAGCTGCGCACAAAATCCGCATACTCATAGGTACACCGTACTGCATCTCTGGTACTGTGTGCATGAGCCGGAAGCTCAAAATTCAAATCTGCGATCACGCGACCCTGCCACTCCGGTCTTGCCTCAAACACCTGGCGGTAAGCACCTGTGGACCAGTCATATTTTGTGTCGGAAATCCCCCATTCTTCTGCTGCAAGAGCACATACCACAATAGTATGGCGAGGTTTGTAGCCACCACGGATCAGCGCCCTGGCAATTCCAATGATCATGGCCACTGCCGCATTATCGTCCTGAAATCCTTCAAAATAGGAATCATAGTGAGCGCTTAACAGGATCATGGAATCCGAATCAGTTCCCGGGATTTTGCCAACGATATTGTAGGTATACTGGTCTTTGATCACCTCTGTGTCCGCATCAAATTCCACGGAAAGCTCCGGAACACGATTCCCATTCTCATTTTTCTCTTCCATTAACCGGCGGATCATAAGAAAATCTGCCCGTGACATGGAAAATGCAGGCGCACAGGAAGGTCCTGCGATATCCTGTGCATTCAGAGCCGTATCATCGATCTGTGCGTATCCCCTGCTCTGTACGGCGATCAAAGCCGCTGCACCCTTCAGGTGTGCCTGATACACCGGGTAGTTGATCCACCATTCTTCTCTCTGATTGATCTCAATAAGAACCAGCTTTCCTTTCACATCAATATTCTTATATTCGTCGGCTGTACCTTTTCCAAGATATACAAGATCAAACTTCTGAAAGCCATTGGTCTTAAAATCTGTCTGATATGCGCCAAGCTGGATCTCCCGGCAGGTTCCCTCTCTGTCATGGCAGCGCATCACCGCTTTCTTAAATTCCCATGCATCCACACGGATCTTATCTTTTTCTACCTGTGTGAGACCGGCTTTTTTCATTTCTTCCAAAAGCATATCTCCGGTTTTTCGCTCTGCCAGGGAGCCTGCTGTACGGTATCCCAGAACCGGATTTGTTTTTTCCTGTTCCATGCGCCTGGCCAGATCATAAGATTCTTTTATATTCAGGCATGAAACACATTTCTCCACGATGTTCAAATTTACTGTCATCCCTTTCTCGGCAGTGTCCCGGTCATCAGTTCTGTCAATCCGGCAGGGACATGCCTTTAACTGCTATAAATTATACATTATCAATGTGCGGATTTCCAGATAAAAAAACGCGATTTGTTCAGGCAGGAAAAATCCTTCTCACAAATCACGTTTTTATAATATCTTATCAACCGGAATACCGAAGCGCATCAATAGGCTTCCTGCGCCGATCGCCTTTCGGATACCGATCTCTCTTCTGTGAAAACACGGTGAAAAAGGTATGATATTTTTCATATGTAAATACGGATAATTAATCATATTTTCTGTCTGTTACCGTCGTTTTTGTATATATTAAATATTATTTTAAGTATTATATATTATTTTCTGGTATTTTTTACTGAAATATGTTATAAAAGAAGTAAGAAAAACTACCGGAAATCAGATATTCCTGCTTCCGGTCCGAGATAAAGGAGGTATCTTTATGGAAAAACGTATTATCACCATCAATCGTATGTTTGGAAGCAACGGACGCCTTATCGGCAAGACTCTGGCTGAAAACCTGGACATCGGTTTTTATGATAAAGAACTGATCGACATGGCTGCCAAGAAAAACAATATCCCCTTCGACACCCTGGCAAAGGTAGACGAGAAAAAGGCCAGTCAGTGGGTATTTCCCGTTGACAGCGAGCTGCAGTTTACAGATAATTTCTCCTTTGTACCAATGAATGATGTTCTCTATGATCTTCAGAGAAAGATCATTCTTTCCCTTCCGCAGAGAGAGGACTGCGTAATCGTCGGCCGCTGTGCGACCAATATCCTGAAGGATAAATCACTTAAAATTTTTATCCATGCTCCTTTTGAGGAAAGAGTTCAGAATGTGATACGCCGTACCGGCAGAGAAGAAGCCAGCGCACGGAAGCTGGTCAAAAAAATGGATAAAGAGAGAAAGGCTTACTATGAATACTTTACAGACAGCAAATGGCTGGATATGACACAGTATGATCTCTGTATTGACAGCAGCCGGTTTTCTATGGAGCAGATTGTTGAGATTGTAAAGAGATGTCTTTAGGATTCTTTTTTTCTGAAAAATGTTTTTACGCTTTGGAAGCGTAAGTGAAACCGCAGGGGAGGGGAAGCACTCGTAGTTGCGAAAGGCCGTTTCCCCTCCCCTGCACCCCTTCCCTCTGGCCCCGCTATGAACCGTACGTTTTGGTTATGTTACGTTGTTGACAGGGTGATGGATTCTGCGTTTGTTTAAAACGACAGGCTGTGCCGATCTCATCGGCATAACACCTTTCAACAAGAAGACGTATTCTTCCCACACCTCCAACGGCGGACGCTCAACTCATCAAAACGTAAGGATAGGACACCACGCGTCCGCTTCCACCTCTCCGGCTGAAACGTCAGCCGGAGGACTGTCACTTCCCCGGCGTCCGTTCGCCAATGTACCCTTTCAAAAACTCATATATATCCCTCTCCAGCGGCGGACACCCTTCCACATAATTCTGAAACTTACAGGTACAGTGTCCCACACCAAGCACGCCCGTCTTACCACGATACCCCTGCCCGATGCAGATTTTTTCATCCAGCTTCTCAAAAAGCCCCTCTTCCTTCAGCATCTCCAATGCCGGGATCAGATACCCGTAGCAGGCACTGCAGGATTCCACTTCCTCCACGGCATCCGCAAGTTCCACAACCTTTCTGGATACCGGCATCCTCTGATCCGCACCATCCTCCAGAAATCTGACATCTGCCTTTGAAATATCTGAGCAGCCCACCCCAAGCTCACCTGCCAGCTTCACATAGGGAACCTCAGCTACCTCATAATGCATCATCTGACACACATACGCGTCCACGAGAACCGGATCACAGGCAGCCATTACACGGTTCATCACGACAGGATTTCCGCCATCTTCAAAATCCAGATCCCCGCAGATATTATCCACAACAATAAAGTCCTGCTGTATCCCCATATTCAGATGAGCAATGGGTTTATGAAGCCCCAGAGAATGAAAACGTCTCTTTTCCTTATTTGGGATCAACCCCTTCATATTCTTAAGGGCACAAGTGATCTTTGTCTGACAATGGCCTTTCAGAACCGGCACATTAATCAGAAAATCAAGCTCCTTTACCCGCTCACAGACATTCAGCTCCATGCCGCCACAGTCCACAGAAACACCTTTATCCTTCTGCATATCCCAGAACGGCACCTGATACTCTTCCTCAAGTCTGTCAAAGCCACAGGTCTCAAAGGCCTCCCTTGTCTTATCTCCTACCCAGGATCCCTCCAGCATCACCATATCCCGGAAGCCATGCTCCTTCAGATACTCGATAATTCCTGCAACCACTTCCGGATGAGTCGTTGCACCCCAGGAAGCCTCTGAAGGAGAAACCAGATTCGGCTTGATTCCGATCTTTTTCTTTCTGTCCCCGATATGGGACTGAAGATCCGCTTTTTCCAGAAGCTCCTTTGTCATTCTTTTATATTCCGTGCCATTGGTAATAAAAATCTGATTTTTATCCATAATTATCAAAATTCCTTTCTTTCTGAAATGTGAATACTGATCTATAGCAAAGCTTTTTTCATCAGACAGGCCAGACAAAACAGCCGACAAATACAGCAGTCATCACAATTATAAAAAATACCCTCTCTACCGGTTTCCCGGTAAAAAGGATATTTTATCCGACATAGCAGTCTCGTATTATCTTTCAATCTTTGCTCCATTCCACCATGGGAATTCACGGTTCAGCCATTTTCCTGCAAGCTCACTCCATGGTTCACAGGCTCTTGCGATCCCTCTGCCGTTTTCGTTGGCAGTCAGCTCATTTGCCAAGCCGATTCCATGGGGACCCTGCGGAAAAACGTGATACTCCACTGGAATGCCCTTTTTATAGAGTGCCTGAACAAAGAGAAGTGTATTATCCAGCAGCACCGTCTGATCCTCAAAGGTATGCCAGATAAAGGTTCTGGGTGTATCTTCCGTAACCTGAAATTCCAGAGACATCTGATCTTTCAGCTCCTCATAACGATCTCCCAGAAGATTTCGAAAGCTTTCTTCATGGCCAGCTTTCCCTGAAGTGATCACCGGATAATTCAGGATCATGCCATTGGGACGGATCCGCTCGTTTTCCATTCCCGTGATCCCGGCAAGCTCCTCAGTATTCCAGAACACTCCCAGAGAAGCTGCCAGATGGCCTCCTGCCGAAAAGCCGGATACAATGATCTTGTTCTTTTCAATATGCCACTTATCGCTGTTCTCTCTGAGAAGAGCTACTGTTTTTGCCAGCTGACGTAGAGCCACCGGATATCTGGCAGGCGCCACACTGTAACGAAGTACCACTGCGTGATAGCCCATTCCCATAAACCGGACAGCAATGGCTTCTGCTTCTCTGTCTGAAGTCATGCAATAAGCTCCGCCCGGACAGATCACTATGACCGGACGCTTCTGTCCCGGATAGAGTTCTTCCGATTCCTGCCAGAAATAAGTTTCTATCCATGCCTCATTATAATCCTTTGTTTTCTCTTCGATCACAATTCTTTCGTTGACCATTCCGGTTTTCCCCTCTTCATTTCATCGCTTCTCTGATCGCTGCAAGAAGTTCATCGTATTCTTCGTAAGCAGGAATTTCCGGATGATCTGCACGGATCTGCTCTGTACTGCGGAAAAGGAAGCCTGCTTTGCTTGCCTGGATCATTCCGAGATCATTGTAGGAATCCCCGCTTGCGATAGTCTCAAATCCCATGGACTGCAGTGCTTTCACAGTTGTCAGCTTGGATTTCTCACAGCGCATCTTAAAGCCTGTGATCTCTCCATTCTCTGCTACTTCCAGGGAATTACAGAAAAGTGTCGGTCGTCCAAGCTTCTCCATCAGTGGAGTTGCAAACTGTGTAAAGGTATCACTAATCAGTATCACCTGGGAAAAAGATCTCAGCTCATCCAGAAATTCTTTTGCTCCCGGAAGGGGATCGATCTTTGCAATAGTCTCCTGGATCTCTTTCAGTCCCAGACCATGCTCCTTCAAAATTCCAAGTCTCCAGTTCATCAGTTTATCATAATCCGGCTCATCACGGGTTGTTCTCTTAAGCTCTGGGATTCCGCTTGCCTCTGCAAATGCGATCCAGATCTCCGGTACCAGTACACCTTCTACGTCCAGACATGTAATATACATCTTTCATATCCTCCTCTTGATCCAACTTACCGTTGATATTTCACAGAGTCTGACTTCTTCCGGCTGTCAGAACTCTTTATTCTTTTAGCGCTTTACCCTGATATTATCATATGCTCTCAAGGTCTGTAAACCGTTTTATTTTTTCTTCTTTTCCGATTCATAGATTTTCAGCTCTTTCAGTGCTTTTTCCCCAAGAGGATACAGCATGAAAATATTAAAGATCGTCATCAGGCCAATTCCTACATCTCCCAGATCCCATACAAATGTGTAAGCCGCGATCCCACCGATAAACAGCATCACCAGTGCCAGCACCTTATATCCTGTCTGTGAGCCCCAGTTATCACCGAAAAGATAGGACACATTGCCTCTTGCATAAAACAGGATTCCCAGGAATGTGGAAAAGCTGAACATAAACAGTGTTGCAGCAATAAAGATCACTCCAAACTGTCCCATATGATAATGCATGGCAGTCTGAAGAAGTTCCATTCCGGAAAGTCCCTGTACCAGATTTTCCGGTGCCAGAAGCATGATCATGGCTGTACAGCTGCAGATCACGATCGTATCCACAAATACACCCAGGGCCTGGACAAATCCGGCTTTTACCGGACTGTCACATTCTGCTGCCGCTGCTGCACAGGGAGCGGAGCCGCTTCCCGCTTCATTGGAAAAAAGACCTCTTTTTACTCCGTTCATCAGCACGACGCCAAATCCGCCGGCAGCAGCCTGACGAAATCCGAAAGCTTCTTCAAAAATCCGTTTAAATACTCCTGGCATACTTCCGAGATTTGTAAATATAATAAACAGTGTGATCACAAAATAAAGCACTGCCATCACCGGCACCAGAATATCCAGAACTTTAACCGTTGCATTCTTCCGAAGCACGATCACAGCTGCGATCACTACCAGCACGATGGTAGTATACAGCGGCGGAATATCAAAAGCATTTTTGAAAGACGCCGTGACGGAATTGCTGATAACCTGACTGATCCCACACCAGCAAATCAGGCCGGAAATGGCAAACAGAACGGAAAGCAGAACCTTTTTTCGTTTTCTGCCCTGTTTTTCTTCCCAGTAGCGATGGATATAGTATGCAGGACCGCCCCTGTAGCCACCATAAAGAGGATCCTTTTCTTTATAGAGCTGTGCCAGGGTCGCTTCGATAAAAGCAGTGGAGGAACCGATCAGCGCCGTGATCCACATCCAGAATACCGCTCCTGCACCTCCTGCTGAGATTGCAGCTACCACACCGACCAGGTTTCCCATTCCCACACGGGTAGCTGTAGATACGATCAGCGTCTGAAATGCTGAAAGATTTTTTTTGTCACTTTTCTTTTCTGACAGGGCTCGCACCATATCCGGAAAAAGACGGATCGGCAGAAGCTTTGTCCGGATGGTAAAATAAATACCAGTCGGAATCAGAAGCAGGATCAGAAGTGAGATTCCCAGCGTACTTCCTCCCGGAAGCGGGATCCTTATCAGATCTCCCCACAGAAATGAATAGACCTTTTCGATCATTGTTACTATCATGTTACTGTTTCCTTTCCCCAATCACCCCATGTGATCGTTTTGTTCTCTTTTTCTGCCCGTTGTTTGTATTTATTTCTGCAACGTTTTAAACGGGCAAAGCGTATCTTTTATTATAGTAGCTTTCTGTTCGTATGTAAAGAAAAATCCCGAATCTTTCGATCCGGAATTTTTTTATATTGGTAACTTTTCTGTTATTCGACAGATTTCTGATATCTGTCTCTTTTTATGAGCATAGCTGCATTTTACTCTCAGCCAGTCAGGTGGAACATCTCAATCAGGAATATCCAGCTCATTCCATAGTATGTTATCACGGCTACAAGGTCATTTACCGTAGTGATCAGAGGACCTGAGGCTACTGCCGGGTCCACACCAACCTTTTTGAAAAACAGCGGTATGCAGGTTCCCACTGCACTGGATACCAGCATGGCCACCAGCAGGGATAATCCGATACAGCCGGATACCGCATAGGCAAATACGAGTGTTTTTCCTTTGAATAAGAAAATATACAATCCGATCAGTACAAAAGACAGAATACCGAGCAGACCACCGTTGCAGAGACCGATCCGCATTTCTTTCAGCACAAGCTCTGCTTTCTGTCTTCCCGTCAGCGTCTCATCCATCAGTACACGGATGGTTACAGCCAGGGACTGGGTTCCAACATTTCCTGCCATATCCAGGATCAGAGACTGGAAGCACATGATGATCGGCAGACAGGTAACTACTTTTTCAAACATTCCCACAACAGAAGATACCAGCATACCAAGGCCCAGAAGAACGATCAGCCAGGGCATTCTTTTTTTCATGCTTTCAAAAAGAGGTTCTTTCAGATCTTCCTCTGCAGTCAGACCGGCCAGCTTTGCATAATCCTCTCCCATCTCATCATCTACCAGATCGATGATCCCTGCGGATGTGATCACTCCAAGGAAACGATTGTCATCGTCCAGCACAGGAATGGAATCTTCGGAATAATCCTTCAGTCGTTCCATACAGTCGTCGATCTGCTCAGTACCATACACATATGGATAGGAAGTTACGATCAGCTCTTCCATAGGGTGGTCCTGTCTTGCTGTGATCAGATCCTTCAGATCCAGGGCTCCATAAAACTCCCCTCTGTCCGTCACTGCAAAGATCGTAGAAATATTATCATTATCTGCCGCCTGAGAAACCAGCTCACTCATGGCCTGCTTTACGGTCAGGTTTTCACGGATCACAATGCAGTTCGTTGTCATTCTGCTTCCGATCTCATCCTCATCAAAGGAGCGGATCATTTCAATATCTTTCCGCACCTGTTCATCCAGAAGCTGGATCAGAAGCTTGCGTTTTTCTTTATCGATCTGCTTTAAAACATCTGCCAGGGCATCGGTTTCCATTTTGGAAAGAATGGCTGCCGCTTTTTTAACATCCATCTCCTCCAGATATTTTACGGTTTCTTCTTCCTCCAGATATTCAAAAACATCTGCCAGCATACTGCTTTCCAGGATACGGTACAGTCTGCTGCGCTCCGCAGTGCTTAATTCTCTTAATACTTCCGCCAGATCGTTTTCGTGGAAATCCTGCAGCCTTTCACTTAAAACTGCCGGAGAAACACTGCTTCGGATCAGACTCAGAATATCTTTTGAAAAATCCTGATTTCTTTTTGTCATTTTCTCATCCTCCTCACATAGTATCGCACAAAATACGCACACCAAAAACAGACATGTTAAAGCATGTCTACGTGCTGTTTGATTTTTGATTGTGTTTCCTTGGGATTTGAGTATAAAGCGAAATGAATTTATACATGATCGCTTTATTGTAAGATTCTCAGAATGAGAAGAATGAAAAAAATATGTATTATAATCCTGCTGCAATTATAATGTAATAACACCGTACAGGTTCTGCTGACATCGTTACATCCTGTCATACATATCCTTCCGATATGCAGATATACTATTCTCACAGATATTCTGTATACTTAAAACAGAATGGAACAGTCTCATCCTTCTCTGTTCTTTCCATCTTTCACTCTGAGAGCTACAACTTCGCCCATGAGAATCACAACTGTCCATTCTGTTCACCTGCCTTTTTTCTTAAAATATTCTATCAACCCGGCCATTATAACGTTCCCGGCCGGGTTTTGTCAACCGGATTTATGGTTAAATTTATTGTAAATCCGGGTAAAATTTTTCCACTTTACAGAGGTGGAGTTTATGCTGCTGCATTTCCGTTGATCGTATCAATGACTTTTTTTATTCCAAGCCAAACACTCATATCTGTAAAGATTTCTGAAATACTCCCACGATCTGTAAACGGAGATTCCAATAAAACAGAAAGATCCTTCATCATTCCATTATGAACAATATACTCAATGATCTGATTTACAAAATAAATCTGCCTGCTGTCCAGACTTACATCCTCAAGATACTTTGAAAAAGCTTCCTTGGCTGCATTCATATCAAGACCTACCATTTCTCTGATAAATTCTCCCAATGGCTTTCTGCCAAATTCTGCTTCATAATCCTCTTTTGTACCAAGCTCGCTCCAGAGAATTTTTTCCAGTTCATCTACATCTTTTTCTGTAAGTGGCTGATTCTTTTTCAACTTTGATATCACATGGTCATCCTGATGCTGCCGGACATAATATTCTACCCGTACCTTATAGTTTTTCAGATCATCGTTTTCCAATTCTGCTTCTTTCCATTCCGTTGAAAGAATTTCGTCTGTAAAATTGGTCATATATTTATTCCTGCTCTTATCCGGAATATACTTCATAAGATCTCTAAGATTTTCCCTGATATTTTCAAATTCATTGATTCCTGCATTTTCCATATAATCTGTATGCAAAATCTGATCGATCAGCCCTGCTTGTGCCTGAATCTCCGGTATATTTGCCACACCGGCAATTCCGGAAACCTTTTTTAAAAGATCTTTTCGTGCACTTGTATATTTCTTTCCAATCAGAGATGCAAGTTCTATTCCATACATAAGTGCATCAAAACGTACTGCTGTTACTTCATCACTTTCAGGCAAAATCAAGGGTGCAACTTCTTCCCGTACAAGTAAAGTATCTTCATAAGTAAGCATCTGATAGTTCGACTCTTCTGAATATAATTCTACATATTTCAAATGTTGGCGAACTGTAAAACTATCTCTTGGGAGCTCTTTTACTTTTTCAGTCATGTGCTTTACAAGCGCAGTCCTGTACGCAGTTAATTTATCTGTCTGATATTTAATATCCTGAAGCTTGTACGAAATCTCAAACTGAAGATTAAAAACCGCACTTTGCAACGCCATCAGATTTGCGCTTGCTTTTCCCTTATTCATTCGGAAAAACTCAAAATTCCCACAGAAATCAAAAATGTAAAACTTTTTCTTATCTTCCCCATCCAGCAATCCCGGGCATAGTCTTGTTCCTCGTCCGATCATCTGCCAGAATTTTGCTTTACTCATGACTTTCTTAAAGAATACAAGATTAAGAACTTCAGGTACATCAATTCCAGTATCTAACATATCTACAGAAATTGCGATCTGCGGTAGTTTTTTCGGATCTGAAAACTCATCAATTGCACTCTGTGCATATTTCATTCTGTTATCGATCACCATGGCATAATTCTTTAAATGCGGATATTCCTTATTAAAAATCTCAAGGATTTTTTCCGCATGATCATGATTTTTCGCAAAAATAATTGTTTTTCCAATCTTCTGTCCATATTCAATTTTAATTCCATCTCTCATCAGGACATGAAGAACTTTTTTAATTGTATCTTCGTTAAAAATCCAGGTATTCAATGCAGCCGAATTTATCGCTTCCGGAAGCTTTCCATTTTCGTCTTCAAAAGTATTTTCATAGATTTCTTTATCTGCTTCTGAAAGTTCATCATATACAATTCCCTGATCAATAAATTTCACCCTGGATTCCACCGAAAGATAATCAACCAGATATCCATCCTTAACCGCCTGCGCCAGATCATATCCATAAGTGGGATCTCCGTTTGCCAGTTCAAATACTTCATATGTATTTTTGTCAATCTCATCTTTCGGTGTTGCGGTAAGTCCTACAAGCAGTGCATCAAAATATGTAAAAATATCTTTATATTTATTATAAATGGATCTGTGCGCTTCATCACAAATGATCAGATCAAAATGACCACTGGTAAAAACTTTTCCTTCTTTGTCATTTATCGTATCAATACAGTTTATCATGGTCTGATATGTGGAGAAAACACATCGCGACATATAATTATTCTTTTCTTCAACCAGATTTGTACAGGAAAAATCCTGCATCCAGTTTACAAAACTTCTTTTCGCCTGTGTTACCAGTGAATTTCTGTCCGCCAGAAAAAGGATATTCTTTACCCAGCCCGCATCAACCAGTACCTTGCACAAAGCCATTACTGTTCTGGTTTTTCCGGAACCTGTGGCCATAACCAGCAGTGCTTTTCTCCGATTCTTTTCATCAAAACTCTGGCATACTGCTTTTATCGCGGCTTCCTGATAATAGCGTCCTGCAATTTTTTTATCTACAGAAATATCCTGCAGGCTTGTCCGCATATTCAAAAGATTAAACCATTTCTCCAGATCCCGTTTGGAATAAATAACCGAACATTTTCTTTCCGGATATTGTCCGTCTATGATCCGGGTTTCAAAACCATTGGTAAGGAAAATTACCGGGCGTCGTTCATATTTCTTTTCCAGCAGATCTGCGTAAAGTTTCGCCTGCTGCCTGCCCTCGGCAACGTCTTTACAGGTACGTTTTGCTTCAATAATTGCCAGAGGTTTCCCTGTATCATCATAGAGAACATAATCAATACGTCCAATTCCTGATTTATTCGGCATTCCTGTCACGGGCATCTCATTTAACCAGTCTTTTCCCTGTGTCCATCCTGCATCAATGAGCATAGAATCTATGTAAAGTTTTCTGGTTTCATATTCAGACAGATCCAGAGGTTTCGGAACATATGTCTGCTGCTGTTTCTCATGACGTGCGGACAGTTCTTCCCTGAGGAAAGTATTTTCTGCCATTAGTTTTTGTAGATCCAGTTCCTGCTGGGCAGTTTTTTCCTGTTCTTTCAGAAGTGTTTCCTTTGTTGTTCTGGCTGTTTCCCTGGATGCCTTTGCCTTCTCAATTCTGTCATCAATAATCGACTTGTCAAATGGATGCTCCTGATACTGTTCTCCATAACAATATGCAACGTAATCTAAAAAAATTGACAGATTTTCAAGGCAGAGCATCGCTGCATCTCTGCCAGGTTTTTTATTGCTATGTGCCACACTGTTTCCACATCTGCGGATATAATCCATCCGTTTCCAAAGATCCGGTCCCACTAACTGTCTGAATTCTTCTATATTCATCAGAGTATGAAGATTATCCTGGTACGGAATCTGCAAACTGTTTTCCACAGAATACAACCATTTCACAGCAAATTCCATAGCCCGCCGGCTGTTAAGAATACTCGCATCCGGATCTGCTAATATAATTTTCTCTGCAGAGATGGCAACATTCGCAAATGCAGAGAATTTTGATTCATTTTTTAAGTAATCAAAGTTTGTTACCATTGTAAAACCTCCCTCTTTTACTTTCACTTTACATTGCCAATAAATTCATTACCAAATTAACCATAATATCTTTTTCTTTTGGATCTGACTCTGCAATCATCAACGTAATTGCTACTAATGCACCATCACTTATCCTTTTCTGTTCATCTTTGTAAAGTATATTATTGCGAGCTAAAAATTCCAAAAATAACGATGCAGCAATTCTCTTACATCCATCAGCATAAGGATGATCTTTTATCATAAAATACAAAAGATTAGCAGCTTTCTCTTCTAAAGAAGGATAAACCTCTCCTCCGAAAACATTTTGGTAAATTGCTGCAAGAATACCTTCAACTTTTCCCATTTCTTTTTCAACACCAAAGACATCCGAATGAAATGAATCTTCCATTGCATTCACCATATTTCTACA
This sequence comes from Ruminococcus sp. AF20-12LB, assembly GCF_003478985.1. Taxonomy (NCBI): domain Bacteria; kingdom Bacillati; phylum Bacillota; class Clostridia; order Eubacteriales; family Oscillospiraceae; genus Ruminococcus; species Ruminococcus sp. AF20-12LB. The sequence continues at coordinate 106,956 of NZ_QUGH01000002.1, read as the reverse complement.
ATCCTCGTATGTAATTCTGTATATAGCTTTATTTCCTGCAGGCTTTTTAATCGACTGATGATCATACTGATCTAATAACATCAAGGCATTTGTATATAAATCAACAGCTTTTAGCACCTCTGATTCATCTATTTCCAAAGTACATGCAAGCATTTTGGTTTGAATATTTACTGTTCTCTGTAAGGCTTCTAATCTTTTTTCATTGATTGCATAGCCTTGTAAGATATACTGTTTCAGAACATTATTTGCCCATTTTCTAAATTCCACACCTCGATTAGATTTGACTCTATAGCCTATAGAAATAATCATATCTAAATTATAATGTTCTACTTGGTACACCTTTCCATCTGAAGCAGTTGTCGCAAAATTTGCGACAACTGAATTATCCAGTTCTTCTTTTAATGCATTATTAATATGTTTACCAATTGTCTTTACGTCTCTTCCAAATAATTTAGCTAGCTGATTCCTATTAAGCCATACGGTATTATTTTTGACAGACACAGTTAATTTTATTTCCTTATCAGCAGTTTCAAATAAGATTATTTCATTTTGCATATTTAACCCCCTTCTAAAAATATACCATTGTAAATTTCATTCCCCTCGCAGTAAGCAATTTCTCTCATGTATCTTCAAAAACATTTCTTTTGCTTTATTTCACTTTCTCGATTGTATCGTGACATATATAATTCCATTTTCTATAAAAGCTGATTGATAAATTTTGATTTGTCGACCTGTTTAGCAAACTCGACAAAAGATTGTTGTTCTTCCAATGAAGGCAAAGGAATTTGTAAACTTCTGCACTGTTCAAGGCTTAAATTTTGTTGTCTGATTCCTACTGCTTGTCCAATAAAAGGTTCTAGGACTTTCGGTTGCATCAAAGCATGTAGTAAAAATCTAGGCAATATACGATCTTTTGCCCTAAATATTGCAATCGCCTGATTTATATTCCACTCATCAAATTCATCTGTAACAAGTGCAAATTTTCCCAATGGTGGTCCAACAATATTCATTAACACATCATTAGGATACACCTTTGATCGAGCCAACTTTCCATCATGCGTTTCTTTGGGTATATACTGAGGATTATTCTCAAATAGCATTTCCCCTGTAAAACTTAGATTATACACCTTCAAAAATGGAATCTTTCCATCATTATATTCTTCTGCAATTTCTCCTGTTGTAGGAGTTGTTCCCTTCGTTATAAAATCACATATTTCAGATGCTTTTACTATTTCATGATTTCCTTTTTCAAACATCTCGACAAATCGGGCTTTGATGAGATTATCCAATAACTGTAATTCTTGCTCACGAGCCTCTATAATGCTGGAAACTTTATTCAAATTAACAGCAATCTCTGCCTGCTTATCTAATGTTGGATATGGAATCAACGTCGCATCAAAATCTTTCTTTACGATATGTTTCATAGTTGCTCCATGTGTTTTCATTCCCATTTCGACTAATTTCCGACGAACAGCATATACAAAATAATTTTTGTCAATAGCTACTTTATCAAACACAACTTTAAAAATATGCTGATTTAATAAAGCTTTACCTTCGCTCCAAATATACACTCCTAAACTTGCAGACCAAGATATCAATATATCTCCGTCATTTATTTCCACTTTCTTTGGATACTCACCATTATAGAATCCTAAATCATGCGCATTACCAGTAAGATCCTGGATCCGAATAATTGGTAACCCTTCTTCACCTCTATCTTCTGGTTTGAAAGCATAACCATTAATATAAGTCGCAACATCTCCAAGCCTAATCATATTCTCATCCCTACAAACCCGAATTTGAATAAAATTCAGCTCATAAATTTCTGATGAGATGTTTTGACATTGTTTTGATTCACCATCGCATACTGCATCGTTGTATCAATTTGTGAATGTCCTAATATTTTTTGCACCTGTTCTATTGGCATTCCTTTATCTATTGCTCTGGTTGCCATGGTTCTTCGAAATTTATGGGGATGAATGCGTTCCAAATCAATTCGTCTTCCTAATTCCCTTAAACGAATTTCCACTCCGCTTATTTTTAGCCTGTCATGTGGTGCATCCAGGGTCACAAACAATGCAGAATTATTATCTTTTCGGTGATCAATATATTTTTTTAAATGCACCTTCGCTTTTGCATCAAAATATACACGCCGCTCTTTGTCTCCCTTTCCGTATACAATGCACTCACGCCCTTCTAAATCAATGTCATCAACATTCAGATTTACCAGTTCACCTACTCGTATTCCTGTAGAATATAGCAAATCTATAATTGCCAGATCCCTGATTTCTTTACAGTTATCCCTGAGTCGTTCAATCCCTTCATCTGTAATAATGCTTTTTACTACCGTTTTAGTTTTAATCTTATGAATCCGTTTCATAGGGCTTTTTAAAATATAATCTTCTTCCTCTAACCAGGAGAAAAAGCTGGAAATGTTTCTTCGAATGTTATCCACCGTAACATTTGAACATTTATTATTCTTCTGATATTCTGCCAGATATGTCCGTATTTCCTCTGTTGTGATCTTCCTTACAGATGTTTCAATATGGGATAGCAAATGTTCCACTGTAACTTTATAATATTGAATGGTTCTTTCTGAACAGCCTTCGATCCTCTTTGCATCCAAAAACATTCTAAGAAAATCTGTATTGGATATTTCCATTTTATCAGCTTCATTCTCTGCACATACTTTTAAGATTACTTCCTGAAGTTTTTTCATTTGTGTAATTGACAGATATTCTGACATTTCATTCAGTATTTTTACTATTTTTTCTTCCATGCTGGCATACTCCTTTCAAAATATACCAGCATCCTTCAACCATTTTGTTTATAGCATTTTGTTTTCTCGGTACGATTCAAATATATATGACGGATTTTCGTAATATACACTGCTGTTGTAGTCATCAATCTTTGCACTGATAAAAGAATTGTATACTTTTATTAAAGCTTCTATAATTCCAATACCTTCATCTGCTGCAACCATTTTTATCAGCCGCTTATATACTTTTCCAATATCCCAATGTGATGGAATGCTGTATTTACAATCACCCACATTGTCAAATTTTCCCTCTTGTATTCCTGCTTCTTCGATAAAATCATCACTGACTCTGTCAATGTTATCACAATGGTAGACATCTGCAAGGTCATAAATTTTATCAATCCTCTGCTTTCCAAGCTTATTTACAACATCTGCCCGTGTATTCTTTGTTTTCCGTGCAATGTAATCAATCAGGCTGCATGTGTAAAATAAATCATTATCTTTTTTGCTTTCACGTCCTTCTCCTGCCATTTATAGCACCTCACAATCTCTATACTTCAGGCATTTCAATGATTCTTTGGAACAAAATGCTATCTGATGAGTTGGATACTTGAACTTTGCCAGAACCCAGAACTGTTCTCTGGTAATCGTACCGTCCATGTAATCAGAAACAAAATTATAAATCTGATCGTCTGCCATTGCACCGATTACAATATCATATTCATGGTCTTTCCCACTTCGACATGCAATTATAAAATCCAACCATTCTTCTGTCATATCTTTGAATTCTTTTATTTTCAGATTCGATTTTAAACGCACATCATAGACAGATACAACCTTCGTATCATATCTCCTGGCCCATCTTTGAGCCTGTTCTTTTATAATCGTACAGTAAAAACCAGTTCCAAAATCTTTTGTATTACGACCTTTTCTGATTTCCGGTTTCTCTACAGCCTGATATCCACCATGATACACCGTCATTATCGCCATTCAGCTTCTCCCCTTTCTAGCCAAAGTATTGTTGCATCAGACTATCGAATAACTTTTGTGTTTCATCCAGTGCTTTTTGTACTTTAACTTTTGATTTGTCGACTTGTTTGACAAAATCTGCAAATTGATTTTGAAGTTCAATTGGCGGAACAGGAATGACAAGCGTGCCCAGTATCTGTTGATTCAAATTCTGAATATTTGCTCCTCTACCAGTCATTTTCATCCTCATTGAATCTGCCTTTAGTGCCCTTAACAAATACGGAACAATAATCTCATTGTCATGTTTTCTATATCTAATACAGAATCCACTAAAAGTTGTTGGAACATTTCCCGGATACACCGCTATACTACGTCCAACCAGGGCTTTGTTACCATTAGAACGAACAAAAACTATATCATCATCTTTTAACAGATATTCTTCTGAAGGCATTTCTTTTAATGAAACTGTCGGAAGTTCATCTGTATTGTCAATTATAGAAAGCTCTTTAAAATCTCCCACACCTAAACAATTAATTTCAACGCCCTCATCGTCATAATGAAAATTCATTCCATTCTTACACCGCCCCATATCTAATAAAGATTTCGTTATCCACCCTTTTTCATTCATAACCGGATCCCCAAACATCTCGACAAATCGGGCTTTGATAAGCTCATCTAAAGCAGATATTTCTTTATTCCTTTGCTGAATAATCTGTGTAAATTTATCCAAAACATCGACAATTTCACACTGTCTATCAATATCAGTTTCAATATTTACAGTAAACTCTCCAAACTGACTCTTATTTATTATCGGAACAACAGGAGCATTTGCTATGGCAACAAATCTTGGCTTATTGAACAACAAATTATATGCCAAATATTTGGGTTGTACCCTATCATTTGGAATAATTGCATTTATCTGCTGATTAAATGCATATTCTCCATCTGAAGCAATTCCAATTTTCCCAATACTGCCAATACAAGTAATAAAGATTGAGTTTTTGCCAACAATTCTTGCCTTTTTTCTTGCATTTTCAGATATATATTCATTTGAATCCACAATCTCGTTAATGCCATCATCTGCAATAATATCTGGTTTTATAAAGCAAATATCTTCTGAACTCCAAAACGCTTCAGTCTTTTTACTTGGTGTATTACCTGTGATAATTTCACCAAGTTCTTTCATCATTACTTCCATCTACATCACCCCTACAAACCCGAATTTTCGAATCTGCCATCCTTTCTTCTATAATCCCAACAACCGCTCCAACTCATCCATTTCTTTTCCGATCTCCAGCTCCAGCTCCCGAATATTGGCCATGATTTCTGATGTTGGCGGATATTCCACCGGGGTGTATTCGATTTCTTTGTATTTGTTGATACTGAGATCATAATCATTTTCCACAATATCTTTTTTCGGTACCATAAATGACTGGTCTGTTCGTTTCCGTTCTGCTTCTTTATCAAGGTTTTTGAAACGTTCTATAATATCCGGAATGTCATTTTCTGTAACAGGAGTACGTTTATCGTCCAGACTGAATCCGTCTGCTTTCATATCGTAGAACCATACCTGATCAGTTCCGCCATGTTCTGTTTTTGTGAAAATGAGGATTGCTGTGGATACTCCTGCATAGGGTTTAAATACACCGGAAGGCATGGATATCACAGCTTCCAGTCTCTGATTTTCAACAATTTCTTTTCGAATGGATTTATGTGCCCGTGATGATCCGAAAAGTACACCATCTGGTACAATACAAGCGCATCTTCCTCCGATTTTCATAATCCTCAGGAACAAAGCAAGAAATAAAAGTTCCGTTTTCTTTGTCTTGCAAACTTTAAGAAGATCTCCGGAAACAGATTCTGCATCCAGGCTTCCTTTAAAAGGAGGATTTGCCAGCACAAGGGAATACTGATCTTTATCTGCATTCTGATCAGATAAGCTGTCCCGATACTCAATATAAGGATTTTCTATTCCGTGAGTCATCATATTCATGGCTCCAATACGAAGCATGGTACGGTCCATATCGTACCCATGGAACATATGATTCATGTAATGATCTTTTTTCTGCTTATCATAAAAAATTTCTTCTTTTCTTTTTTCTTTCAGATATTCTCCTGCTGCAACCAGAAATCCGGAGGTTCCACATGCCGGATCACAGATAATCTCATCGCTGGACGGATCCATCATCTCAACCATCATCCGGATAATATGTCTTGGTGTACGGAACTGTCCATTCCGTCCGGACTGAGCTATTTTTGAAAGAAGATATTCATATACATCTCCTCTGACATCTGCTGTCTGGATTTCATTCATAAGTTTATAAATTTCATCCAGAGAATCCACCACTTTGGATAAAAGGAGTGGTGTCGGAAGCTTAAATATCGCATCGTCCATATATTTGGAATATGCACTGTTTTTATCATTATGAAGATTTTTTATAAACGGAAATACCCATTCCTGCATGATCATATACATTCTGTCTGCCGGAAAATCATGGAATACGGACCATTTCAGCTGACTTCCGTCAATTGTTCTCTCACCTATTTTTACTTCTCCGGCAAAAATACTCTGAAATGGCAAGCCAAGCATTGCACTTTCTCTTGCACGCATATTATCGGAATCATCCAGATCATGAATAAACATCAGGTATGTAATCTGCTCGATTACTTCCAGTGGATTGACAAGTCCTCCTGCCGCAAATATATCCCATAAACCATCTATTTTATTTTTTAATTCACCAGTGATCATTTTTATCTCCCATCTATCGTTCATTATTCCAGGTATATTTCGTATACCTGCCGCCGCCGATTTTTAAAATTTTTTCTGCTGTCAGTAATTCTGCCAGTGTTCTCTGTATCGTTACCACACTGATATCCGGACATTTTTCTGCGATTTCCTTTTTTGTAATTGTTCCCAGAGTATTTTTTATAATCTCTTCTATTCGTTCCGGTTTTGATATATTCTGTGTCATCAGCAATTTTATTCTTGAAGAAAACTCTCTGTATGCTCCTACGATAACGCCAAGCATATATTTTACAAATGGTATATAATCATTCTTATTCTCATACCAGTTCTCAGAACTTTCCCTTAAACATTCATAGTATAATTCCTTCGAATTTTCTATCATTCTCTCGATACTGATATATTTTCCCACAATATAGCCGGATCTGTACAAAAGTAACAGTGTAAGTAAACGGCTCATTCTTCCATTGCCGTCATTAAACGGATGTATGCATAGGAAATCCAGAATAAACATTGGAATCAAAAGAAGTGGATCTATTTTTCCTGTTGCCATTGCCTCTTCAAATGCTCTGCACAGTTCTTCTATTGCTTCCGGTGTTTCCCATGCCGGTACTGGTTTAAACCGTATTTTTTTTATTCCCTGAGAATCTTCTTCCTCAATGACATTATCTGCAGTTTTATATTTCCCTCCAATATTGTAGCTTTCAAATTTATACAAATCTCTGTGAAGCTGTAAAATAATCGCAGACTTTGGCGGGATATGGTCATGGCTTTCATGAATTGTATTCAATACATCTCTGTATCCGGCAATTTCCTGTTCATTTCTTGTCCTTGGCCTTGTTTTGTCTCTTACCAATTCCCGCAATCTGATGTCTGATGTATAAATACCTTCTATTTTGTTGGAACTTTCCGTACTTTGAATTTTAGCGATTTCAACTAATTGTGTAAGAGTATCTGCTTTGGCCTCAATAAAAAGAGTTTGTTCTCCCTTAAATTCATGTATCTGTGTCAGATAAGATACAATTTCAGGAGTCAACAGATTTTTCCACTTTTCCTGATAATCAAACCGTCTCATATATTTTCCATCACCTTCTTTGTCACTCTTTTTTCGATTTTATTTACTTCAAGTATATAAATCAATTTTATCATTGTCAACTTCAATTTAATCATTTTATCAAGATTGATCAAATTAAAATTAAAATGTTAAAATTAAAAAGCCCGGCAATAAATGCTTCTGCACGGATCTTCAGCATTTACTGTCGGACTTTTATTCTTTTTATTCCTTTTTGAAATATATCACAATATCATATTGTAGAGCAAAAGATTATTCTGCGTGGTCTTTCAGGTACTCTGCACGTCCCTCTTCGTAGAGATTATTTCCCTCGCTGTCAATGATGACTACAAGCGGCATGTCTTCCACATAAAGCTTGCGGAGTGCTTCTGCTCCGAGGTCTTCGTATGCGATAAGCTCTGCTTTTTTGATGCATTTTGCAAGAAGTGCTCCTGCACCGCCGATGGCTCCGAAATATACGCCGTCATATTTTTTCATTGCATCTACGACTTCCGGAAGGCGGGCACCTTTTCCGATCATTCCTCTGGCGCCTACGGACATCATGGTCGGTGCATAGGCATCCATGCGGCCGCTGGTTGTAGGGCCTGCGGAACCGATGACTTCGCCTGGTTTTGCAGGAGTCGGACCTACATAGTAAATGGTAGCGTCTGTAGGGTCAAAAGGAATCTTTTCTCCTTTTGCAAGGGCCTCGCACATTCTCTTATGACCTGCGTCACGGGATGTATAAATGGTTCCTGTCAGTAAAACCTGGTCGCCTGCATGGAGAGTTCTTGCCAGCTCTCTTGTCAGAGGCAGTGTGATCTTTCTTCTTTCCATATTAAAACACCTCCGTTTTATGACGTGTCACATGGCAGTTGATGTTAACTGCACATGGCATACCTGCGATATGAGTAGGCATAGTCTCAATGTTCAGACCGATAGCTGTTGTCTTTCCGCCAAAGCCCTGGGGACCGATGCCAAGCTTGTTGATCTTCTCCAGCATTTCTTTCTCAAGATCTGCATAGTAAGGATCCGGGTTCTCTGTGTTCAGAGGACGCATCAGCGCTTTCTTTGCAAGAAGTGCACATTTGTCAAAAGTTCCTCCGATACCAACACCAACTACCATAGGCGGGCATGGGTTCGGACCTGCCGTTTCTACAACTTCAAGAATGAAATCCTTGATTCCCTGAAGGCCTGCAGATGGCTTGAACATACGGATCTGGCTCATGTTCTCGCTTCCGAAGCCTTTTGGTCCTACTGTTACTTTCACCTGATCTCCGGGAACGATCTCTGTATAGATCATAGCCGGTGTATTGTCACCTGTATTTCCACGGCGTACCGGATCCTTGACAACGGATTTTCTCAGGTAACCTTTGTCGTATCCGCGGCGTACACCTTCATTGACGGCATCATTTAAATTTCCGCCTGTAAAGTGGACATCCTGGCCAATTTCAAGGAATACGCATGCCATTCCGGTATCCTGACAGATCGGAACATTCTCACTGTCCGCAATATCAAAATTCTCGATAATATTATCAAGGACACCTTTTGCGATCTCGCCGTCCTCGCAGGCGCGGCAGGTTTTGATAGCATCCTTCACATCTTCCGGGAGATGTTCATTGGCTTCGATACAGAGTTTTTCGATGACTTCTGTAAGTCTGCTTACTTCGATTTCTCTCATAATAGACCCCTTTCGCTTATCTCATATGTTTTCTACTATAATAGCACATTTTCAGCGTTCGTGACGAGCATATTCAGGCAAAAGCATAGGAGATACTTCTCCTGTGTCGATTCCTGCGTTTTTCAATTCCTCTTCATATTTTTTGATATGATCCAGGTTCATGGTGCCAAGCTCTACCTCTTTGCATTTGGCAGCTGCTTTTTTACCTGCATTTCGTCCGAATACAATTACATCAAGAAGAGAGTTGCCCATCAGTCGGTTTCTTCCGTGGATTCCGCCTGCCGCCTCTCCTGCAACCAGAAGGTTCGGGATTTCTTTTGTAAATCCGTCTCCGTTGATCTCAAGACCACCGTTCTGATAATGAAGGGTCGGATAGATCACGATCGGGACTTTTCTCATATCAATGCCGTAGTTCATATACATACGGAACATGGCAGGGATCCTCTTTTCGATAGTTCCCTCACCTCCCAGGATCTCGATCATCGGAGTATCCAGCCATACACCCTTTCGTCCGCCTGGAACTTCAACGCCACGGCCTTCCTCACACTCTCGGATAACACCGGAAGCATTTACGTCACGGGTTTCCAGCGGATGAATATAAGCTTCTCCGTTTGCGTTTACAAGCTGTGCACCAACGGAACGAACCTTCTCTGTTACCAGGGCACCAAGGATCTGTGACGGATAGATCGCACCTGTTGGATGATACTGGATAGAATCCTGATAAAGAAGAGAAGCGCCTGCTCTGTATCCAAGTACAAGTCCGTCAGCAGTTGCTCCGTAGTGGTTGGATGTCGGGAATCCCTGGTAATGCATTCTTCCTGCACCACCGGTTGCAATTACAACTGTTTTTGCTCTTGCAACGGAATAGTCTCCGGTTTCCATGTTAAGAAGGACTGCACCGGAAACCTGTCCTTTTTCATCCTTCAGAAGCTCTACGGCGGAGGTAAATTCCACTACCGGGATCTTAAGGTTTAAGACCTCATCACGGATAGTACGCATGATCTCTGATCCGGAATAATCCTTTGCAGCATGCATTCTCTTTCTGGAGGTACCGCCGCCATGTGTAGTGACCATGGTTCCGTCTTCTGCTTTATCAAACTCAACACCAAGGTCGTTGAGCCATTTGATCGCATCCGGGGCTTCCATTACCAGTCTTTTTACAAGCTCCGGTTTTGCGGCAAAATGTCCGCCTCCAAAGCAGTCCAGATAATGCTGTACCGGGGAATCATTTTCTTTATCTGCTGCCTGGATCCCACCTTCTGCCATCATGGTGTTGGCATCACCGATACGGAGCTTTGTGACGATCATAACGTTGGCACCTGCGTTATGAGCCTCGATGGCACAGGAAGATCCTGCTCCGCCACCACCGATGATGAGTACATCTACATCATAATCGATTTTTGTAAGATCGATTTTTTCGTTGAGCAGACGGCTTTCTGAATGGAGCATTTTTGTCAGTTCCAGTGGTGCTTTCTGTCCCTTGTTCGGTCCTACCTTGATCTCTGCAAATGCATCCGGGTTATAATCCGGATGGAATTTTTTGAGAAGAGCATCTTTCTCATCTGCACTCAGACGTCTTGGCTCTGTTGCCATACGCTCCGCTCTTGTAGCCTCTACCTTTTTGATGGATTCCATCATATTTTCTGGATATGGTGCATACATGTTTTACGCCCTCCTACTTCTCAATTTCTCTGCTGTTGTAAAGTTCCTGCATCTCTGTGATCGGCTTCTGCATGATCTTCTCGATCATATCATCAAATTTGCCCTCGTGGATCTCTTCCACACGTTTCTCCAGATGTTCACTTTTCGGTGCGATATATTTACCGGTGAGACGTCTTGCCAGAAGGCCTACCATCGGATGGGAAATTCCTGCCGGACATCTTACGGAACAGCAGCCGCAGCTTACACAGTCAAAGGATTCTTCTGCACATTTCTCAAGCTCGCCTCTCTGTGCATATGCAATATACTGCATGACATTTAAGTCCTGTGTGCAGGCCTTTGTGCAGGCGTTGCATCCGATGCAGCTGTAGATCTCCGGATAGAGTTCCATCATTACCTGCTGGTTCGGCTTAAGGTCTTCTATATTATAAAGTCTCTTGTCTGTAGGGAAGAACGGGATGCTTGCCACATACATTCCCTCCTGCACCTGTGTCTGACAGGCGAGACAGGTTTTCAGTTCATTCTGTCCCTTGATCCTGTAGATGGTCGCGCAGGCGCCGCAGAACCCGTGTCTGCAGCCGCATCCTCTTTTTAATGTATAACCGGCATATTCCATAGCTGTCATAATGGTCAGATCACCGGGAACGCTGTATTTTTTACCGAAAAAATATACGTTTACCATATTATTTTCCATGTTGGTGTCCTTTCTTTTATCCAAATCGTACGCCATGTGGAACAGCCATCTCACACGTGCCCGTCGCAACGCTCCTAAAATTGGCAGCTTAGCGAGATGGTTCCCATGGCTGTGTACTGTACCCCGCAGTGCCAGGCTCGATTCTGCTTCGCTTCATCTCGCTCGAGGGCATTCGCCCTATACAGCCGCCGATAAAAACAGCTGCTTACATGCAAGCATGACGCATCTGTTTTTATCAACGTCTGTGCACTGCTCATTGCTTATCAATACTCATTAGGTAATTCATCAACCTCATCACATCTAAATACCGGGCCGTCTTTGCAGACGTATTTGTCTCCGATGTTGCAGCGGCCGCATTTTCCGACACCGCATTTCATACGAAGTTCCAGTGTGGTATATACCTGATCTCTGGAGAAGCCCAGCTCTTCCAGTCCTGCCAGAACGAATTTGATCATGATCGGCGGGCCGCAGACCAGAGCGGTCTTATTGGTATCAAAGCCAATCTCCTTCAGATAATTCGGAACAAATCCCACATGACCGTCCCAGCCTTCCTGCTCGCGGTCAATGGTAAGATATACATTTACACCTTCTGTTTTCATCCATACTTCCTGGATTTCCTTAAGCTGCACCAGATCATCTGCAGAACGGGAACCATAGAGAATATCTACTGTTCCGTAATCCTCACGGTTATCCAGCACATAATTGATCACGGAACGAAGAGGTGCCAGACCGATTCCACCTGCGATAAACAGGAGATTTTTTCCCTTTAATTTATCTTCCACCGGAAAATGATTTCCGTATGGTCCGCGGACTGCGATCTCATCTCCAACCTGAAGGCTATGAAGATAATCGGTAAGGGATCCGCATTTTTTGATACTGAATTCCTGATAATCTTTTACAGTCGGAGAAGAAGTAATGGAAAACATACCTTCACTGACGCCTGGTGCACAGACCATGGCACACTGTCCTGGCATATGCTCGAAAAGCTTTCCACCCTCCGGAGCTTCCACACGGAAAGTTTTTACATCCGGTGTCTCCTGACGGATATCTGTGATCACGCCAACCTTGGGGATCAACGTATCCAGTGTATAATTTTTATGACAGGTACATTCACTCATTCTTTTCACCTCCCTGTTTTTCAAAGGCCTTGATGACTTTTACGATATTTAAAGATTCCGGACATTTCTCCACGCAGCGGCCGCAGCCAACACAGGAGAACATGCCGTCATTATTTAACGGATAATAAACAAGCTTATGCATAAATCTCTGACGGAATCTCTGCATCTGGCTGGTACGGTTGTTTCCGTGAGCCATCATGGTAAAATCAGAATACATGCAGGAATCCCAGCAGCGGTAACGGTGAACACCGTGTCCTGTGTCGTAATCCTTGATATCATAGCACTGACAGGTCGGACATACGAAGGTACAGGTTCCGCAGGCAAGACAAGGCTTGTACAGCTTCTCCCATACAGGAGAATTGAAACGATCCATGTATTCCTCCTGTGCCCATCCTTCCAGTGAAAGATGTGTATATGGAAGAAGCTCGATAATATCACTGATCGCCTTCTTTTCCTCTTCTACCCTTGTCTCATCAGAATCTGTCAAAAGCTCTTTCACAGTTTCTGTCAGAGCATTTCCCTTTTCTGTGAGAGGCTTCCAGAAAAGCTCTCCCTCGATGATCCAGGCTGCAACATCTGCTTCCGGATCTGCGGCATCAATGCCAAATACTTTACAGAAGCAGCTTTCCTCCGGTTCATGACAGGCAAGAGCTACGATAGTTCCATGTTCTCTTCTTGCCTGGTAAAAAGTATCCACCGGATCCCCAAGGAATACCTTGTCGAGAACCTTCACACCCTGTACATCACAGGCTCTCATTCCGAATACAACAAAATTCTGGTCTTTCAGTGCCTGAGGCTCAATGCTGATATTTTTTCCGTCTTTTTTACAGGTATAGAGATTTTCACTCTGCGGAAAGAAAGCATCCTTCGGTGATTTCACGGTTTTCAGTGTTTCAAGGGAAACTTCTGCATCCTCACTCCATGCCTTGAAGTTCACCTGTTCACTTACCTTTACCGGTAAATATAATTCCTGGTCTGCGGCAATTTTCCGGAATAATGCCGGCAGATTTTCTGCTGCGATCTTATACATACATTATCCCCTTTCTGCCACGATCCCTGGCTCTACATCCTCAAAGGTAAAGCTGGTAAGCGGACCCTTTGACTCCGCATCCTCGCCTGCCTGATACTCACCGTAAAACGCATCAATATCCTTGATAAACTTACGGTTAAACAGATGAAGGGGAATTCCCTGCGGGCAGACTCTGCTGCACTCGCCACAGTCCGTACATCTTCCGGCTACATGGAAGGCACGAATCACATGGAACATCTTTTCCTCAAAGGAATCCACATTTGCCTTCTGGGCGCTGTCGAATTTGTTGCTGTCAAAAACGCATTTGCGGCAGCTGCAGGCCGGACATACATTACGGCAGGCATTACAGCGGATACATTTACTCAGCTCGCTCTGCCAAAATGCAAATTTTTCTTCCGGACTCATTGCCTCGATCCGCTCAACTTCTGCGAAACGGTCAGCGTCCTTTGTCTCCTTTGACTCACCGATCAGTTCATCGTAAATTTTATGCTCTTTTCCTTTACATACATGGCAGCGTTCCAGCATGGCATCTTTGTATGCACAGGTTTTTTCTCCGTAAACAGTATCCACAGTCAATGTCTCTGCATCTCCGGTAATCTCTGCTCCGGAAATTCCCCGGATACCCTTGATCCCCATTTTGCGGATCTTTTCAATATCCAACTTTCCTTTACAGCCAACGCCTACGATATAGGCTTTTTCTCTATCTACACGATGCTCTTTCAAAAGCTGATTAAAGCTATATGTATCGCAGGGCTTCAGACAGACCATGGTTTTTCCTTCCAGCTTGGAAGCTTCGATCATATATTTGCTTAAATTGGCACCGCAGAATCCATCATAGACAAAATCCTCCAGAGATTCCGGTGTTTCAAAATAGGCTGGTTCCGGATTAAAGGCAAGATCTCCGGCTTTCCACCCAAGAACCCGGACTACCGTGCCATCTGCAAGCAGTTCTTTTGCACGTTTTATCAGCTCCTGCATCTTATATCCTCCAATCTAACGTTTTTACCAAGTGAATGGATCTTCTCAACAAACTCACTCATAGTCTGTGAAAATTTCACGCCTTCTGCGGCAGATACCCATTCCACACGTGTTCTTCCGTTTTCCACCCCAATATAATCCAGCATTGAAAACAGAAGTGTCATACGTCTTCTTGCATAATAGTTTCCGGTACTGTAATGGCAGTCTCCCGGATGGCATCCGCACATGATCACACCATCAGCTCCTTTTTCAAAGGCACGGAGGATGAACATGGGATTGACACGGCAGGAACATGGAACACGGATGATCTTTACATCCGCCGGATAGCTCAAACGGCTGCTTCCTGCAAGGTCTGCTCCGGCGTAACTGCACCAGTTACAGCAGAATGCCACGATCTTTGGTCTGAATTCTTCCTTTGTTTCTATCGACATATTGCATCCACCTCCGCGATAATCTGTCTGTTGGAGAAGCCCTGAAGGTCCATGGCTCCTGACGGGCAGGCTACTGTGCAGGCACCGCAGCCCTGGCAAAGTGCTGTATTGACAACCGCAACTCTTCTTGTCTCACGGATACCGTGATCGTTGACCTGTTTCTCCTCATAGGAAATCGCTCCGTAAGGACATACATTAGCACAGGTAGAGCATCCGTTACAGAGAAGCTCGTCGGATTTTGCCGTACATGGATTGGTGGTCAGCTTGTCCTTTGCAAGAAGTCCTATAGCCTTTACAGCCGCAGCTCCTGCCTGGGCAACTGTCTCCGGGATATCCTTTGGTCCCTGGCATACACCGGAAAGGAAAATTCCTGCTGTCGGTGATTCTACAGGACGAAGCTTTGCATGGGCTTCTGTAAGGAAATTGTTGGTGTCAATACTTGCAGTAAGCATGGTAGCGATCTTACGTACATCCGGATTCGGCTCAATGGCTGTTGCAAGAACTACCATATCTGCTTTCTTGAAGATCTGCTTATTGTCAAGAAGATCCGAGCCCTGAACAAGAAGTGTTCCATCCGGCTGCGGGATCACTTTTCCTACCTGACCTTTGATGTAGTTTACGTTATACTGCTCAACTGCTCTTCTGTAAAACTCATCGAAGTTTTTACCAGGTGTACGGACATCAATATAAAATACCGTCACATTGGTATCCGGATATTTATCACGGATCAGCATGGCATGCTTAGCTGTGTACATACAGCAGATCTTGGAACAGTATGGCTTTCCACGGTCATCGGAGCAACGGCTTCCAACACACTGGATAAATACGATCTCCTTCGGTGCTTTTCCATCGGAAAGGCGTTCAAGATGTCCTTTTGTAGGTCCTGCAGCATTCATGATACGCTCCAGCTCCAGAGATGTGATCACATCCTTGCTCTGGCTGTATGCGTATTCATCATATTTGTCAAGCTTGATGGTATCAAATCCGGTTGCAACCACGATAGCTCCGTATTTCTGTGTTACGATCTCATCCTGCTGATCGTAATCAATGGCTCCCGCCTGACATACTTTGGAGCAGACACCACATTTGCCTGTCTTAAATTTCAGGCAATGCTCTCTGTCGATCACAGGAACATTTGGAATCGCCTGTGCAAACGGAGTATAAATAGCTGACCGGTTGTTCAGCCCTCTGTTGAACTCATTGGGAATCTTTTTGGAAGGACATTTTTCCTGGCAGACTCCACAGCCTGTACATTTGTCCATGTTGACACTTCGCGCTTTTTTGCGGATATCAACAGTAAAATCTCCTACAAAACCTGCAACTTTTTCTACTTCACTGTATGTATAGATATTGATCTTTTCGTGAGCTGCAGCCTCCACCATTTTTGGAGTAAGGATACATGCGGAACAATCCAGAGTAGGGAAGGTTTTGTCAAGCTGTGACATTCTTCCGCCGATACTTGGTGTTTTTTCCACAATATCAACTTCATAGCCTGCATCGGCAATATCAAGAGCCGTCTGGATTCCGGCGATACCGCCTCCGATGATCAGGGCTCTCTTTGTAACCCGACTTTCCCCCGGCTGAAGAGGAGCATTTAAATTGACTTTTGCTACTGCTGCTCTTGCAAGGATCACGGCCTTTTCCGTAGCCTCCTGCATATCCTTGTGGATCCAGGAACAATGCTCACGGATATTTGCGATCTCCACCATATATGGATTCAGGCCGGCCTTTTCCGCTGCTTTACGGAAAGTTGCCTCATGCATACGCGGAGAACAG
Source organism: Ruminococcus sp. AF20-12LB (assembly GCF_003478985.1). Classification (NCBI taxonomy): domain Bacteria; kingdom Bacillati; phylum Bacillota; class Clostridia; order Eubacteriales; family Oscillospiraceae; genus Ruminococcus; species Ruminococcus sp. AF20-12LB. The sequence continues at coordinate 90,068 of NZ_QUGH01000002.1, read as the reverse complement.
GAACAGACAACCACTCCTGTGAGATTTTTTTCACGGATGGCTTCCTGGATCCTGGACTGTCCTGCTTCGGAACACATATACTGATAATCTTCTGCGTGGACAACTCCAGGCTCTTTTGCAATGATCTCCACAACTTTTTTCACGTCTACCGTAGCGGCAATATTACTTCCGCAATGACAGACAAATACACCGATTCTCTGCACTTTCTCACCTCCTGTATCTTCTGAACGCACTTACAAGCAGCTGCTGAGGAAGCTCCGGATCAAGAAGCTCCGGAATTTCATTTGGTGAAAGATAGTCGCCGCCTTTTTCCCGAACAACCAGCTGTCTTGCCCCGTCAATGATCTTTCCGGGTTTTACGTCTCTCGGACACCGCTCCACACAGGCAAAGCAGGAAAGACATTTCCACAAAGATGCTGAATTTACAAGTGCTTCGATATTTTCATTGATCACGTAGGACACAAACTGATGAGGCTTGATATCCATCTCGTCAAAGGATGGGCAGGTAGCAGAGCATTTGCCACACTTCATACATTTCAGAGGATTGGTTCCGCTGATCTCCTTTATTTTTTCCGCAGCAGAATGGTTATCTCTCATTTTGCCACCTCCTCTTTGACGCCAAGGGCTTCTGCCAGAAGCTCTGTAAAATAGTAAACCGGCATTTTATTTCCGGAATTTTTATTCAGATTGTATTTGCAGAGCGGACAGGCAGTGATCAGCATATCTGCGCCAAAGCCTGCTGCGCTTTCTTCAATCTTTTCACACATATTCTGTGACATTTCTTTTTCTTTCAGGGATATATATCCTCCACAGCATTCATTTCTGTAAGGATAGATCACAGGCTCAGCGCCAAGGGCACGGATAAAATCTTCCATGATCCTTGGATTTTCCGGATCATCAAATGCCATGATCTTTCCAGGTCTCAGAAGCAGACATCCGTAATAGGCTCCGATCTTCTTTCCGGTAAGAGGATTTACTACTTTTTCTTTCAGTTTATCAAAACCGACTCTGTCCCGGAGAACCTCCAGATAATGGAGAACGGTTGTCTCTCCTTCATAGGGAGCTTCCAGCTGCATATAATTGTTGGCTCTGGTCCGGATATCTTCCACGTTTTTCATATCATCATTGACACGCTTGATCACATGATGACAGGCAGAACAGATTGTCACCAGATCCTGGCCTTTTTCTTTTGCCTGGTTCAGCGCACGGACGGAAGAAAGCTTTGTGGCGATCTCATCTGTGCCAAGCGGATAAACACCACCACAGCACTGCCAATCCTCGATTTCCTCAAGCTCAAACCCAAGGGCTGTGGCACTGGCTCTGGCATACTCATCCAGATCTCTGGCCTTTGTTCTCAGGGTGCAACCCGGATAATAACTGTACTTCATACCTTTCATTATCCTTTCTTAGTCTAAAATCTGACGTTTATAGTAGATATTCTTGTTCATATATTGTCTTTTTTTTAACAATATATGAACAAAAAAATGAAATCCCAACTAACACTTATTTGAGTTTTTTTATCAATTTGCACCCAAATAAAAGAGAAAAACACTCTTCCTCCGCAATCAAGAAGTGTATTAGCTCGATTTCCGGAATCATCATATCACGTTATTTCTGTTTCGACAAGACTTTTTCGATATTTTTTGTGTTTTTTTTAACGTACTTTTGAAAAATCTTATCATTTACTATCCTGCTTCCATGATAATTTTCATTTTCAGGCATAAAAAAAACTCCGGATCTCTCCGAAGCTTTTTTGCTCATATCAGTAAATAATGATCGGATAACCTGCATCAATGATGTTATAGATCAGTGCTGCCTGATCCTTAGGCAAATTGATGCAGCCGTGGCTTCCGTTGGTTTTATAACGGCTCCCGCCAAAGGATGACTGCCAGGACGCATCATGAAGTCCCTGCCCGTAGACAAAAGGCATCCAGTAATTAACCTTTACATCGTAACCATATTCATTGCTGGTAAGGTTAAAGGGACTCGCCTTGTAGGCGATCGGCCATGCACCACGATATGTTTCACGTCCCTTCACCGGCTTACCGCTGACAATGTCTGTTTCCGTCACAAGGCTTCCGTCCTTATACAGCCACAAATGCTGTGCATCCAGACTGACCTCTATGTAACTGCCTGCCAGATCGTCTGTTCCGTTTCTCTGATATCCTTTTTTGCTGTAAACAGGCTCTCTCGTTACAGCAGTACCGCTTTTCAGGTCTTCCAGAAGCTGAGCATATTCTCCGTCCTGATCGATCCGGTAGCCGTACTCATTTCCCTCAATGGTCACATCAGTTCCCGCAGATGTATGAAAGGTGCGGGGAACATAAATGGTATTGTATTTGTTGGCAAGCTCACTGATGTAGGCTTTAATGGCTTCTTCATCCAAAGTCAACGTCTCCCCTTCAGCCTTCAGCCAGGATGTGATCGTATCGGAATCCAGAACAGCCGTTTCACTTCCGAATGTATAAGTTACTGTACTGCTGCGGTATTTCTTCAGCTGGCTGTTCAGGTCTGTAACCTTATTTTTCATATCCTCTGTTGCAGTGACAGCCGGACTTACATACACATGCTTGTTGATCGGTACTGTAATGATATCTCCAAGAAGAGCCGTATCAAATGCTGCGTTCAGATTTATATCCACAGTAGTCTCCAGCTTATCCGGATCGATCTCCGTCCCCTGTACCTGCTTCACAAGGGTGAATTCTTTTTTCTCCTTATCGTACTGAATAGCTGCATCAACAGAAGCTTTTCTATCTTCCATACCGAAATTTGAAAGATCAAGAGCCTGCTTTTCCTGCTCCTCATCTTCCTCGATCTGACATTCCGGTTCTATATTTTCTTCCTTTGGAAAAAGCTTCCTGCGCTCTTCCCGCTGTTTCTGAATTTCTGTAAGCTTACTCAGAAGGGCTTCTTCATTGAGACTGTAGCCCAGCTCTTTCAAAGTAGTACTGTAAACTTCCTGATCGTTTTCCTGAAAGGATACCGGACGATCTGCAAATTCCGCAGTGATCTTTTCTTCTGCCTGCTTTGCATCCAGTCCGGAAACATCCACTCCCCATATGGAAATCTTCCGTCCCAGCGTATTGTGATCTGCCAAGTATGTATAGACAAATAACCCTGCCACTGCAAGAATCGCTGCGGCAATGCAGATCCCAAGTATGATCTTCAGTGTCTTTTTACTGATGATTGATCTTTTCTCCATACCCTTATCCCTCGAGTCTTATGTAGTATATGTTGTGTCGTCACAATAGTGTTATTATAATACAATAAATCCCATTTTCTGTAAAAATAACTTATCCAGGACCCTTCTGATCCGGTAAAAAAAGACAGACTGACGCCTCTGCGAAAATCTGTCTTTTTCATACGTTTCTTTATCTTTTTCTGGCAGCAGTATTTCTCTCGGGATCTTCTGCTTCTTATTCCGGCATTACGATCTTGCCTGCAACGGCACAGGCTGCTGCTGTTTTCGGAGATGCCAGATAGATCTGAACCTTGGAAGTTCCCATACGTCCCAGGAAGTTACGATTGTTGGTTGCCACAACCTTCTCACCGTCTGTCAGGATTCCGCCGGTTCTTCCGCAGCAAAGTCCGCAGCCCGGATGCGTAATGATAGCCCCTGCTTCCGCAAGAGTATCCAGAATGCCAAGCTCAATAGCCTGACGGTAAATTTTGCGGCTGGCAGGAGTCACGATCAGCTTTACAAAGTCTGCAACCTTTTTGCCCTTCAGCACCTCTGCTGCCGCCATAAGATCCTCCAGACGTCCGTTGGTACAGGAACCGATGAATACCTGGTCGATGGTCTCGCCCTGAAGCTCACTGACATCACGAATCTTGTCCACCTGAGACGGACATGCCATTACCGGCACAAAATCCTCTGCCTTATAAGTTATGGTCTTCATGTATACAGCATCCGCATCTCCCACAAGACTCTTCTGATAATCATCAAGCTCTACGTTGCAGTAAGCAGCTGTCTTCTCATCCGGCGTGAAAAGTGCACATTTCGCACCGGCCTCAATTGCCATATTCGCCATAGTCATACGGCTTGCCACAGACATATTTTCAATGGTGCTTCCGGAAAATTCCAGGGCACGGTAAGTAGCTCCATCTGCACGAAGGTCACCGATCAGGCGGAGGATGATATCCTTGGACATGACATTCTCCGGAAGTTCTCCGTCGATCACAACCTTTATGGTTTCCGGAACCTTGATCCACATGGTTCCTGTTCCCAGGATGCTGGCCATCTCTGTGTAACCGATACCAGAAGAAAACGCACCGACACATCCATAAGTCGTTGTATGGCTATCTGTACCAAATACAATATTGCCAGGTTTAACATAACCTGCCTCAGTCATAAGCTGATGACAGATACCGTCACTTCTGTGTACGTTTTTCATGCCGTATTTAGCTGCAAAAGCATCTCCCACATGGAAATGTCTGGTATCATCCTGCTGACTTGCCGGTACAAGATGGTCATAGATCAGAACAACCTTGTCCGGATCCCACAGCTTCTGAAAGCCCATCTCCTCAAATTTTTCCGCTACAAACGGAATAAAGATATCATGGATCATCACCCGGTCCACATTGACCGTCACGATATCGCCAGGCTTTACTGCCTTGCCTGTATTATGTCTGATAATTTTTTCAATGATCGTCTCGCCCATTATTTCTCTCCTCTCCGTTTTTTAGTCCAGGCCGTTTAGCTTACGCATGGCCTTTACCAGTCCGCCAGCCTGGATGATATCCATCAGATTCTCCGGAAGAGAAGCGATCGGGTACTGTTTTCCATTGTGATCTACATGCTCATTCATTACTACTGTAACCTGATCTCCTTCTTTTACATTGTCATGAAGATCCGGCTGCTCAATAAGAAGAAGGCCGTTGTTAATGGAGTTGCGGAAAAAGATCCGGGCAAAAGATTTCGCAATGACACACTGCACGCCCAGTGCCTTGATGATCTCCGGTGCCTGCTCTCTGGAGGATCCGCAGCCGAAGTTTTTTCCTGCTACAATAATGTCTCCCTTTTGAATCTGTCCGGCCAACTCCGGACGAAGGGGGCTGAATCCGTACTGTTTCATATCATCAATGGTTTTCAGTGCAAGGTACTCCGTCGGGATAATGATATCCGTATCAATATCATCACCAAGTACCCACACTTTTCCTGTAAATGCTTCCATATGTATATCTCCTGTTTATTCCGTTCCGTATCATCAGGCAAATGTTTTCTGTCTGCCCTGTTATAAGAACCCACGCCGAAACGGATTATCCTCTGATAATTTCTGAATATATTGTTTAAATCTTTTCTGAAACTCTTATACTCTGTCAGCAGTCGCGATCTCGCCTGCAACGGCAGATGCAGTAACAGTCGCCGCAGATCCCAGGTAAACCTTGGAGCTCGGATGTCCTGCACGTCCCTTGAAATTACGGGTTCCTGTGCTGATCAGGACCTCATTCTCGCCGATAACACCCTGGCAGCTTCCCCAGCATACACTGCAATTCGGGTTCATAACAATAGCTCCTGCTTCCATGAAAATATCGATAAGCCCCTCCTTTAATGCCTGACGATAGATGGTCTGGCTTGCAGGAACAACCAGGAAACGAACTCCCTCTGCAACTTTTTTGCCTTTGATCACCTCTGCGCCTACACGGAGGTCTTCAATACGGCCATTATTGCAGGAGCCAAGGAACGCTTCGTTAATCTTGATGCCGCAGGTTTCCTCAGCCGGAACCACATTGTCAACAAAGTCTGGTTTCGCTACAACCGGACGTACTTTTGAAAGATCAAAGGTATACTCTCTTGCGTAAACGGCATCCGGATCGCTGTGATATACCGCTTTTGGCTCACGTCCATGCTCTTTCAGATATTCCAGAGCTTTATCATCAGCCTCAAAGATTCCTGTCTTCGCACCAGCCTCGACAGCCATGTTGCAAAGCGCCATACGGTCGCTGATGCTTAATGTTCTGGCGCCTTCACCTGTAAACTCCATTGCCTGATAGTTGCAGCCGTTTGCCCCGATCTCACCGATAATGGTAAGAATCAGATCTCTTGCGTAAACACCCTCAGGAAGCTTCCCTGTCAGGTTAAATTTTACGGTTTCCGGAACCATGACCCAGGAGGTTCCGGTTACCATTCCGTAAAGGAAATCTGTGCATCCTACACCGGTACCGAAAGCACCAAGTGCTCCGTAGGAACAGGTATGGCTGTCAGCACCGAAGATCAGCTGTCCCGGACGGACATAATTCTCGATCATGATCTGGTGGCAGACACCCTTTCCCTCCCAGAAATCAATATTATTATCTCTTGCAAAATCTCTCATCTTTTTCTGGGATGCCGCTGTTTTCGGGCTGTCAGACGGTACGTTATGGTCTACGATAAATACCAGCTTCTTTGTGTCTGCAATATGAGGATTTTTTAATTTATTGTTGTACATATCAACAGTCAGATGTGTGGTTCCGTCATTACTCATCAGATGATCCAGTGAAACTGTATAGATATCTCCGGGTTTTACATTGTCCACTCCAGCCGCTGCCGCGATGATTTTTTCTGCGATCGTCATTCCCATCTCTTATTCCTCCTCACGGTTCAGAGAAGCGATAAGGCCGCCCTGATTCAGTATATTCTGCATGTATTCCGGCAGTTTTGTGCAGGAATAAGTCTTGCCATTGGCAACAGCAGTTCCCTCGGACATATGAAGTTCCATGGTATCTCCTGTCTTCACGGCATCCGGGAGATCCTTACAGACAATTGCCGGAAGTCCGATATTAATGGCATTGCGGAAAAAAATACGGGCAAAAGATTTCGCAATAACTGCCTTTACTCCAAGTGCTTTAAGAACACCCGGTGCCTGCTCTCTGGAGGATCCGCATCCGAAGTTCTCTCCCCCAACTACAAAATCTCCCGGTTTAACCTTTTTGGAAAAATCTGGATCCAGTGATTCAAATGTGTGGCCCTTCATTTCATCCAGATTCGGCAGAAGCAGATACTGGGATGCAATGATCTGATCGGTATCAAGGTCATTATGAAATTTAAAAATTGTTCCCTTATCCATAAAACAAGTTCCTTTCTGATCGTTATCCATTTCAAGGCAGTCATTCCTCTGCTGCCCTATTCGTCCTATATTCTAACACAAAACATCGTATAATTAAAATGTATATTTTTGATACTTAATATAATCTCAGGTTATGAAATTACTATTCACTCCATTCTCAGTAACACCCTTCGCGATGCACAGAATTTATACTGATCGCATAAATTCGTGCGGTATGTCTCGGGTTTTCTATGACCTTCGCTCACAAAAAACACCTCGCGGGACATTACCGGTAAACATTAACGTTATAAACTCAATTTCCAGACTGTAAGCATTGTCTGCTGTCCAGGAGCAAACGCCGAGCCAGCTTATTTTATTTTCCCCGTAAATGCAGAAAAGCGGAACTATGTCCGCTTTCTCTGATATTCTACGTATTAATTTTATTATGCAGTTTCTCGTGAAAGCTGGCTATGCACCTTCCGTCTTACAAACCAAAAACAGATCACCTGCATAACGATCGTAAAGATCCAGGATGCCGGGTAGGAAATAAACAGTACCTTCAATGATCTGTGTGCCGGGAAAATTCCGAATATCCATACGATCCGGAGCCCGACGGTTCCAATGATCGACAGGATCATGGGGACACCGGAGCGGCCCATTCCGCGCAGTGCTCCCGGAAACAGATCCATCTGGCCGCAGAGGAAATAGGTAACTGTGGTATAGGCAAGAATCTCCATTCCGCATTGGATAACCTTAGGGTCTTCCGTATAGATCTTCAGGAGCTGCGGACCGAAAAAGTATGCACCACAGCCCATGGCAAAGGATACGGCAAAGGACAGGATCATACAGTCAACAAGCACCCGGTCCATACGTTTCGGTTTTCGCACACCATAATTCTGACTGGTAAAGCTCATGCAAGCCTGGGTAACTGAATTTACAGACACATACAGAAATCCGAAGATATTGTTTGCTGCCGTATATCCTGCCATTGCAATGGAGCCAAAAGAGTTTACGGAGGACTGGAGCAGCACATTGGAAAAATTGATCACCGTACTCTGGATTCCTGCCGGAAGTCCTACCTGGAATATCTGTTTCAGATATTCCGGCTTTATGGACAGCTTCGAAAAACGCAGCTGATAGCTTCCCTCTGTCTGACACAGACATCGGAGAACAAGGATACAGGAGATCAACTGAGAAATCACAGTTCCGATTCCAACACCTGCCACACTTAAATGACAAACGATCACAAAAAACAGATTCAGAAGCGCATTGGCACAGCCGGAAATGATCAGAAAGACCAGTGGTCGCTTGGTATCTCCCACTGCACGCAGAATTGCTGCGCCATAGTTATATAGCATAAAAAACGGCATTCCCAGAAAATAGATACGCATATAAAGAGTAGAAAGATCGATCACATCCTCCGGCGTATCCATCAGCTCCAGGCAGATTCTGGCAAAGATCACTCCCAGAAATGCCATGATGATCCCGCTGATCAAAGCCAGCAGGATCGATGTATGTACTGTTTCTGACATTTCGTCATCCTTACCGGCAGCATAAAATCTGGCTGCCAGCACATTGGCACCAAGAGAAATTCCGATAAAAAGGTTGGTAAACACATTGATCAGTGCGGTAGTGGAGCCTACTGCCGCCAGTGCCTCACTTCCGCTGAAACGTCCCACTACCACGATATCCACTGCATTGAACATCAGCTGCAGGATACCGGACAGCATCAGCGGCAGTGAAAACGAAATCAACTTGTCCATGATCGACCCATTACACATATCGATCTCATACTTGTTTTTTTTCACGATTTCATCCCCCATGTTCATACTTACATAAAAATATTATAGCACCTTTCGTCGGAAAGCTACAATGAAATATTTTTATGAAGAATATGCAGCGGCTGCATAAAATACGCAGCCGCACAGTAACATGTGTTTATCATTTCACTATCTTTCCAAGAGTCCTGCATCACGAAGGTTTGCAAGAAGTGCATTAAAATCCTCCACGATATCATCTACTGTTGTTGCATTTCCAACAGCAGCTGCCGGGGTTACTGTTCCGGCAGGGCCGGTGGCTCCGGCTGCTCCTGTTGGGCCGGTGGCTCCGGCTGCTCCTGTTGGACCGGTGGCTCCGATTGCACCTGCCGGACCTGTTGCACCCGCTATTCCCGCTGGACCGGTGGCTCCTGTTGCTCCCGTCGGACCTGTTGCACCTGCCGGACCGATGACTCCCGCCGGACCGGTAGCTCCTGTTGCTCCCGTCGGACCTGTTGCTCCCGTCGGACCTGTTGCTCCCGCCGGACCGGTAGCTCCCGCCGGACCGGTAGCTCCTGTTGCTCCCGTCGGACCAGTGGCTCCCGCTGGGCCCATTACTCCTGCCGGACCTGTTGCACCTGCCGGACCGGTGGCTCCCGTATATCCCTGTATTCCCGGTTCTCCCTGCGGTCCCTGAGGGCCCATAGGACCCGGAACTCCCGGACAGCCTCTTGGACCGGTTGGTCCTGTAGGTCCCACAGGGCCCGGGCAGCCTCTTGTTCCACACCTGTCACATCCACAGGAACTATGATTTCCATAACAGGACATACAAGACAAATCCTCATGACTGTCCTGCTGCATTTCCATTTCCTTACGTTTTCGATGCCTGAACAGCATTCCTCGATCACCTCATAGGAAAATAACTTTCCCTACAGTATATGACAACAGCTTTTACCTGTGCATAGGATCCCCGCAAGCCTGTACCCTGCCAGGAAAATATAATAAAGATATCTTTTCTTTCCTTTTATGTCAGACCATATTTTTCCCGGAAATATTTCTGGTCGTACAATACTCCCGGATCTTCCGGCTTCTGTTCCATCGCTTTCTTATGAAAAAAGAATGCCTGCTCCGGACATTCCATCTTATCATAACAAACGCAAAGCTGCATATATGGCACAAATCCATGACACTCAGCCATAAAAAATCCACCTTTTTTCTTATCTGACGGCACAGTAAGTGCCTGCCCGTACCAGTAGGCAGCCTGTCTGGGCAGCTCTCTTTCCAAAAAAATCTTTCCGACCTCACAGCAGATTTCCGCCCTCGGCACATCCATAGTCAGACTGTACAGAAAAGCTTCCAGTGCGGACTTTTTCTCTCCCATTTTCCGGTAGCACTGTCCAAGTACAAAACAGGCATCGATCTTATTTTCCAGCCATCCGGACGGATTTTTCAGGAACTCCACCAGCACAGCCTCTGTCTCCGGATACCGCTGATGATAATACAGTTCTCTCCCATAATAAAGCTGATGTCTGGGTTCCAGCGTTTCTCCTCCTGCCAGCATTTTTTCATAAATACGAAGATTACGGTCCGGATCACTTTTTCCACATTTCCGATGCTGGATCACCACATCTGAATAGATGATATTTCCCTCCGGAATCACGGTTTCATGAACTGCCCCATTCCATCTGAAATTTCTGGATGTTTTCATTATCCGCTCCCGAAAATAAGAAAATGTTGTTCTCCCACTCTGGTCAAAGCCTGCCGCATATTCCATCATTACAACATCTGTTCCAGGATCCAGGGTTTCTTTAAGACTCCTCAGTCTTTCCAGATTTTCTTCATCCAGGACATCATCCGCATCCAGCCACATCCAATAATCGGTGCTGACTTTTTCCAGAAGGAAATTACGCGGAGCAGAAAAATCGTCACACCAGGGAAAATCAAACACCTGCGACGTATACTGCTCCGCGATCTCTTTTGTTCTGTCTGAAGAACCGGTATCTGCGATCAGAATCGCATCCATCACCTGAGAAACCGGCTTTAAAATCCTCTCAAGAACTGCTTCTTCATTTTTTACGATCATACATAGACTGAGGGAAATCATATTTCAGGATCCTTCGGATTTTTATAATATTTATGCCGTTCCCGTCAGTCCTATGCCTTCTGTCAGTGTACAGCTTCTGTTTTCAGATAAAGCTGAACTCATCCTCGTATCACCAACTGTGGTATTTCCTCTATATGCTCTGCAAGATGATCTGCTCCGTTCAGCTCCCCTTTCTCACCATATCCATACAGACATCCTATAAATGGGCTTTTGCAGGCTCTGGCACATTCCAGATCCTGCCTCCTGTCTCCGACCACCAGATAAGGGCCTGTATATTCCCGGATAATTTCCTGCACAATTTCTGTCTTTGGACGGAATCCATATGATTCACAGTCATAAAAATGATCGAACCATCGTTCCATCCCAAATTCCTTCCAGTGCGCCTCACGATATGAAGCCTTACAGTTACTTAAGATCACAAGATGATATCCCCGGTTCTTCAAAGCTGTAAGCATCTCCTCTGCTCCCGGATACCACACTGCCTTATGCTTCCTGATCTGTCTGACCATCAGTTCTCCTACCATCCTGCTTGCCTGCTCTTTATAGCTCTGATCCAGCTCCGGCAAAAATGTATTCCACATCTCCTTACTGTTAAATCCCAGCCAGCCGGCAATTTCCGCCGAGCCTATCTCCCGTTCTTCTGCAGCCTTCTGTTCTGTCAGCCACTGATAGGTTTCACGAAATGCCGGTTCATAGATTCCAAGGGTATGATGGATCGTTCCATCATAGTCGAATATGATCGTTTTTGTCATCATTTATTTTCCTGTCTTTTAGAGCTGCTTCATCAGATTGACCATTTCGATCGCAGATAATGCACAGTCATAGCCTTTATTTCCTGCTTTGCTTCCTGCACGCGCAATAGCCTGCTCGATATTCTCAGTCGTGATCACTCCGAATAAGACCGGGATCCCTGTTGCAAGTTCAACCTGTGCGATCCCCTTGGCAGATTCATTGCACACCAGATCATAATGTGAAGTATCTCCACGGATGACAGCTCCCACGCAGATAACTGCATCATATTTTCCTGACTGTGCCATTTTCTGTGCTGTAAGCGGGATCTCAAATGCTCCCGGCACCCATGCTGCAGTAATATTCTCCTCTTCTACTCCATGTCTTACCAGTCCGTCGACTGCCCCTCCCAATAATTTATTCACAATGATCTCATTAAATCTCGCTGCCACGATACCAACCTTCATTCCCTCCGGTGCTACTACTTTTCCTTCTACTAAATTGATCTGTCTCATTTTTTCTTCCTCCTGATATTTGCTGTTTTTTTATAAATTTATTTCTTTAAAAATATGACCCATCTTTTCCTGCTTCGTTTTCATATACTTCCGGTCATACTTTTGTACCGGAATCTCCAGAGGTACTCTCTCATTGATCTTCAGACCAAATTCACCAAGTCCATAAACTTTATCCGGATTATTTGTCAGTAATCTTAATGATTTCACACCAAGGTCTGACAGTATCTGTGCCCCAACCCAGTACTCTCTGAGATCCGGTGCAAACCCTAACTTCACATTAGCCTCCACGGTATCGTATCCCTGTTCCTGAAGCGCATAGGCTTTGATCTTATTGATCAGCCCGATTCCTCTGCCTTCCTGTCTCATATACAGAATGATCCCTCTGCCTTCCGCCTCTACCTGGCGCATCGCTGTCTGCAGCTGCAGGCCGCAGTCACATCTGAGTGATCCGAATGCATCTCCTGTCAGGCACTCCGAATGTACCCGGCAAAGCACATCTTCACCATCTCCCAGATCACCTTTTACCAGTGCCAGATGATGCTCTCCTGTAATGTCATTGATATAACCATACATTTTAAAATCACCGTACTGCGTTGGGAGGTTTGCAGCTGCTTCCTCCTTTACATGCTTTTCATGTATTCTTATATAATCCTGCAGATCACGGATCGTAATAAATGTAAGGTTATGCTCTTTTGCCATTTCCCATAGCTGTGATGTACGCATCATAGTTCCATCTTCTTTCATAACTTCACAGCACACGCCGCATTCCTTCAGTCCGGCAAGTCTCATAAGATCTGTTGTTGCCTCCGTATGGCCATTCCGTACCAGAACCCCGCCTTTTCTGGAAATAAGTGGAAATACATGTCCCGGTCTTCTGAAATCCTCCGGTTTTGACTGATCATCCACGCACTTCATAATGGTATAGGAGCGCTCTGCCGCAGAGATACCGGTGGTTGTATCTGCGTGATCCACTGCCACGGTAAATGCTGTACTGTGATTGTCCGTGTTCTCAGCAACCATCGGCGGAAAGTTCAATCTCGCCGCAATTTCCGCACTCATCGGTGTACAGATAAGCCCCTTTGCATAAGTCGCCATGAAATTAATATTTTCCCGGGTTGCAAACTCTGCCGCACATATCAGGTCTCCCTCATTTTCTCTGTCCGGATCATCTGTGACCAGAACTATTTTTCCTTCCTTAAGATCCCTAAGTGCCTCTTCAATTGTGTTGTACTGATAATTTTGTGACATAGTGTATATCCTCCTGTTCTAAAACCCGAATTCTTCAAGAAACTTCATCGTAATTCCGGATTCTTTTTTCTCTTCTTCATTTTTTCTGATGCCAAGCAGTTTTTCTACATATTTTCCGATCACATCATTTTCCAGATTAACCAGATCCCCCGGCATCTTTTCCAAAAGGGTGGTTTCTTCTCCTGTATGTGGAATGACCGACACCTGAAAACCAGCTTCATCAACCCTTGCAACTGTCAGGCTGATCCCATCAATACAGACAGATCCTTTTTCCACGATCAGATGCAAGATCTGCGGCGACGTCCCAATTGATACCCAGATGGCATTTTCTTCCCGGAGCATGGAACGTATCACGCCAGTCCCATCAATATGGCCGCTTACTATGTGTCCCCCGAACCTGCCATCTGCAGCCATTGCACGTTCCAGGTTTACCTGGCTTCCGGCTTTACAGCTGCCAAGACTGCTTCTTCTGATCGTCTCTGCCATCACATCGGCAGTAAATCCATCCGGCTGGATCGACGTGACTGTCAGACACACACCATTTACGGCAATGCTGTCACCGATCCTTGTCCCTTCCAGGACCTTCCTGGCTTTCACTGCCAGGATTCCTGATTCTCCTGTCAGCTGTATATAACGGACTTTTCCTTTCTCCTCTACGATTCCTGTAAACATGATTCCTCCTGTTTTTTCTCACACACCTGACATCTTATCCGAATATCCTCACCGATCTGGCAGATATCTGTATATTTCAGTTCCACTGCATCAGACGGGAATTCAACTCCGATACCTTCTACCGGTGTCTTCCCGGCCACCCCGCCAAACAGCTTTGGTGCCACAAAAGCCTGTACTTCCTTTACAATTCCGGCTCGCAGGGCACTGTCATTTAACGTACCGCCTCCCTCCAGGAGGATGCTGTCAATACCTCTGTTTCCAAGATCTGCCATCAGCTTCTTAAGGTCTATCTGATTCTTTTCATCGGGACAGTAAATGGTCTCAACTCCCATGGTATGTAATATTTTTATTTTTTCTTCTGTATTTTTCTGATCTGCATAAGCCACGATCGTCCGGTACTTTTCCGCACTTTTTACGATCTGACTGTCCGGCGGGATTCTGAGCTTACTGTCGCACACAATCCTGACAGGACTTTTCCAGCCTTCTACCCGGACGTTTAACATCGGATCATCTGCAAGCACAGTTCCAATACCTGCCATGATCCCCATGTACTGATGCCGCATATGCTGTACTTCTTTTCTTGCCGCTTCTCCGGTAATCCATTTTGATGCTCCTGTCTTCGTTGCGATCTTCCCATCCAGTGTCATGGCATACTTCATCACCACATAAGGAGTCTTCGTAGTAATATAATGGAAAAACACTGGATTCAGCTGATCACATTCTTCTCTCATAAAATCTTCAACTACTGTTACACCGGCTTCCCTTAACATCTGCACGCCTTTTCCTGCCACTTTCGGATTCGGATCCCGGGAACCGATCACCACTTTTCTGATCTTCTGTTCAATGATCGCTTCCGTACATGGAGGTGTTTTTCCATGATGACAGCAAGGCTCCAGCGTAACATAAATCACCGCACCTTCTGCTGATTCTGTGAGAGAAGCAATTGCATTACGTTCCGCATGAAGTTCTCCATACTTTTTATGATAGCCTTCCCCGATGATCCTTCCGTCTTTTACGATCACTGCCCCTACCATCGGATTGGGATTCGTCCAGCCTTCTCCTTTTTTTGCCAGCTGGATCGCCCGAAGCATATATTCCTGATCCGTCATTTTTATTCCTTCTTTCTTATTCCTGTTCTTTGTCTAGAGCGTGTTTGAAAAAGGCTTTCTGCAAGATGTGCGTCACAATTTGTGGGAGATTTTGTCCGGATGAGGGCGCCGTAGCGGGCTACGGCAACTGAATTCGGGCAAAATATACCGCAAAGTGGGGCGTGCAGATTGCAGGAATGATTTTTCAAACACGCTCTGGTACGCCGAAACTTTTAGACCTGTGCAATCGTATTCACAGACAAGTAAGTGGTATATTTATTTCGAAAACGATGTACCAGATACAAAAAAAGCCTGCAGAAATATCTGCAGGGTGGAATTGATCGGTTACATCTGATCGATAAATGAATGTCTGATTTTCTATATAAAAAGCTCTGAAATGGATCACCATCTCAGAGCTCTGATACTACATTCATTCATACAAAAAATCAACTGTACTATCATCTTCTTCCATCCAGACTGTACTGTCGGCCCCGGAATCTCACCGGATCATACCTCTCGGCTCGCGGGCTTTACCGCCGGTAGGGAATCTCACCCTGCCCTGAAGATATCTTCTTGTTTATTTTAATACTTTATCTGTAATTTGTAAAGCGGAATTTTTATTTTACTTGGTTTACATAGCCGTCACCTCCATTATCATATCATAAAGATAGATCCATGTTCTGAAAAGCAACTTCTTGTTGCTATAATCTATCCATATTTTATAATGCAGTATATGAAGTGAATAATATAAAAAAACCCTTGAAAATACTGATTTTCAAGGGTTTTATGGATCTTATTAAAGATATGCAGATAACAGATTATTTGCCCATCTGTTTTGCAACTTCCTCAGCGAAGTTCTCTTCTTTCTTCTCAAGACCATCGCCTGTCTCGTAGCGAACGAAGCCTTTGATCTGGATCTTAGCGCCGTTCTCTTTTGCTACCTGCTCTACGTATTTAGCAACGGACTGTTTTCCGTCCTCTGCTTTTACGTATGTCTGGTCAAGAAGGCAGATCTCTTTAAGCTCTTTCTTGATACGTCCTGTGATCATTCCCTCGATAACCTTAGCCGGTTTCTGGGACTCCTTCGGATCATTCTGGATCTGAGCCATAAGGATCTCTTTCTCATGCTCAATGTACTCAGCGCTTACTTCTTTGTCGCTTGTGTACTGCGGTTTCAGAGCTGCGATCTGCATAGCTACGTTCTTAGCCATCTCTTTAACAGCATCGTTAACAACATCTGTCTCAACGTCTACAAGAACGCCGATCTTTCCACCCATATGAGTGTAGGAAGCGATGAATCCGTTCTGCTCCTCAACCTGAGCAAATCTACGGATGTTCATGTTCTCGCCGATTACTGCGATCTGAGCTGCAAGAGCCTCTTTTACAGTCTTAGTTGTATCAAGTGCCCATGCCTCAGCAAGGAAAGCATCGATATCAGCTGCTGTTGTGTTAAGTGCCTGTGCTGCAACATCTGCAACATAGCTCTGGAATTTCTCATTCTTTGCAACGAAGTCTGTCTCAGCATTAACCTCAACAACGACTGCTTTCTTTCCATCCTCTGTTACCAGAGTTTTGCAAAGACCCTCTGCTGCGATACGGCTTGCTTTCTTCTGTGCTGTAGCAAGACCCTTCTCACGCAGGAACTCAACTGCTTTATCCATATCGCCTTCTGTAGCTGTAAGAGCTTTCTTACAATCCATCATTCCGGCGCCGGTCATCTCTCTTAACTCTTTTACCTGTGCTGCTGTAATAGCCATTGTTCGTTTCCTCCTGAAATATTCTGTTTATACGAATTATTCCTCTGTAGCTGCAAACTCCTCAGACTCAGCCTCGATCTCGCCATCTGCCTCAGCAGTTCCCTGCTTAGCCTCGATAACAGCGTCAGCCATCTTGGAAACGATGAGTTTTACTGCACGGATAGCATCGTCATTTCCCGGGATCACATAGTCAAGCTCTTCCGGATCACAGTTAGTATCGCAGATACCGATAAGCGGGATTCCAAGTGTATGAGCCTCCTGTACGCAGATTCTCTCTTTCTTAGGATCTACGATAAAGATAGCATCCGGGATTCTCTTCATCTCTTTGATTCCGCCAAGGTTCTTCTGAAGCTTAACAAGCTCTTTGCGAAGCTCGATAACTTCTTTCTTAGGAAGTACGTCGAATGTTCCGTCAGCTTCCATTGTCTCGATCTCTTTCAGTCTTGCGATACGGCTCTGGATTGTCTTGAAGTTTGTAAGCATACCACCAAGCCATCTCTCATTTACGAAGAACTCTCCACAACGCTCTGCCTCTGTACGGATAGCATCCTGAGCCTGTTTCTTAGTTCCTACGAAAAGGATGTGTCCACCGTTGGCAACGATATCTGCTACTGCATTGTAAGCATCGTCAACCATTCCTACAGACTGCTGAAGATCGATGATATAGATACCATTTCTCTCTGTGTAGATGTACGGAGCCATTTTAGGGTTCCATCTTCTTGTCTGATGTCCGAAATGAACACCTGCCTCTAAAAGCTGCTTCATTGAAATAACGCTCATGTCTTTTCTCCTTTTTGGTTAAATTCTTCCGCACAGGTCGCCTTCTCTCTGGACCCATCCTCACACCGTAGGGCACCATCCTTATAGAATCGCCGTGCGTGCTTATTTTTGCAACTTCTGAATTATAGCATAGAAAATCCCCTTATGTAAAGGGGATTTTTCCAATTTTTTTCTGTTTTTCAGCGGTTTCCGGCAGACTTCAGAAGCTCCAGCTCTTTTTCGGTGAGCGAACGATATTTTCCTGTCGGAAGATCTGAAGGAAGCGCCAGCGGCCCCATGGATAGTCTTTTCAAATAAGTTACTTTTTTTCCCAGTGCCTCCATCATCCGTTTTACCTGATGGAATTTTCCCTCGTGGATGGTAAGTCGGATCTCAGATTCCCAGTTCTTACCGGCTTCTGCAGATTCTGTACCGGACTCCCAGGTAGAAAGGATCTCCAGCCTTGCCGGTCGTGTGAGATCTTTTTCCCCGATATCCACGCCTTCTGCCAGCTTCACGACATCTTCTTCTGTCACTTTCCCGGATACTTTTGCATAGTAGGTCTTATCCACATGCTTTTTCGGAGAAAGAAGCTCGTGTGCCAGAGGACCGTCATCTGTGATCAGAAGAAAGCCTTCTGTATCTTTATCCAAGCGTCCCACCGGAAAAAGACCCTTTCTTCTGTCTTTCTCTTCAATATAGTCGAGAACCGTTTTATCTCTGGAGTCCTCCGTTGCGCTGACACAGCCCGCCGGCTTGTTAAAAAGATAGTATACATATTCCGGTGCAGCATGAATTTCCTGCCCGTTCATAACCACCTGATCTTCTTTTGCTACTTTCAGTTCCGGTTTCTTCACAGATTTCCCGTTAACCTGCACCTGACCCTTCTGTATGTATTTTTTTACCTCGCTTCGTGTACCTGCGCCGGCATCTGCCAGAAATTTATCCAGCCGGACTGGTTTTTCCATTAATCATTTACCTCCCATTCTGTTACATGGGCTGCCTTTGCATCTGCTCTGATGAAATCCGGGATCTCACCGGCAAATATCATATAAAGTCCGGAATCCCCGTCGGTGCTCTCCTGTCCTTCCAAAACCACTTCCATTGTGACATCTGCATTCCAGATAGTCCATCCGTTTACCAGCTGTGATGGGCGAATACACTTTTTCAGGGTTTCCAGCTGTTCCTTTTTATCGTAACGGACTTTATAACCGTTCTCTGTTTCTTCAAGATCCGAAACAGGCTCAATGTCGGAAAAAACCTCATCATCTTCGCCGGCAGCTTCGGAGCTGAAGTAATAAACATTAATATACTCAACAGACAGCTCATCCATGGAAAGAGGATATCCTGTTTCTTCCAAAATTGCAAGTGTTCTCTTATATGCCGGATACACCAGAACAGATGTAGACACCCTCTCTCCTTCCTGAACAGCCGGTACATTCATTCCCCATTCATCTATGTATCCTTCTGACGGAATTCCCGCATAATCGAACATCAGCATTGCGCATGGCTGGTCTTTTACTGTCTGACCGCCGTTTTCCAAAATGTCCTTTCTCAGCGCCTCTGCCAGCGCCTGACGCTTCTCTGCATTTTTCTCAAATAATGTTTGAATATCTCCGTCACAGAAAGTACCGGTGACCTCTTTCAGATACTGTTTGTCCAGCTGGAAAAATGAATATCTGTCTTCTTTCCATGTCTGCTCATCATACAGGGCTTCCATAAGATTCTGTGCCTGTGCAGAGGATACATTATAACCTCTGCATACACTGAATCCCTGTTTATTTATGTAGCGCACATACACGCGCTTTCCTGATTTTTTTCCTTTTTCATTCTGAAGCCTGATATCCTCCAGACTGTTATATAATGCTTTACTTTTCATCACCGGCTGATCCACCAGACCAGAACTATTGTCTGAGGTGGCAGTATACCGGATCTTATAGATTCCGTCTTCTTTTTTTTCCACATTGCAAAGCTGCTCTGTATATGAAAGATTGCTTACATTTATCACAACTCCCTGAAGATTGTCATAAGCCGGAAAATAACTGTCATATCCCAGAAGATCCATTTTCATGGTCAGCGCACAGATTGCCACAACACCTCCAAAGATCATAAGTTGCACTTTTCTGCAGAAAAATCTGCGAAAATCCATTTCGTAGATCACTTCCAGAATTCCATGGACCAGGATCGTTCCCAATATCATTCCGAAGATCCACCATGCTGTTTTGGATGAATCTTCCGGAATCATATAAAAGATCAGACCGATCCCCAGTCCGGATGGTATTGTGATCAGGGCACTTAAGACCGGCTCCATCCAGGTATATACCAGAGCTTTTCCGGTATTCTCTGACCTTCGTCTGCAAAATGCCATCCAGGAAAGTGCTGCCATGATAAACAGCGTAAGGATCAGTATCAACAACTGCTTTCCAAAGCTTCCGCTGCTGTATCTATCTATAAAGCTTACGATCGCCATAAGAGGAGATCCCAGATTCCGCACTGCTGCCAGAATTCCGTAATTGCCCTCGTACCAGGTATCAAAAAATAAATGTCCGCTTAACTGCAGCATCACTGCCAGAACGATACTGTAGGTAAACAGCCCTGCCCATGCAAGTGCTCCCATCAACATGGTACCGGTGCAGGCGATCACCAGCACTGTGGAAAAATACACCAGAAGATACATCAGGAGATGGAGAACCAACAGGATCAGTGCCTTTTTCATAATGGAAAGGCTGTAATATCCTCTGGCTGCCCCGATGCATACCGCAGCAAATTCCATGATCACATATGGCACCAGATAATAAAGAACAGCCAACAATACTCTGTGCAGAAACAGTGCACTTCGCTTTACCGGAAGGCTGTGATAGAAATCCACTTTTCTCGGGGAATACAGATACCAGAAGCCGCTTACTGCTGCAAAAAATGCGGTTACCGCAGCCACAGCTGCTCCCATTGTGAGAAAGTCACTGCTCCACAGGCTGGAATACAGATAGGAAAGCTGACTCTGAGTATAACTGCGCTCATTCCATTTTCCCATCAAAATAAGTTCCGCTACCGGAAATGCAAGGAGAAATGCGACCATGGCAAATGCTGGGATCCATCTTTGTCCTTTAGAAGAGGATTTCATATACTCACTGGAATAAATTTTTGACTTCATAGCCTGCCACCTCCGTTTCGCTGATAAATATTTCTTCCAGAGTCAGTGGGAGCACTTCGCAGAAAAGAGGATTTTTTGCCTGTATCTTCTCCATGATCTCTCTTCTTGTTCCCCTTGCAGTAATAAGCAGCAGGGAGCCCTGATGCTCTGTTTTCAAAACATCCAGCTCTTTCTTTAATTCTTCTTCTTTCTTTTTGTCAGCAAGTACACACTGGATCTTATGGATGTGGAATTTCATATCCTCCAGATCTCTGGAAAGGAGAATTCCTCCCTGATGAAGAAGCCCGATGTGATCACAGATATCTTCCAGCTCACGGAGATTATGGGAAGCAATCACCGGCGTAAATTCACGACTCATGATCTCCGATGCAAAAATACTTTTTACTGCCTGGCGCATTACCGGGTCCAGGCCATCAAAGGTTTCATCACAAAACAGATATTTCGTTCCTGTACTGATTCCCAGGATCACCAGAAGCTGTTTCTTCATTCCCTTGGAAAAAGTGCTGATTTTTCGTTTTCCATCCAGATGAAACTGCTTCATCATTGTCTCAAAACGTGCCTGTTGAAATCCCGGATAAATACAACGGTAAAATTCTGCCATGTCCAGAGCATTGTAATTTGTCGGAATATATGCATCGTCCGGGATGTAGAAAAAATGCTCTTTGATCCTTTCATTTTCAAAAACCAATTCTTCATCCATCAGCACCTCTCCTCTGTCCTGACGGATGATCCCGGCCATGATACGGAGCAGAGTACTTTTTCCCGCACCGTTGGAACCGATCAGTCCAAAAACCTCCCGTTCCCCGATATCCATGGTGACCTTATTTACTGCCTGTATCTTACCAAAAGCTTTGCTGCAGTTTTTTATCTCAATCATTGTTTCCCTCCTTATAGCATAAGCGGATCACACCGATCATTTCTTCCTCCCCTACTCCCAGAGCCATTCCCTTTTCTGTGATCTTTTTCAGCTCACTTAAGGTTTCTTCCATACCGATCTGCCTGATCCTGCTGCTGTCTGTGACAAAACTGCCTTTTCCCTTCACCGGACAGATCAGCCCCTGCTGCTCCAGTTCCATATATGCCCGCTGGATGGTATTGGGGTTGATGGATAATTCCACGGCCAGCTGCCGCACAGACGGCATCTTGGAAGATGGCTCCACAGCTCCTGACAGGATCAGCATCCGGAATTTCTCTACGATCTGCTCGTAAATGGGACGTCTGTCCTGATAGTCCAAGAATAACATACGATGCTCCTTTCTCTGTAATCTGCGTATTAAGTGTATTAATTCTTTTAATACACTTATAATAGCACGTGATACAAAGATACGCAAGAAATGGTCTCTTAAATAAATATAAAATCTGTATAAATTTACCGGCAAAAAAAGATTCCGACATATTTTTATAAAAAAATCTGTAATGGCATCCCTATACTATGATCCCACTACAGATTCTCTGTAAAGCAAATATTTATCTATCACTCTGCCTGAGCCAGTAGCAGGCAGACATTCGTGATTCACATCGGATCAGACAGCCCGGTAGCCACGTTTTTCTCCCCGGCGTGCAAAATACTGATATCCTCCGACCATCGCTGCCGCAAAAACACCATAGATCATCAGAAGGTTTCCTGCTCCGGATTTTTCCACCAGAGTCTGGGCGTATTCACTGAAAATAAGTATCCAGGTATTGGCTCCGATGTGCATCAGCACGCTGGTCCACTTATTACCGCCCATCTCCAGAAACCACGCAAAAATTCCTCCCAGAACAAACGCATACACAGCCTGCAGGACATTTCCGTGATAAATTCCGAAAAACGCCGCAGAGATCACAGCGGAAACCAGCACTGAAAAGTGATCCCGAAGTCGCAGATAGATCAGCCAGCGAAAGATCATTTCTTCTGCAACAGGTGCTATGATCCCCATCCAGAAGATCATCATAAATAAACTCTTTCCTGAGGTAATCTTCGTCATCGTTTCTCCATAGCTGGATGAGATCCAATTCTGCAGGATCGCCACCAGCACATTGGCATACTGGGCAAATCCGGCTCCAGCTGCAAGAAGAAGCAGCATTTCAGGAATAGATAGCCGTTGTTCCTCAACGGAAGTCAAACCGCCGATCAGCCTTCCTATACGATCCTTTCGATAAAAATATACTGCCGGAAACATGACCAGCACTCCGGTAAGTCCGGTGATCACCAGCGTATAACTATAATACCTTTCCTGTACGTTGCCGACATGCCCTGCCAGCCAGAGAAGCACGGCACTTCCGAGGATCTGTCCGATAAGATAATGGATTCCTGCCGGATAAAGCTCCCTCCACACTATTTGAAAAATATTCTGTCTGTGCAGAGGGGTCAGACGAAAAAATTCAGAAGTTCATCTGCGGAAGCTACGATCTGAAGAGGCTGTGCCTTTTCCAGTTCTTCTCTGCTTCCATATCCGTAAGATACAGCCACACACTGGATCCCGCATCGTCTGGCTCCAAGAATGTCATGTTCTCTGTCACCCACCATGATCACCTGGTCACGGTGATCAGAAAGACTCATTCTTTCCAGAGCTTCCTCGATCACCTGGGATTTGGTTACTTTCGGTCCATTTAGATCCGTCCCGGCAATCACCTCAAAATACCGACTCAGATTAAAATGGTCCATGATCTGTGTCACATAAAAGGTCGGTTTCGCAGACGCCACAGCCAGTCTGTAGCCACGACGTTTCAGTTCTGCCAGAGTGTTTTCCACGCCCGGATAAACAGTGTTCTCATACATTCCTTTTTCTGAATATCTCTCTCTGTAATATTCAATTCCCTTCTGCGCTGTCTCTTTATCAAATCCCGCATATTTCATAAACTGTTCCAGAAGCGGCGGACCCACAAAAACTTTCAGTGGCTCCAGATCCGGTGCTGAAACTCCAAGCTTCTCCAGTGCATACTGTACGGATTTCGTAATCCCCTCTCCGGATTCTGTTAGTGTTCCGTCAAGATCAAAAAAGATTGCCTTATACATAAATTCCTCCTATTGTATAAAATAATCAGCAAGTATGCCTATTGTATCACTGTTTTTCTGGTAAGTCCATGCTTTCATAGTACAGCTTACCGGATTTCACAAAACCCAGGAGTTCTGCTTTCCAGGAATTTCTGCTTTTTTTCGGTAATTCCGCCAGAAGCTTTTTTCCTTGCCAGTAAAAATCACATTCTTTTCCATTGATCCGAAATGAAAGGATCTGGAACGGAATATCCGGACTGATCTCTATCCGGATCCTGTTACCGTCTGTTTTCATTCGGATCACCGGTTTTTGCTCTTTTTCTCTTTTCTTATCCGGCGTTCCTGTTGGTTCTGTCTGATAGTAAGATAATGCCGGATTTTGCTTCTTCTCCCCCTTTGATGCATCTGTTGCTGACTTTCGAACTGGTTTTTGAGTCAACGTTACAGATGGACTTGCTGCCACTGTCTGTATAGGGATCGGTTGTTCAGTCAGTATTGGCAGTTTTGTTGGTATCGGCGTTTCCGTCAGTTTTTCCGCAGGCGTATCAGCTATATCTGCTTCTTCCGGAATATTTCCATTTTCCATAAGGCTTTCTTCCTGAGAACGTGCCTCATCTGTCTGAAAATCTAAATTCCATTGTGCAGACTCCTCCTGATCATTTTCTGATTCTGCCCAGGCAGCGGAATGCTCCTCAGTATTTCCTTCTTCTCTGTTCCAATTACTGTCATCACTTCCTTCTCCTGCATAGCTTTCTTCCCAGTCTTCCGGCAGCTGTCCGGTTCCTTCTCCCACATTCATATCAAATCCGCCGGTATCAAAACTGTCCATCCCTGACACATCAAATCCATAAACAGCATTAGAAGGAATCATCCAGCTGCATAAGACCACCAGAAACAAAACAATACAACAGATTCTCTCACTGGAGATTTCCGTTTCTTTTGGTTTTTGTTGATCACTTTCTCTTCTTTTTCTCATTGATCTCCTCCCAAAGCTTCAGATTTCTGCTCTCACTATCATCCAATAATTTTGCTTTTTCTTTCTTTTTATAATCTTCCCACAACTTTCTGCTGGCCTCTTTCTGACCGGTCCGAATAAGAAACATCCCATATTCTCCGTAGGCCACAGGATATTCTGCATCATACAGAAGAAGATTTTCATAATACAAAGCTGCTTTTTCCGGTTCATCCAAAAGCTCCGCATTACATGCCAGCAGCAGTTCAATACGACGCTGCTGCTCCTTTTCTCCATAATTTCTGTTTAACTTCTGCAGTTTCTTTTCTGCTTCAATACAGCACTTTTTCCGACCTTTTGAGTCTTCCGGATACTGTCTGGCTTCGTAATATAAATCTGTTACTTCTGAGATCACAATAGAAAACTCTTCCGGTTTCAGTGTTCCTGCTATCAAAAGCAGTGTTCCTATCAGAATCCCCGCAGCTACCGCTTCCAAAAATCGTTTTCTCCAGGTGATCGTCCGATATCTGTTTTCCAGCTTTTGGATTTTCTTCTGAACCACTGACATATCTGAATATCGGTATTTTTCCTGTTTTCTGGTACATCGGAACAGAAACCAGAAAAAATCCGGATATAAAATCCACTGCCATTTCTTTTTTCTGCAAAGTTTTTCCAGGGTCTTCCCCAGAGCATAAATATCACTTCCCGGTCTTAAGTAGCCCTGATACTGCTCCGGCGCCGCATAGCCTTTCGTTCCTTCACAAATCTGTTTTATTTTTCCATGATCGAACATGGCACTTCCAAGATCTATCAGATACAGATGCCCGGTTTCAGAAAACATAAGATTATCCGGTTTCAGATCCCCGTAACAGACCGGTGGCTTCCGACTGTGAAGATATTCCAATACTCTGGCAATCTCCTTTCCCAGAGCAAGGATTTCCCGTAAAGAAAACCGTTTCCCTGAACGGAGAAGTTCTCCCAGCGACTGACCCTTGATATATTCCATGATCAGATAACAGTTCTCCCCTGTTTCCACATAATCGATAATCTTCGGTATTGCAGGATATTCCAGATACTGCATGAGTCTGGCTTCTTTTTTCTTTGCGATCGGTATCTCTTTCACTGCACGACAGATACCAAGCTCCATATCTTTTGCCAGATAAAGGCTTCCACCTCCGCCATGTCCAAGTTGTTCCACAATACAATAACGTTCTTTCAGAACATTTCCGATCAGACAGACCACCTTCCTCTCATTTCTGTCAGACAATATTTATGATTACATTTCTTATTGATTTGGGATAATCCGGTGAATTCCGGTTTGAAAAAAATCAGACAACTTATAGTCAGGCAGAAATTCGTGATCTGCCCTCATTTAAGATGAGCTCTATTATAGCACATCCTGTTCCTTTTGCAAAGAACTTTCTATATAAAAAGTCCGCCGAATATAGCAGACAAAAAATGTCTCTTTATCCGGCGGTCTGTCATTATTTATAGTGTTTGTATCTGCAAAACTATACCTTACATACGATCCGGTGCAGAGAATCCAAGAAGATCGATGCTTGTCTCAAGTACTCTTCTTGTAAGCTGGAGCAACTGAAGGAAGGATTCCTTCTGTGCCTGATTCTCTTCGCTTAAGATCTTAGTCTCATGGTAAAAGCTGTTAAATGCATTGGATACCTCATAGATATATGCACAGATCTTATGTGGTGCTTTTTCTTCAAAAGCGTTCTCAACCATTGCTGCAAAGCCGGAAAGCTGAAGCATCAGGTTCTTCTCACTGGCATTGACTGCCGGAAGGATCTTACCTGCACTTAAATCTCCTCCTTCCTGCACATAACGGTTCAGGATCGACTTAATACGAACGATAGTATAAAGGATATACGGACCTGTATTTCCCTCAAAGGATGTAAAGCGGTCAACATCAAAGATGTAATCCTTGGTCGCCTGGTTGGAAAGATCTCCGTATTTGATCGCGGAAAGCCCTACAATCTTGGCAGTATCCTTTGCATCTTTATCTTTTACACTGCGATTCTCCACGATCTTACGATACATTTCCTCATCAATATCTGCGATCAGGTTCTCCAGACGCATAACACCGCCTTCTCTTGTCTTAAACGGTTTACCGTCTTTTCCATTCATGGTACCGAAACCAAGGAAGGAAAGCTTGGTTTCCGGATTTACAAGACCAGTTTTTCTTGCGCAGCGGAATACCTGAATAAAATGCAGCTCCTGACGCTTGTCAACAACATAAAGGATCTCATCCGGCTGAAAAAGTTTCATACGCTCTACGATAGTAGCAAGATCTGTGGTTGTATAGAGAGAAGCTCCGTCTGATTTCAGAAGCATACATGGAGGGATCTCCTTGGTATCATTCTCTTCTTTTACATCTACAACAAGAGCGCCCTGATCCTCATAGGCAAATCCTCTCTTCTTCATATCCTCTACCATATCCGGGATGTACGGCTGTGCATCGGATTCTTTTTTCCAGAGGTCAAAGTCTACATTCAGGTTCGCGTAGTTTCTCTTCAGGTCTGTTACAGATACATTCATGATGTGGTTCCAGAGAGCCATGTATCCGGGTTTGCCCTGCTGAAGAAGATGGGTTGCTTCCAGTGCCTCATTACGGTAAGCCTCATCCTCTTTTGATTTCCCACTGGCACATGGATAGATTTCTTCCAGCTCGCTGATGGTAAACGGTGCCTCTGCCGGATATTCACCGGTAAAGCTGTCATCAAAATATACCAGCTCCGGTTTCCGGTGTTTCAGCTCGGTGATGATCAGTCCCATCTGAAGGCCCCAGTCTCCAAGATGTACATCACCGATCACCTTATGTCCTACAAAACGTCCGATACGCTTGATGCTCTCACCGATGATCGCAGAACGGAGATGTCCTACGTGAAGCGGCTTGGCAACGTTTGGTCCGCCATAGTCGATAATGATCGTCTTCGGATCCTTGGCAGTCTCAACAGAAAGCTTCTCATCCTCTGCCATCTTATTCATGTATTCTGCAACAAATTCCGGTTTCACATCCAGGTTGATAAATCCAGGCTTTACAACTTCTGCTCTGGAAAAGATCCGGCTGTCTGACAGCTGTGCTACCACATCATCAGCGATCATAAACGGTGCCTTGTGATATGCTTTGGCTCCTGCCATAGCACCGTTACACTGATACTCACATAAGTCCGGTCTGTTGGAAACAGTAACTTTTCCGTAGGATGGATCATAACCTGCTTTTTCAAATGCGGCGGAAAGTTCTTCCGCCATCTGTTCCATAATCTTTTTCATGTTTCAAACTCCTCATATCTTTATTTCTGTATTTTATGCTTATAATGTCACTTTTCTTGAACATGCGACTGCAAGGGCACCATAACCGATATGGCAGGCAACACTTAAGGAAAGGGGATCCATATGTATCTCCATTCCCGGAAATACCTCCTGGATCTCTTTTTTAAATTCTTCTGCTTCTTCCAGATTTCCTGCATAAGCAGCCTGAAGACACATCTCACCGTCGGATGCATATTCCTTAAAACGTGTTTCCCAATCATTCTTCATTGCCTTCAGCATGGCACGTTTGGCCTGCTTCTTGCCACGAACCTTAGCATAGGCATCCAGCTTCTCTCCCTGGATCTGAAGTACAGGCTTCAGATTCAGAACTGTTCCGATGGCTGCGGCTGCCGGTGTGATCCTGCCACCTTTTTTCAGATATTTCAAGGTGTCAAGTGTGATATAAATGCTGGAATCGAGTTTCTGATCCGTAAGGATCTTCTTGATCTCTGCGGCACTTTTTCCCGCCTCAGCAAGCATCTTAGCATCCATTACAGACTGTCTCTGTGTTACGGAAATCCGCTGATTGTCCACTACCTGAACACGACCATTATAATCAATAGCAAGTCCCATCGCAGTAGAACAGGATGCACTCAATCCGCTTGACATTGGAATGTGAATGATCTCTTCATAATCTCTCAGCAGTTTGTCCCACAGATCACAGAGATCAGCCGGACTTGGCTGAGATGTAGAGATTGGTTCATCCTTCTTAAGCTTCTCATAAAACTCTTCCTGAGTAAGAGTTACACCTTCAAGATACATTTTTTCATTAATATAAAACGGCATCGGGATCACATAAACGCCAAGCTCTTCTGCCTGTGCCTGTGTGATACCGCTGTTGCTGTCTGTTACAATGGCAATTTTGCCCATTCTTTCTCTCCTCCTGGTCTGTTATCTCACAGTTCAAAGAATTAATGCATCAGCCCTTGATGGACTAATTCTTTGAACTGCTGTAAAAAGCCATGATGTTAGTGTATCATATTTTTTTCTATACCACAATTGGAAATTTTCCATGAAAATCCCGCAGAATATTACCACTAAAAAAACAGCTGCCATACAAATATTTATGCACAGCAGCTGTCACACTATTTATCAAAAATATCCTTATCTATTTATGATCTGTGTTTTATTTCATCTCTCTAACGATCTTTCGAACCGGAAGAACAAATGTCGGAGATACGGACAACTCGTCCAGTCCCATCTCTACAAATCTCTCAGTAAGTGTAGTATCTGCACCAAGCTCACCGCAGATTCCGGCCCAGATACCTTCTTTGTGTGCATTATCCACAACCATCTGGATCATACGGAGAACTGCCTCATGATGGGAATCATAAATGTTGTCAAGCTTTGCATTCTGACGGTCAATAGCCAGTGTATACTGAGTCAGATCATTGGTTCCGATACTGAAGAAATCAACCTCTTTTGCAAGAAGATCACTGATCATAACCGCAGCCGGAGTTTCGATCATGATACCCTGCTCCACGTCATCACGGAACGGGATCCCCTGTTCCTTAAGCTCTGCTTTCACTTCTGCTACAATGGCCTTGATCTGCTTCACCTCTGTTACAGAGATGATCATCGGATACATGATGGAAATATTTCCGAACATGCTTGCGCGGAAAAGTGCTCTCAGCTGTGTCTTAAATACTTCCGGACGGTCCAGGCAGATACGGATCGCACGATATCCCATTGCAGGGTTCTCCTCATGCGCCATATTAAAATAATCGATCTGCTTGTCTGCTCCGATATCCAGAGTACGAATGATAACTTTTTTGCCGGCCATATTCTGAGCTACAGTCTTGTAAACCTGGAACTGTTCTTCCTCTGTAGGATAATCTTCTTTCTCCAGGTATACGAACTCACTCCGGAAAAGTCCGATGCCTTCCGCATCATTGGCAAGCACATTCGCAACATCACCTGTACTTCCGATGTTGGCATAGAGGTGGAGCTTACGGCCGCTCTTGGTAACAGTTTCTTTACCTTTCAGTTCTTTGAGCATTGCACGCTGTGCAAGTTCATCGACACGCATATCCTCATATTTTTTAAGGATCTCTGCATCCGGCTCAACGATCAGATTTCCGCTCTTTCCATCTACGACTGCCATCTTACCGTCCATGGACTCATCGTATTCAATATTGATCAGCGCCGGAATATTCATGGTTCTCGCAAGAATCGCAGTATGTGAGTTAGAAGAGCCTTTTCTTGTGACAAAAGCAAGAACCTTGCTCTTATCCATCTGTACAGTCTCACTTGGTGCAAGATCCTCTGCAACTACGATCACCGGCTCGGATGCTTCAAGCTCTCCATCTCCATGGCCGGAAAGCACCCGTACCAGACGGTCTGAGATATCCTTCACATCAGCTGCTCTTGCTTTCATATAATCGTCGTCCATCTGTGCGAACATTGATGAGAAGTTATCACCAGTTGTTGCAACCGCATATTCTGCGTTTACAGATTCTGTACGGATAATGTTGTGGATGGAATCCAGATAGTCATCATCATCCAGCATCATCTGATGAACCTCAAAGATTGCCGCTCCGGACTCTCCAACTTCCTGAAGAGCCTTGTCATAAAGCTTCTGAAGCTGTGCCACAGCCTGCTCTCTGGCTGCCTCCACACGCTTTACCTCTTCTTCCGGATCCTCCACGTGAACACGTTTAACACTGGCGTCAACTTTCTGGAGGATTGATATCTTACCGATCGCAATACCGGAAAATACAGATTTACCTTCCAAAACCTTCATGAAATTATCTCCTTCTGTTTTAATATTTGCCCACTTATGATGTATTATAGCACATGATCCTGAGATTCTGCTACGATTTTTTTGTTATCTCTGAAAAACCTGTAAAAACTCTATTTATACTTTCTTTTTTTGCCCTATATACAGCAAAAGTGACTAAATAAAGACCTCAGAGTTTCGTAAAACATGAAGGATACTTTATTCACTGCGAAGTGCATCGATCGGATTAAGATTAGACGCCTTTACAGATGGCAGTAATCCAAAGATGAGACCGATCAGCATGGAAAACACCACAGAGCCGATGATAGACGGAACGCTGATGGCTGTTGGTGCTCCGGACACCTGAGACACCACTTTTGACAGGATGATTCCAAGGACCACACCAATGATTCCTCCGATACTGGTCAGCACCGAAGCTTCCGTCAGAAACTGCCCCAGGATCACTTTTTTTCTTGCTCCGATAGCTTTTTTCAGTCCGATCTCACTGGTACGTTCTGTGACAGATACAAGCATGATATTCATAACACCGATACCACCAACAAGCAGGGAGATACTTGCAATCCAGATCAGCTGCTGATTGGTACTTTCGCTGAGCTTCTGGAGATTCTTGACCTTCTCCATAATGTCTTCCGCTTTATATTTAAAGTTCGATTTGTTTTTTTCATTCTGGATCCCTGTATTCAGAATATCCTCTGCTGCTTTTCCTACAGAACTCATATTATCTGTGCTGTCTGCACGGACTGTCACATTTTGCGGCTGATCAAATTTAAATGCAACAGGCCAGGTAGTATCCGGGATCATCACGCTTCCCATGATCGTCTGCGAATATTCCTCGTACTCAGAAATCGTATTGATCTTAGGCATGCTGTCCTCACTCTGAGTGATCACACCTACAATGATATACGGTTCTGATCCCACCTCAATGGTTTTCCCTACAGGGCTCTCACTTCCGAAAATATTCTGTGCAGCATTGGAATCCACAAGAGCAACCTTTCGGTAGCTGTCATAATCTTTTTGTACAAATCCCCGCCCGGACTGGACCAGGTATCCCATCGTTTTCAGATAATTGCTGTCGATCCCGTACACGGTTCCGCCCTGAAAGCTTGTGTTTTTATAATAAACACCGGCAGACTGGCTGCTGTAATAAAATGTAGAACTGATCACATGATCCAAGTCTCCGATCGCCGTTTTCTGGGAATCAGAAATAACCGGCGGTTTGGCCGAGCTTCCGTAAGAACCATAATCCATATCGTATGTACTGTCTCCGTCATAGAGCATAACCTGTACGGTATTGTTTCCGGACCCGATCAGATCTTCCTTGATCTGCTCACTGGTACCTTTGATCGTAGATACAATTGCAATAATAGATGCAATACCAATAATAATACCTAACATGGTCAGAAAGGATCTCATCTTATGTGACCATATTCCCTGAAAAGCCAGGCGTATATTTTCAAACATGAAATTTCTCCTTCCTGTTATTCATTGTACATATCATCCAAAGTCACTTCTTTTGTCTTGGCTCCTTCCTTCACGGCATCACCATATGGGAAAGCAAGAAGATCATCGGATTTCAGACCTGAAGTTACAACTGCATAATATCCGCTGTTCACAATGCTTCCCACTGTGATATGCTGCTTTTTCAGTGTTCCCTTCACGTCTTTGTATACATAGCTAGTTCCATTTTCCGTACGGATAAATGCCTTCATCACAACCAGACTGCCTTTGGCAAGTTTATTTGACTTCAGAGATACTGTCACATAATCCTGGTCGGTAAACTGCAACGAACGATCTGTGATCTCTGCATTAAAGGTGTAATACGATACATTGGGATTAGAATCTCCACCATAATAAGTATTTGAAGAATCCACCGGGTAATCAGACACATTCAGTACCTTCGCCTCAAAGCTGCCGGAATTATAACTGGTACACTGAAGAAGTGTTCCCTCCTTCATCTGATCCAGCATCAGTTCGCTGACCGTTCCGGTAACATAAAAACCATCTTTGCTTTTTACTTTCAGAAAAGCATCTCCATTATAAGAACCTGTGACTTCATCTCCGATGTAAGCAACCGTTCCATCCAGTTTACTTGTTACCAGCTTGTTTTTTACTTTATTCTCCAGCTTGGTGATCTTCAGATTATTTTCCTCAATATCCAGTTTCAGACTTGCGATCTTGTTTTTCTGGATCTTGATCGCATCCTCTCTTGACATGGTCGTGCCATCAGTACCGTCATCTCCATCACCGCTGTCATCCGGTATCTCATTATCATTTTTGTCATATTTGGAAGCCTCATCCAGTGTAAATTCTGTTTCCGCATACATATATACCGGATTTTCAAGAAGACTTCCATCGATCAGATAATATCCTGTACAGGAAAGTGTTCTGTCCTGAAAATCCGCAATAGTATCATTCTCATGAAATTCCAGCTGGAACCAGCTGCCACCTTTCTGGACCACTTTGGTTCCATCCTCACTGTATCCAGCCATTCTGTTAAAAAAGGATCCCATCACCGTAACTTTGCCTTTGGCACTGCTTACAAGAAAAACATAGGGATCTTCTTCCGTACCGGTTCCTGTAAACGGCTGAGAAGTATAGTCAAGTTTCTGATAAAACTCCGGTTCACCATCTGTGATCCCCGGAATTTCCGGTTCTGTTATATTGGGATCAGGAAGTTCATTGGGGCCCAGTGTGGGAGTCGGTGTCGGAGATACCATTGGGGTATCATCTTCTCCGGAACCCCAGTCCGTAGTCTCTCCGTCTGTAATATCATTGGCAGTAGGATTCTGATAAGTCGGATCCATGATCAGATCCTCATCGGATGCAGTTGTATCCTCTTCCATATCCGCTGTGTCATCTCCGGTCATCTGCTCTGTTTCACTGTCCGTCGTTTCTCCGGACGGAATTTCTTCGGTAACTTTCTCTGCGGAATCTTCAATATCTCCTTCTGTATCTGTAAAGGCACTGAGAAGTAATGGCCTGGAGGAAGCCGCTGCAAGATAGCTGCTATCTGCAGTAGCCGCGGAACCGGTAGTTGACTGCATATCCTCGTCTCCGTCACTTCCGGAAGGTGTATCGGTATTTGTCATTTTTCCGTCACTTCCTGTATCACCACCTGTAAGATTCCGGTCCGTATCATCAGTACTGTCTGTATTGTCTTCGATGGGACCTCCATTCTGAAGACTTGTCAGACGGTTCTGTGCTTTGGTCAGATCCCGCTCCTGCTTCTGCAGTTTCAGCTTTGCAATATTCAGTTCCATCTCTACAAGTGTCATATCAAAGGAGATTAGATTATCGCCTTTTTTTACATCATCACCCTGGGATACATATATTTTCTCGATGATCATATCTTTATCCATATTTACATTTTGAGAAACATTTGTGGTGATGGTTCCATCCAGTGTTGTCTCCGAATACCAGTCAGTCTGAAGATTGCTGACGCTGGTTACCGGCACCTCTGTTACCTTGGATTCTTTCACATGCATAAGCCCTGTGTAGATTCCTCCGGCTGCCAATGCCGCAACCAGTACACCAACGATCACTCTCTTCACCACTTTCATTCTATCACCTCTTTTCCTGCAGCTCACCGTCACGGATCATAACAACCCGTTTGGCATGTGCCGCGATCTCCGGGTCATGTGTGATCATCAGCACAGAAACCCCCTCATCGTTCAGCTTCTGAAACAGTTCCATAACCTGTGCTCCCGATTTCGTATCCAGTGCCCCGGTAGGCTCATCTGCCAGCAAAAGCTTGGGGTTGTTTACGATTGCTCTTGCAATAGCCACTCTCTGCATCTGTCCTCCGGAAAGCTGGTTGGGCTTAAAATCTACCCTGTCAGCAAGTCCTACTCGCTCCAGAGCTTTCCGTGCGCGTTCCCTGCGCTCCTTTTTGGGAACCCTTGCATAATTCAGCGGCAGTTCCACATTTGTCAGCGCACTCTGCCTGGGAAGAAGATGAAAGCTCTGAAATACAAACCCGATCGTTTTCAGACGGATATCTGACATCTCATTCTCTGTACATTTGGCAATATCTTCTCCATTCAGGAGAAAAGTTCCCTTGGTAGGTTTGTCCAGGCATCCGATAATATTCATCAGCGTAGTCTTTCCGGAACCGGAAGGGCCCATGATCGCCACATATTCTCCCTCCTCCATGGAAAAATCTACATCTTTCAATACAGGTACAGTCATTTTCCCCTGTTGATAATCCTTATATATTCCTTTTAAATCCAAAATCATTCTGTCGGCGCTCCTTCCATCGGAACAAGGTCATCTCCCGAAGAAATATCGTCTGTCGCATCCATCATGTCACTGTCTCTCGCTCCATCTTCGATCATTTCAGGCTCTGAGCCATCACTTTCCGTGTATGCAGAATCATCAGAACTTTCATCATCCTCAGAATCATCCCACATAGCCGCTGTAGTCTGATCTGCAGTACCTTCTGCGACAGACATACCTTCTTTCAGCTCATCTGTCGGAAATGCGATCTTATCTTTTTCAGAAAGTCCGTCTGCGATCTCATATTCCCCAAGATCTTCATCATACTGTCCTAATATGACATCTCTCTTCTCCAGCTTGTTCTGACCGTTTGCGATCCAGACATATGGGCTGTCTGTATCCGCATCCACGATAAAATAATCGTTCAGCCAGATACCGGACTTCTTCTCATCCTGTCCTTCGTCCGGTTCAATATACACATGCTGCCCCAGCATCAGACCCTCAGATGAATCCAGATTCACATAAAACGGATAGGTACTGGATGATGTCTGATCATCACTGGCACTGGACATTCCGAACATTGCCATATCCGAATTGCTGTTGCTGGTAGAATTATCCATGTCAACAGAACCCATGGTGCCCTTCCAGGTTTTTGAAGAATCCACTCTGGAACGGATGATCACAGGTGTCCCCTCTATGATCGAATCACGGTTTATTTCATTTACCGTTCCCTTTACACGATAAGCGCCTGTGCTCAGGATCGTGATAAATGCATTGCCGGAACCGTTTCCGGAACTGGAATCTGTGGAATCCGCCGTGCCTTCTGTTAACGTATCCTCCACGCCATTAGAATCATCACCACCCATCTTGGAGGTATCGATCTTCTGGATCACTCCATCGATCTCACTGCGCACCTCGGTATTCTGCGTTGCCTGGGAAAGCTTATCGATCTCTGCCTGTTTGCTTTTCTGATCATATTCATTCTTCTTGAGATTCATTTTCTGTGTTTCGATCTCTATTGTATAGGAAAGCTGATTATCCGCTGTAGCTTTCTTTTTCTCAGCTTCCAGTGTAGTGATCTGATCAGATATACTTAACTGTTCGTTTTTCAGACGGTCCAATGCCAGCTGTGCTTCCTGAAGACTCTGCTGGATACTTCCAAGATCATACTGAAAAAGAAGCTGCCCTTTCTTGACTTCCTGGCCGGTCTTTACCTGAACTTCTTTTACCTTTCGGCCGCTTTCGATCTTTATCTGAACCGTTTCCTGCGGTTCCACAACACCTGCATATCGGTTTTCCACTCCGGAATCCATTTCCGAAAGCTTACTTATCTTTGTTACATATACAATATCACTGCCTCCTGAGGACCCTGCATGATGTGTATAATAATACCATCCACCTGCTCCGATACCGGCTGCAAGTACAAGGACTCCAAGTGCGATCAAAATACGTTTTTTCATATCTGTCCCCTTTTCTCAGCATCATACTGAAACTATCTGTTGCTTCAAACATCATAGCAGATTCACCCTGAAAAGAAAAGTCCCTGAAGAAAACGATGTAGATTTCACAGATTTTTCATAAAAAAAAGTCTCCTTCGTGGCCAGGAGACTTTTTTATGTAATAATGATTATTTAACTGTCCTTGTTACAGTCTTGTGATTAGCCAGCTTAACAGTAACTTTTACAGTATATTTGCATTTTTCAGAATTTTTTTACTAGGTTTTACAGTTAATACCTGATATTGGGTTGTTCCGAACAGAACCATAACTGCAAGCATAATAACTGCAAGTTTTTTTCATTTTTCTTGATTTCTCCATTTTTGCGATATTTTGACTTTCAGTGCTTTATCTGCTAGAATATTAAATATAACTTTTTTGAAAGGAAAGAACAATATGAAGACAGTGAAACATCTGCTGGCTTTCTTGATGACCATTCTTCTTGCAGTTTTTTTATGTGGTTGCTCCCAGTCGGCCAAAGATCATGCAGAAAAGGCAATCAAAAAAGATCTGGATCTTCTTAAAAATCTGGACTCTGAAACAACCATGCAGTACATATCCTATCAGGAACTGTTTCCGGATTCTGATGACAGCACAGAGCTTTCTGCTGATATAAAGGAAGTATTTTCTCTCTTCTTTCAGAATTTCAATTACAAAATCCTGGGTATATCCGTTGATAGTAACGGAAAAAATGCTTCTGCGCAGCTTAAGCTTACTACTCTGGACGCTGAGACTCTTGCCAGTGATTTTGTTTCTGCAAGCCTTCAGGAAGAAATACTGGAAACCGCCTCCGGTAAAGAAAATGATAATGGGAATTCCCTGGAGCAGCGTTATCTGCTCCTGTACAAGCTTCTCAAGAATAACACGTACAGTTCTGTAGAACGTAATACTTCCATCCAGCTAAACAATCTTGGATCTTCTTCAGAACCTGACTGGGAGATCACGCACAGCTCCTCTCTCGAAAATGAGCTGGTCGGTGGCCTTATCACCTATCTGTCCGATCCTGATCTTGTGCCGCCTGCCGAAACGCTTACCGTCTATCTGAAAACACTTCAGGAGATGGATGTACAGCAGATGGCTAATTATCTGGGGCTGGATTCCATTCTGAACACTTCAGATTCGGCAAAAAATGCCATTGCTTCTGCCCTTATGGAACAGTTTCACTCCTGTTTTAACTACAAAATATCAAGCACCTCTGTTTCCGGATATCTTGCTGAGGTGGACGCAGAGCTCACCACATTTGACAGTGATTCCATTCTTACACAATACGAAAAAGAATTGAATACTTATCTGGCTTCTGCTGATGCAGTGATCGATGGTTCCCAGAAGCGTTACAACAAATCACATGAACTGCTTCTGGACAGTATCAGAAATAATCAGGCAACCATAACTGCTACTGCTACCTTCCATCTCATAAATGATGGTGCATCCTGGAAGCTTGAGAATGCCGGTACCGAACTTGGCAATGCTATCTTCGGGACACTTACCGCTTCACCGGTTCCTGAAGATTCTGCCGAAGATAACGAATAAAGGATAAAAGCAAGAAAACCCGTGAATATCTGCTTTCTCTGACAGGAAAGCGTGATCTTCACGGGTTTTTTATATTCTTCTTTTTTATATTCCGGATATGATCTTTATAAAAAGCAATGCAAGGACTATAAGAATAATAGGCCGTATGATCCGGCTTCCGTTTTTCATCACCATACCTGCGCCGGTATAATGTCCTGCGATCGAGAACACTGACGCTGCAATTCCAAGCATGATCACAATTTTTCCGCTGAGCAGAAACACAACAAGAGCCGCTACATTGGAAGAGAGGTTGGTAACCTTCATGGTACCGGAAGCTTTTGCCACACTCATTTTTCCCAATCCTGTAAACAAAAGCAAGAGAAAAGTTCCTGTTCCTGGTCCATAAAAGCCATCGTAGCATCCTACAGCAAGAGAGCATACGGCACAGAGCAGGATCTGTTTTTTTCTGGCGATCTCGCCACCCTTCTCATCCATATTTTTCTTGCGCAGCACATAAAAAGCAACCACCGGAAGAACCGGGATCAGCATATAACGCAGGAGTTTATCACTGGCTATAAGAGCAAGGTGAGCTCCTATGGAAGATCCCAGGAGTGCCATTGGAATACATGGAAGCACCAAGAACCAGTCCACAAATTTATTTTTGCACAAACGGACAGTTGAGATCAATGTTCCTGTTGCTGATGACAGCTTGTTGGTGGCAACAGCATTATGTACAGGAACTCCGGCCAAAAGATAAGCAGGCAGGGAGATCAGTCCTCCCCCGCCTGCTACAGCATCTACAAATCCGGCAAGAAATACAAGTGGACAAACGATCAGAAATGTATATATTGTCGGCTGCATGATCTTTTATTCTTCCTCTTCTTTCTGCGGCTCAAGGTCAAGTCCCAACTCATGAAGCTGCGCCTCACTTACCTGGCTAGGGGACTGAGTCATCAGACAGGATGCATCCTTAACCTTCGGGAATGCAATAACATCACGGATCGTATCTGCCTTTGCCATAAGCATAACAAGTCTGTCAAGGCCATATGCAAGTCCTGCGTGTGGCGGAACTCCATATTTGAAGGCATCCAGAAGGAATCCGAACTGCTCATGTGCAGCTTCTTTTGTGAAGCCAAGTGCCTCAAACATTCTTTCCTGAATATCATCCTGATGGATACGCACGCTGCCGCCGCCAATCTCATTTCCGTTAAGAACGATGTCGTATGCTTTTGCGCGAACCTTTCCCGGATCTGTGTCAAGAAGCGGAAGATCCTCCTCCATAAGCATGGTGAACGGATGGTGCATTGCTGTAAAACGATTCTCCTCCTCGCTCCACTCAAGAAGCGGGAACTCTGTTACCCATACGAAACGATACTCATTTTTGTCTAAAAGATCCATCTGTTTTGCAAGCTCAAGACGGAGTGCTCCCAGTACATCGTATACCAATTTTGTCTTATCTGCTGCGAAAAGAAGAAGATCTCCCGGCTTACCGTCCATAGCTTTTACAAGAGCATCCATCTCTTCATCTGTCATAAACTTGGCGAAAGAAGACTTTCTGGTTCCGTCCTCTGCAATGGCAATGTATGCAAGACCTTTTGCACCATAACCTTTTACGAACTCAACAAGCTTATCGATCTTCTTTCTCGGCATTGCGCCCTGACCTTCTGCATTGATACCACGAACACTTCCGCCGTTCTCAAGCGCACCTGTGAACACACCAAATCCGCAGTCTTTTACGATATCACTGACATCATGAAGTTCCATACCGAAACGCATATCCGGCTTGTCGGAACCAAAACGATCCATAGCTTCCTGCCAGGTAATTCTCTGGATCGGAAGTTTTACATCGATATCCAGGACTTCTTTGAACAGGAATGCAAGATATCTCTCGTTAACATCGATAACATCGTCTACATCAACAAAGGAAAGCTCCATATCAATCTGTGTGAACTCCGGCTGACGGTCAGCACGAAGGTCCTCATCACGGAAACATCTTGCGATCTGGATATAACGATCAAATCCGGAGCACATCAGAAGCTGCTTGTACAGCTGCGGTGACTGTGGAAGGCCATAGAAGCTTCCCGGATGAACACGTGATGGTACCAGATAGTCTCTGGCTCCCTCAGGAGTACTCTTTCCAAGCATCGGTGTCTCGATCTCAAGAAATCCCTCTTCTGTAAAGAACTGTCTTGTAAGCTGAGCAACCTTGCTCTTCATCATGATATTTCTCTGAAGATCCGGTCTTCTTAAATCAAGATAACGATATTTAAGGCGAATCTCATCTTTTGTCTTGCTATTCTCCTCGATCGGGAATGGAGGAACATCTGCCTCAGCAAGGACACGGAGGGATTTTACACGAAGCTCGATCTCGCCAGTTGCAAGATTCTCGTTTACTGCTCCTCCACGTTTCTCTACGGTACCGGTTACAGCAATAACAAACTCACTACGCAGTTTACCGGCTTTTGTAAAACCTTCCTCGTCAATGCTGCCATTCTCAAAAATCAGCTGCATGATCCCGGAACGGTCACGAAGGTCTACAAATACAAGACCTCCTTTATTTCTGGCTTTTGCCACCCATCCCATTAATGTTACTTCTTTTCCGACCATCTCTGTGGTCACTTCTGCACATCGGCAGGTTCTGTGCAGTCCCTGCATGCTTTCAGCCATCTCTTTATCCTCCTCTGACTATTTTTTCATAGTCATTTTAATTTACTCTGCTATCTCCGTTTTCAGACGGGGCAGTTTCAGTCTCTGTTGAAAAATTCTACATACTCTGTATAACCATCTGCTGCCAGCTGGTCTTTCTGGAATTTTTTGTTCTTTTTCATGATAGAGATATTGATCTGTGTACCTGCACTTCTTTCCTCAGTTGCCTGTTTCAGGATGTTCAGAAGCTTGTCTGCCGGCATGTTCTTCTCGATCAGATATGCTTTCTTGCCATTCTTGGTTGGAATCTCATAGCCTCTCTCAAGAAGCAGCATAACGATTCTCTCAAATCCAATGGAGAAACCACAGGCACAGGTATTATTTCCTGTAAATTTACCGATCATCTCATCGTAACGTCCGCCTCCACCAACGCTTCCGCCGAACTCATCCATGGAAATCTCAAAGATCGGACCTGTGTAATAGGACATTCCACGTACCAGTGTAGGATCAAAGGACATTTTGAAGTCTGCTGTTTTTACAGATTCTACAGTATTGATGATAGTTTCAAGATCCTCTGCAATACCTGCATCCAGAACATCAGAAAGTTTTTCTTTAATATAACGGACACCCTCAACATCGTTGGTGATCTCACGGAAAAGTCCAAGATAAGTGTCAATACTCTCTTTAGCAAAGCCCTCTTTCTCAAGTTCCTCTGCAACTCCCTCGATGCCGATCTTATCCATCTTGTCAAGAATAATAAAGACAGTATCAAAGCTCTCTGTCGGGAATCCGCTGTACTGAGCCATTGCCTTCAGGATTCTTCTGTCATTGATACGGATAGTAAAGTTATGGAAATCCAGTTTTCCAAGAAGTGTTGTTGTTGCAAGTACAAGCTCGATCTCGGCAAGATAGGTCGGCTCACCCAGGATATCGATATCACACTGCATAAACTGACGGAAACGACCTCTCTGCGGACGGTCAGCTCTCCATACATTTCCCATCTGAAGTGCCTTAAACGGAGCCGGAAGCTCGTTTGCATTATTGGAATAATATCTGGAAAGCGGTACGGTCAGATCATAACGAAGTCCGGAATCTGTCAGATCATTCTCTGTTTTTGCAGTATCCAGTTTCAGTTTCTCGCCTCTCTTCATGATCTTGAAGATCAGCTTTTCATTTTCACCGCCCTGCTTGCTGCAGAGATTCTCAATATGTTCTACACAGGGAGTCTCGATCGCGGAAAAACCAAAGGTTCCATACGTCTCTCTGATCATATTCATCACATAGTTACGGATTGCCATTTCCTTCGGTAAAATGTCCTTCATTCCTGTAACCGGTTTCTTTTTTAATGCCATAGTTTCCTCCTTTATGAATCACCCTCTGAAATGCAAGAAACACCTGCATGTCAAAGTTTTTAATCTCATCGATCATCAGTCTTAAAACTTCATCTTTTTCCAGAGCTTTCCGATATGGTCTGTCCATACTCAAAGCCGCATATACATCACATACTCTCAGTATCCTTGCACCCATAGGGATATCCTTTCCGCTTCTGTTGCTGGGATAACCACTGCCGTCAAAATTCTCATGATGATAAAGAATACTTTCCAGAACATAATCGGAATATCCCTGGTCTTTCAGGATCTCATAACCTAATGTGGAGTGCATGCGGACATATTTCAGTTCTTCAATGACCATCGGATTCTGCTCTTGGCCATTAATGTATCCTTCCAGCTTCAGCTTGCCTATATCATGGAGCATTCCGGCAATAGCCAGCTGATAGCATTCTTTCTCACCAAGACCAAGCTCCTTTGCCACATCATAGGCAAGGTTACTGACAACAGTTCCATGTTTCAGCTCTGCGGAAAGATCCATTTCCAGGATCCGGTCCTGCGTAGTTTCACTTATCTTCTGTACGCTTTTCAAGGATCCGTCTCTCCTTTCCGTCTACAGCCATTTTGCAATGCCCTCGCGTTTTCTCTCGATCATTTCATCGATACGTGTGATATAATTGACAACATCCTTCACATTCTCCACACGCTCAATGCGCTGTCCGTGATCAAACACAAGCTTGGAGGAACCACCTGCACCCAGTGCGATGATCGGCTGCTTTTCCTCCATAATCAGTATATTGTAAATCCCTGCTTTGTCAACCTCAGAATACCCGACATTCTCAAAATTCCCCTTCATATTCTTCTGTCTGTACAGATAATAGGGGCCCATTCCCATCTCGTAGGCAGTTTTCATAGTCAGATTCATGATCTCCTGATTGTTTTCAAAGGTCATCTCCTGGTATTTATCACGGAAAATATTCAGTCTTGCTGCACGCTTCACAGCAAGAGAATGTACGGTCAGGCTGTCCGGCCCGAGGTCTTTTACCTCATCCAGTGTATGCTGCACTTTTGTGATATCTTCGCCGGGAAGACCCACGATCAGATCCATATTGATATTGTCGAATCCGGCTTTTCTTGCCAGATGAAACGCATTCTTTGTCTGTTCTACTGTATGACGTCTACCAATGATATCCAGGGTTTCCTGATTCATGGTCTGTGGATTTACGGAAATCCTGGTAACCGGAAACTCACGGATCACCTGAAGCTTTTCCAAGGTTATACTGTCCGGTCTTCCTGCCTCAACCGTAAATTCTTCCAGCTCCTCACAGGGAAAATATTCTGTGATCGCGCCAAGAAGTCTCCGAAGCTGATCCGGCTCCAGCGTGGTAGGTGTTCCCCCGCCGATATAGACCGTATCCAGCTTCCGGTTTTTCATCATGCCGGAAACAGCCCGGATTTCCTTTACCAAAGCATCCAGATACGCCTCCACATATTTACGCCATCTCTCCAGCGGATAGGAACTGAATGAACAGTACAGACAGATACTCGGACAGAAAGGAATGCCAACATAAAGGCTGTAACCGTTTTCATAATCAATGTTTTTCAGGATATCCCTCTCACGATTTGCGATGGTAACCGCAAGAGCTGTTTTCTCCGGACTTACCAGATACTGATCTCTCATATATCTGGCGATCTCCGTATTTTTCATTCCGGACTCCAGCATTCCCATAGCCATTTTCACAGGACGGATGCCTGTAAGATTTCCCCATGGAAGTTTCTTGCCTGTAGCTTTGGAAAGCATCTGATACAGGGCGTATTTGATCGCGTCTTTATTTTTTCTGCGGATATCATGGGCATCATTGCAAGAAATAAGGGCATCCGAAGCTTCTCCACTGGATTGCCCTTCTATCACAGCCCCATGAGCTGTTTTTTTCTCTATTCCGTTGTTGTAACTGATGGTATACCCTTCTTCATCACGTGAAACCCGGAAGCGGATATCATAATCCGCATCATCCTCTTCATAAAGAGAAATGATCTCATTCCCGGGATAAAACGCTTTGATCAGCTCATACACATCATGCTCAAAATCTCTGTTTTGAAACAAAATTCCAATCTTATACAAATGGATTATACCTCTTTTCGTAACCAATTGTTGTGGATGCGTCATGCCCCGGAAATACTTCTGTATCCTCCGGCAAAGTATCCACAAGCTTGTGAAGGCTTCTTACGATCTCAGCAGAACTTCCGCCAGGAAAATCGGTTCTTCCCACAGAGCCGCAAAACAATGTATCTCCGCTGAAAAGCACACCCTCTTCTTTGATATAATAGCAGCAACTTCCTTTGGTATGTCCCGGTGTGTGGAACATCTGAATGGAAAATCCGGCCGCTTCGAAGATCTGCCCGTCATCCAGAAGGACATCCGGCTTAATTGAACAGGCACTTCCATAAACAGCAGTCATATTTATCGTGGGCTCTGCCAGCATTGCTTCTTCCTGCCTGCATGCATAAACCGGAATCTGATATTTTTCCTTCACTTTCTTTACAGCCATGATGTGATCAAAATGACCATGTGTCAGAAGGATTCCCACCGGTTTTCCCTGCATAAGAGATACTTTCTGAAAAACTTTTTCTGCATAGTCTCCCGGATCTACGATCAGCAGTTCTCCGGTCTCTTTATTTTTCAAAAAATAGCAGTTGGTAAACACCTGGCCCAGCACACACTGCTGCATTTCAAGTTTACTCATAAAAATTCCTCCGTTTATCGGGTCAGCCCGTTGTTCGCTCTACATCAAGAACACTTTCAACCTGACGGATCTTTTCGATCAGAGAATTCAGTTCCTGTTTGCTGCATACATTAAAGGACATGGAAATCGTGGCGCGTTCCTGCTTGTTGGTACGG
Source organism: Ruminococcus sp. AF20-12LB (assembly GCF_003478985.1). Taxonomy (NCBI): domain Bacteria; kingdom Bacillati; phylum Bacillota; class Clostridia; order Eubacteriales; family Oscillospiraceae; genus Ruminococcus; species Ruminococcus sp. AF20-12LB. The sequence goes on along the minus strand of NZ_QUGH01000002.1, from coordinate 45,178 downwards.
CTGTTAATGGAACGAAGATCGATCTTCCTCTCTGTAAAGATCTTGGAGATATCCACCAGAAGTCCGGTACGGTTATTTGCGTAAACCTGGATCTCAGCTTCGTATTTCTCGGAATCCGCTCTGTCCGGCATCTGCCACTCTGCTTCAATGAGACGTTTCCTGTCAATCTCAGGCATGTTGAGCACATTCACACAATCTGTACGATGGATGGTGATTCCCCTTCCTCTTGTTACAAAGCCCACAATCTCATCTCCCGGAATCGGACTACAGCATTTAGAAAATCGAACTGCCACATCATGGACACCTTTTACTACAATACCACTCTTACTCTTGGCAATATGAAGCTTCTCCTGTGATTCGGAAGCTGCCTCCAGAACCTGTTCATCTGTAAGATTCTTCTTATGCTCCCGCTCATAGGCTTCTACCAGCTTGTTAAACACCTGACCTTCTTTCAGGCCGCCATGTCCGATAGCTGCCAGTACAGAATCCCAGTCTCGGAAACCATATTTATGCATTACCGATTCCATATACTGTGGCTTGGTATATATGCCTAGTTTAAAGCCCTTGGTCTTGGCATACTGATTCAGCATGTCCTTACCCTTCAGAATATTATCTTCCTTCAGTTCCTTCTTAAACCACTGGTTGATCTTATTCTTAGCCTGTGTACTCTTTACGATCTTCAGCCAGTCACGGCTGGGGCCCTGAGAATTCTGGGAAGTTATGATCTCAATACGGTCACCGTTTTTGATCTTATATTCAATAGGAACAAGTTTGCCATTGACCCTGGCACCTACCATCTTGTTTCCTACTGCACTGTGCACACTGTATGCAAAATCAATAGGTGTAGAGCCATTGGGAAGCGTTTTTACATCTCCCTGGGGAGTGAAACAGTAAACACTGTCCGCAAAAAGATCCAGATCATTTTTCAGAAGGCTCATGAACTCCCGGTTATCAGACATATCACGCTGCCACTCCAGGATCTGGCGCAGCCAATTCAGCTTCTCTTCCTCGCTCTTTCCAGGTTTCTTACCATCGGAAGTTTCCTTATATTTCCAATGAGCTGCAATACCGTATTCTGCGGTTTTATGCATCTCAAATGTACGGATCTGGATTTCGAAAGGCTGTCCGTTAGGACCAATAAGCGTTGTATGCAGAGACTGATACATATTGGCCTTCGGCATTGCGATATAATCTTTAAATCTGCCGGGGATCGGCTTGTACATCTCATGGATAACACCAAGAGCTGCATAACAGTCCTTCACAGTATCTACAATGATACGTACAGCAAACAGGTCATAAATCTGATCAATGGTTTTATCCTGATTGACCATCTTCTTATAGATGCTGAAGAAATGCTTCACGCGGCCATCCACCTGTGCCCTGATGTTGGCATCCTCCATATGCTGCTTTACCTGTTTCACGATAGAATTAACAAATTCTTCACGGGCGCTTTTGCGAAGAGCAACCTTTTCAACCAGATCATAGTAGACATCCGGCTTCAGATACTTAAGAGAAAGATCATCCAGTTCCACCTTGATCTTGGAAATACCAAGCCGCATAGCAATAGGCGCATAAATATCCATGGTTTCCCTTGCCTTCTCCTGCTGTTTCTCCGGTCTCATATACTGCAGGGTACGCATATTATGAAGACGGTCTGCAAGTTTGATCAGGATAACGCGGATATCCTTAGCCATTGCAAGGAACATCTTTCTTAAATTTTCAGCCTGAACCTCTACCTTATCCTTAGAATATGACAGCTGACCCAGCTTGGTAACACCATCTACCAGAAGTGCTACCTCAGAACCAAATTCCTTTTCTACTTCTTCATAAGTCATCCAGGTATCTTCTACCGCATCATGAAGAAGACCTGCCACTATGGTCTCCTTATCCAGTTCAAGATCCGCAAGGATGATCGCAACACAGAGAGGATGAATGATATAAGGTTCACCGGATTTACGTTTCTGATCCTTATGTGCCTCACTGGCCACTTTATAGGCCTTTTCGATCATGGAAATATCTGTAGACGGATGATATTTCTTCACACTTTTTATCAGCTCCTGATAAAGAATCTCAGGGCTTGTAAAATCATGCATGGATTTCACCGCCGCATCTGCCTTCCGGACAGACTCTCTTTTTTCTTCTTCCTTCTGTATCTCAATGTTTTGTTTTTCCGTATTTTTTGTCTCTGCCATTAAATCCCACCTGCCTGTGCACAATTTCATACTGCCGTATGACTACAACAGTTCACATCCCCTTCCATCGACAAAAAATCATTTTCCGTCGTAACAGATCACAGATGCCACATCATAACCTTTGAGACGCTCACGTCCCTTCAGACCTGCAAGCTCCATGAGGAAAACAACTTTAACAACTACACCTCCAAGCTCCTCCACAAGCTTGATGGCTGCTTCCACACTTCCGCCTGTAGCGATCAGGTCATCCACGATAACAACCCTCTGTCCCGGCTTGATGGAATCTTTATGCATCTCAATAGTTGCACTTCCATACTCCAGATCGTAGGTTCTGGAAACGGTCTCGCATGGAAGTTTTCCTGCTTTACGGACCAGAACAAAGGGTTTGTGAAGATTATATGCGATCGGCATACCAAAGATAAATCCTCTGGATTCAAGACCTGTGATCACATCGAACTCCACACCCTCCAGACAATCCTGCATAGAATCAACGGCAAGCTGTAATCCATCCGCATCCTGAAGGACGCTGGTAACATCACGGAAAATAATCCCTGGCTCTGGAAAGTCCGGGATACTTCTTACATATTCTTCTATTTTTTTCATAATAACCTCCAATGGTTTAATTTGTCAATCAGATGTTAGATAGTATAGCACTTTTTCTGTAGGGAATCAATGTGCAACCCGACAGAACTCGCGGAATTACGACAGGCCCTGGACTACATATTGCCCAGTACAGAGCTTTCTTTCCTGTTTAACAGTCAATTACTTGCTGTCAGGACCTGCATTTTAGTGATACCTTCTCCCGTTATTCTGTAATATAATTCCGGATCACGATCTGTAAAGTTTCTCTTCCCTGATAACGGTTGATCTCAGGATAATATGTGACCGCCATACTTCCACAGTTTTTTATTCTATCAACAAATTCGTCCGCTTCGCCAAAATATACTGCTTCCACTACACAACCAGCGCCATCTGACAGCTGGAGCTTCGCCACATTCCTATTTTTGCCAAGAATACGGCTGCTTAAAACCCGAAGTCCCTTCTGTGCAAAAATCGGTTTGGTATTTCCTTTTCCAAAAGGCTCCAGCAGGGATATCTCTTCCACAAGTTCCTTATTTATATAGGAAACCGGCATTGGCACATCGATCAGGATCTTTGGAGTCAGATCCTTTTCTGTCAGAGTACAGTTTTCGTTTAACCGTCTACGGAACTCTTCCACATTTTCTTCTTTAATGGATAATCCGGCAGCCATAGGATGACCGCCATACTGTTCCATCAGATCTCCGCATTTTACCAGTTCCTCAAACATAGAATAGCTTTCTATGGAACGTCCGCTGCCTTTCACCATTGTTTCACCTTTTGTCAGAACAAAGACCGGTTTATTGTACTTTTCCCGGATACGTCCTGCAATAATTCCGGCCAGACTTTCATGACAGTCCGGTAAATAAATCACAAGAACCCTGTCCTGTCCGATTTCTGTCTCTTCCACAATACGGATTGCTGCTTCCTTTCCCTCTTCTGTGAGAGCTTTTCTGCTTTGATTCAACGCAGTCAGATCGCCGGCAAGTTTTGCCGCTTCATCTTCCGTCTCCGCACAGAGCAGTTTCAGGGAACGTGCAGCGGTATCCAGTCTTCCACTGGCATTGATACATGGTCCCAGCACAAACCCTACATGATAGGCAGTGATCGGCCCATCCTCCAGGCCATTGGCACGGATCAGTTCACGGAGACCTTTGTTAAAAGTGTGGGAAAGTCGTTTCAGGCCTTCCTTTACAAGGATACGGTTTTCACCCTGAAGATCCATCACATCTCCCACCGTGGCAATGGCTCCTAATTCCAGAAAATCTTCCAACTCTTTTTCCGGAATCCCACATGCCTCATAGAGAGCTGTCACCAGCTTCAATGCAACAACTGCTCCGCACAATCTTTTCTCCGGATAATTACAGTCCGGTTGTTTTGGATTTACAATGGCATCAGCCGGCGGAAGGATCAGTTCTCTTCCATCTTCCGTTTCTTTATAGGGAATTTCATGATGATCGGTTATTATCACCGTCATTCCATTCTCTTTAGCCATAGTGATTTCATTGTACGCCGCAATTCCATTATCACAGGTAACAATTACGTCAATCCCATCATTCACTGCTCTTTCGATCAGGTGCTCATGGATTCCATATCCGTCCGCCACACGGTCCGGAATATATGTATCTGCCAGAGCTCCTGCACGCTTCAGTCCTTTGATCAGAATGAAAGTCGATACTACCCCATCAATATCATAATCGCCTATAATACGGATGCGTTTTTTTTTCTTTATTTTATTCTGCAGGATCTGCACTGCCTTATCCACATCTTTCATCAAATGCGGAGAAGCCAATTCTTCCACCGTTCCATAAAGATATCTACGAATTTCATCCCTATCCTGTACATCCCGATTTCGGATCAGTCTGGCGATCACCGGATCAATTCCGAACTCTTTTCCAATTGCCGCAAAATCCGCCCGTTTTGCAGCAACAACCCATCGTTCCATGTTGTTTCCTCCTTGATGCTTTGCCGCTTTCTTTCTTCAAAGCAACACAATAACCGTATTGTAACTCATACTCCTGCATAGCTGCAAGTTTTTTATGCCACACAAAAAAAACGTTCCGCCAGGAAATTTTCTTTCCTGGTACGGAACGTTTCTGTTATTCAGCAGTTTTATTCAGATTTCTCCTCATCATTCTGCTGCTTTGCTGCCTCCTGCGCGGCAAGACGCTCGGCAACTCTTTTACGGTTTTTCTTCTTCGGCTGCTGCTGAACTGTCTGCTGTCCGGATGGCTGTTTTACCTTTTTCTCGGATTTCTCGGCAGAAGTCTTAGTTGAAGCTGCTGCAGCTGCCGGTGCGGCAACACGATTTTTTCTGAATGTTTTCATAGTGTACCACAGAGCACCTGTGATGCATACAGAGGAATATGCTCCGCCGATGATACCTACCATCAACGGTGCTGCAAACTCTTTAATTGAAGAAACACCCATTACATAAAGAATTGCAACCATTACAAACGTTGTCAGGGATGTGTAAATGCTTCGTGTCAAAGTCTCTGTAACACTTGTATTTACGATCTCTTTCAGTTTCTCATCCTCAACTTTCTTTCTGCCTCTCATATTCTCACGGATACGGTCGAAGATGACAATGGTAGCATTGATGGAATAACCTACGATTGTCAGCATACACGCAATAAATGTATTTCCTACAGATGTTCTGGAAATAACATAAAACGCAAGTACGACCAGAACATCATGAAGAAGTGCAAGTACTGCACTGCTTGCAAAGCGGATATCCTTGAAGCGGAACCAGATGTAAAGAAGCATGAAGATCGCAGCTACGATAACCGCTACGATAGCGTCTCTTCTCATCTCATTGCTGACAGTAGCGGAAATATTCTCCGATGTGATCAGACTTGTATCTACATCAAAATTTTCCTCCAATGCCTTATTCAGTGCTTCACGTTCCTTAAGATCCAGAGAACGTGTTTTGATCACAACCTGATTGGTTCCCTGCACCTTGGTCGGCTGTACATTCTTATCACCTGTCACTGCCTCAACAACCGGTGTTACCTCGGAATCGATTTCCTTGATATCCATCTCTTTATTGAAGGTTACATTGGTAGAAGTACCACCAGAAAACTCCAGACTGTAATTCATTGCTTTGTCCCCGATCACATTACTGTGGACCAGCATTCCTACAGGCCCGCAAAGGATCAGGATAATTGAAACAACAAAGAAGATTTTTCTCTTTCCAATGAAATCCACAACCTTACGTTCCTTGGCAATACCATAGAATTTCGGGTCACGAACGCCAATTGCATATACCGCATTAATAACAAGCCTGGATATGACCAGTGCTGTAAACATGGAGATCACGATACCCATTGCCAGTGTGTAGGCAAATCCCTTAACAGAACCGGAGCCCAGCCACATCAGCACACAAGCCGCAATCAGTGTTGTGATGTTTCCATCAAAAATAGCGGAAAACGCTTTGCTGAATCCACTTTTGATTGCTGCATGGACAGAAAGACCTGCCGCAATCTCCTCACGGATTCTGGCGTAAATGATAACATTGGCATCCACTGCCATACCAATGCCCAGGATGATACCTGCAATACCCGGAAGCGTAAGGGTGATATCAAAGGCATTCAGTGTGATCAGCATTAAGGTTGTATAAAGAACCAGTGCAATAGATGCAACCAGACCTGGAATACGGTATGCGATGATCATGATCAGCATAACGATCACAAGACCGATAGCTCCGGCTTTTACACTTGTTGCAATGGCTTCTTCACCAAGCTGTGCAGCAACTACGCTGGAACGAAGTTCGGTAAGCTCAAGACTTAAAGAACCGATTCTTATGTAAGAAGCAAGATTCTGTGCCTCTTCTGTACTTGCCATTCCGGTGATCTGCGCTTTTCCACCGGAAATCTCCTCATTTACATTCGGAGCGCTTAAAACCTGATCGTCATATACGATTGCAATCTGCTTTCCAACATTTGCCTTGGTAGCTTCCGCAAATTTGGTTTTTCCATTCTTTGTAAGAGTCAGGCTGACTGCATATTTCTGGGAGCTTGTGGATGAATCCTGATAAGCACCTCCCTCAGCGTCTGCAACGTCTGTACCTTCCAGTACAACAGATCCGGCTTTCTGGATATCCTCAATACTTCTTGCAAGAACATATCCACTCTCACTGTTTCCTGTTGTAAAATTCTTGTTTCCGTCTGCATCTGTCTGATCGATAAAATACAGAGAACCTGGCTTTCCAAGTTCTTCCAGGATCGCATTTGCATCTGATACTCCTGGAATCTCAATAGTGATACGGTTGGAACCTTCCTGATATGCCTGTGCCTCAGTACTGTACTGAGAAACACGCTGCTGCATCTTGTAAACAGTATCGGACATATCTTCCTTGCTCGGATTGCTGTCCTTAGCCTGGTATGTGATGCTGACACCGCCGGCAAGATCAAGTCCGGTATTGATGTTCTTAGCCGAACCTGTTCCTGTAGGACCAATGCCTACCGCAGCCACATAGCAGAAGAATACTGTGACAATTGCTGTCAGAAGCAGCACTGCAATTCCTCTACTTTTCTTCATTTTCTTTTTCCTCTCTTATTCCGCCAAAGCGGCTTTTATCATGATAGCGCACTCCACACGCTTCCTCTGGAGTTCGCATCCGATCTTATAATTCCCCCGGATATCTCCGCCGAAGTGGTAACCATTTGCCGCACAGCCGCCGCTGCAGTAGAATCTGGCAAAACAGTCTTTACAGTCCGGTTTCGTATAGACGTTACATCTTCCAAAGTCTTTTACGATTTCAGGCTTTGTGATTCCCTCGTCTACATTACCCATAAGGTACTGTTCCTCACCAACAAACTGGTGGCATGGATAAAAATCTCCCCACGGAGTAACAGCCAGGTACTCGGTTCCTGAGCCGCATCCGGAAAGTCGTTTATATACACACGGACCACCGGTAAGGTCTATCATAAAGTGGAAGAAGTTGAATCCTTTTCCTTCTTTTTCTCTTCTGATCATTTCTTTTGCAAGAATGTCATACTGTTCCAGAATCTGTGGGATGTCCTCCTCACGGATCGCATACTCTTCTGTATCTGCTGCCACAACCGGCTCAACAGAAATCTGTTTGAAGCCAAGGTCAGCCAGATGCAGAACATCCTGGGAAAAATCAAGATTATGATGAGTAAAGGTTCCTCTTACATAATACTTGTCCTGATTTCTGGATTCCGCAAATTTCTCAAATTTCGGCATGATCAGATCATAGCTTCCTGCACCCTTACGGAACGGGCGCATGTAATCATGGACTTCTTTTCTGCCGTCCACGCTTAAGACTACATTTCCCATCTCCTTATTGCAGAATTCCATCACCTCATCATTTAAAAGAACGCCGTTGGTTGTCAGTGTGAAGCGGAATTTTTTGTTATGAAGTTTCTCCTGTTCTCTTCCGTATTTCACAAGATCCTTTACGACCTGCCAGTTCATAAGAGGCTCGCCGCCAAAGAAATCCACTTCCAGATTCTTTCTGGAGCCGGAATTAGCGATCAGGAAATCCAAAGCCTTTTTTCCTACTTCAAAGGACATCAGTGCACGTCTTCCGTGATACTCTCCTTCTTCTGCAAAACAGTATCTGCATGCCAGATTACAGTCATGAGCAATATGAAGACAAAGAGCCTTTACAACAGTCTGGCGGTTTTTGGTAAATTCATCAATAATATTCTCATAAATATCTTTTGTAAAAAGCATTCCCTGTTCCTGAAGCTTCTTACATTCAGTTACAGATGTTTCCACATCCTCTTTCTTAAAACGGTCGCCAAGCTTCTCAGCTATGGCATCCGCTTCCATGCCTTCTTCAAGATATGGCAGTACCTCATAGGTTATTTCATCTACAAGGTGGATACAGCCACTGTTGATATCCAGCACAATATTATATCCATTACTTTGATAACGGTGAATCAGACTCATCTTCCCGCAATCCTTTCTAAAATTCTTTTATAACCCGACAAAACGCGCCCTCCGGCGCGTTTTGCTGGATACCTGTTACTTCAGATAAAACAAGTGAAGCAGCGGATCTCCCGCTGCTTTCCACTCATTCAACGGCTGCTTCTTATTTATGCTCGCAGCTCTGGTTTCCTACTGTACAGGAAGTCTTGCAAGCAGACTGACAGGATGTCTGACATTCGCCACATCCACCCTTCTTAACCGTGTTCTGAAGGTTCTTTGTATTTAATGTCTTGATATGTTCCATGATATATCCTCCTTTATGTATTCTATTCTTCGCCTAGTATAGCATAAAATCATCGATTTTCAAAGCATTTTTTTGTAAGCTTTTACGACAGCATCCCACCAATGGCTCCGCCACCAAGACACATAAAAAAAGTAGTCAACGCATGGGCAAAGGTCATATCCCATTTCCCCTGTGCCAGAAAAGATACCAGAAGCAGCAGAACATAATAAGAAAGCCCGGTAACGATCCCCCAAATATATCGGTCTTTCCGTATGATCTTTCCCGCCATAAAACCTCCGGCCAGGCAGGATACCACATAAATAATAATGATCCCTACCGCCGCCGTCCCTCCTCCAAATTCAAACTGAAAGAGCAAAAATGCCAGTATCAGAAGAAAAAGTCCTGTCACTCCATAGGCCAGCAGCAATGATCGTAATATTGCTTTTCCCTTCATAAAAAAGCCCTCCCACAGTCATTATATGGGAGAGCTTTTTCTCTTATTCTTATTCATTACTTCTTTCTTTTCTTAAAAAACACAGCTACACCGGCTACAACTGCCGCTGCCACAAACAAGATCACAAACGGAAGAATCTGGGTGTTATCTCCAGTATTTACCTGTTTCTTGGATGTTGTTGCAGAAGACTGTTCTTCAGCCTCATTCCCCGCCGTATCACTGTTCTGAGAAGAAGGCTGTTCCTGATCCGGGCTATCTGAAGTCAGATTCTGAGATGTCTCCGCCGCATTGGTGTCTGTACTGTCTGTTTCTGCAGGATCTGCAGTACCTGAAGATGAAGCATCCGAAGACGAAGCATCTGCTGCAGGTGTAATCGTTGCACCGGTATTGCTTTCAGCATCTGGCCCTACCAGAGATTTACTTCCGGCAATGCCAAATGGGCTGAATGAATGTGTACTGAAAGTCATTGTGTCACCATCCACGCTTGGAATGATGGTCTCCATTGCGCCATTATCAAGAAGGTGCTCAATAGAATATGTATAGCCGGCCTTTACAGGTACAGTCACACTGATATACTCTCCATCCGGAATTTTATACTCTGTATTATTCTGTGTATCCCAGAGTTCAAACTCATAGGATTTAAAGATCGTTGCATCTTCTTCATTGGTAAACTGATAATCCTCACCACCGGAAACACGAAACTGTACATACCACGGAAGATCGATTCCTGATACCGTGATTCCATCACAGGTATGATTTTGAGACGCAATTTCCTCTTTTTCTTTTTCTGTCAGATCGGTAGCTGCATTCTGAGGGCGTTTATCCTCTGTATCATCTTTCCTGTCAAAAATATTATTCTTGTTTTCTTCAGCATCAGGAGTCTCCGTGATTTCCGGGATCGCGGTGATTTCAGCATCGTTATTTTTTTCATGATTCTCATCGTCTCTGCTCTCAGATGCTGCATCAGGATCCATATCATCTTCTGCCGCCGGAGTTATCGTTACAGCAGGAGTTTCCGCAGCTTCTGCTTCTTCCCCATCCTGAGTTTTATTATCCTCAGATGGTGCAGCTGTTACCTCCGGAGCTTCCGTTATCTCCGGATCCCTTTTTTCCTCTCCACTGGCATCTGCTGTATCTGAAGAATCTGAAGAAGACTGCTCCGTTTTTCCTGTTGTCTCCGAATCTTCTTTATTCTCATTCTCCTGAACACTGTCAGTCTGCAGACCTTCGTTCTTCCCTTCATTCTCTGCAGTGCTGTCCTCTGTTTCTTTTACGGAAGTATCTGCATCACTCTCATTGACGTCAGTTCCATTTTCCTCTTTATCATCGGTTTCGTAGGATTCTCCTGAATCAGAAGAATCGGAGCTTTCCTCACTTCCGGAATTTTCCTCTGTACTGTCAAGGCTGCTGACCACAACTGTCACGGAACCTGTAAGTGTTCCTGAATTACTGTCCCACCCTGGAAGACCTGAAAGGTCAGCCCCTGCAGCAGGTTTGAATACTACCCCACAGGATTGTACACGTTTGTCCGGAACATAAGAACTATCTGCCCAGGAAAGAGTTCCATACGCATTAGATGGAAGCGCAATGTTAGCAAGAGCTGTAGGGCTGTCAATAGTTATATTATCCGGGATCACAGCACCGGATTCTATACCTGAAGAGTTCTCCGCATATGCCGGAAAGGTCTGTCCTCCGATCAGTGTCATGGATAATGCCGCTGCTGCCAGTATTGAAAAGCTTCTGCTAAATGTATTCTTTGTGTTCTTTTTCATAATAATCTGCACCTCTATATTCAAAATCTAAGATTCATATTTGCCTTTTGTCAAAAAATTCAGTTATATAAAATATCGAACGCATGTAACATGCGCTCGAACCAATATTTCTCCAAAAATTAATATCTTGTTAATCTTTCGTAACAGATATTTCGTTTTTTCGTCAAATGCATTATAACACAATTCTTTTTTTTACGACACCCCTAAATTAATTTTTTTTGAGCATCAATGAAAATTGTTTAATTATTTTAGTTATTTCCCCCATTACTTCATCAATTCCATCATTTGTCATAATCCACGTATTTTTATCTATAGAATCCACACAACATGAACTCACAAAGAATTCCGTATCCGGATAAAGCAACTTGTAATACATCAATGCACGCCTTGCATGACAGGTTTTACAGCAGAGAATCGCCTTTTTGATATCCAGGTATTCTCTGTCTGTTACCTGTCGGGAATAAATTGCATTCTCATAAGTATAGGTTGCCTGATCTTCTTTCAGGATTGCTTCCTCTGGTACACCATTCTGCATCAGGACATCTTTCAAAAAATCCCATTCCGTTTTGTATGTCCCACAATAACATTCTTTCTTGTCAAGAACTCCTGTAAATCTCCCTGCTGTGATACTGTATCTTCCACTGGGCAGGATCTTTGGTGCAAACCCATTCCTGTAAAGCTCCGCTGCTTTTTCCGCCATTTGAGGATATCCGTTTCCTGGAATAAAGATCACATCCGCTTTTTCCGGCTTATCTTCTATAAACATGAAATCTTCTATCTGTTTCAGAAACTCTTCGTACATTATTTTCTATGTCCTTTCTTTACCATCTGCAGCTAAATCCCGGATCAAAAGATATTTATCTGACAGATATCCCTTATCCAGCTTTCTGTATTGCCTAATCATATCACTCTTTCGTGGCAGATGCACTAACAGATCATCTGTTTTCTATTTTGTAACGATCACTGTGCTATATCCTCTGTCCCTCAGCCTTTGTTCCATATTGACCGCATTTCCAAGCTGCATATATGCTCCTACCTGAACTTTGTAAAGATCATTCTCTCTCAGGATAAACGCCGGAAATCCCTGATCTGTCAGCTGATACAACATCCGGTCTGCGTTTTCCCGGTTTCGAAATGCTCCTGTCTGTACTCGATAATATAATGGTTCTTCCACAGTTTCCTCATTCAATGTTCCCAGAATGGCATCTGCGATGCTTCTGGCAATCTCTTCGAATTTTTTTTCAAAAAGCTGATTATCCTTTTCCGAGTTTATAAATCCGGTCTCGATCAAAAGTGCCGGCATTTTTGTGCGCCGGAGCACTACCAGCCCGGGACGTTCTTTCACGCCCAGTTCCCGAAACCCCAGTTCCCCCAATGCTCCCAGGATATTCTGTGCCATCTGATATTTAATGCCTTTCTTATCATAGACTAATACTTCAACTCCATTGTATTGTTCGGGCCCGGAACTACTGTTGCGATGAAAAGAAATAAAAAAATCTGCTCCGGCTTCATTTGCGGCTTTCGCTTTTTCAAAAGGAGTCTGATAAATATCGGTAGTCCTGGTATAAACCACATCCACGCCGTTCTCTTCCAGGATCTTTCCTACCGCAAGGGTCAGTTTCAGATTGTCATCCTTTTCCTTACGTTCTTTATAAACAGCACCTGGATCTTCTCCGCCGTGTCCGGCATCCAGAACGATTTTATATGCCATGTTCATTCTCCTCGAAAACTACATTCACAATATGATATGACCTTGTGTTTTTCTCTGTGCCTGCATTTCATTTCATGCTTTATTTTGTTTTTCCGGATCTGTTTATTCAACATATTTTCGCGTTAATTCTTCTTGACTTTTAAGCGTTAAAGTGTTATATTAACACAATCAGAGTTGCATTTTTAAATAATCCAAAAAATGCAGCAATATCGCGAGGAGGAAAACAATATGAAAAAGCGTATTTTAACAGCTGTACTCGCAGCAGCTCTTGTAACAGGGACCTGTGCTGCAACAGTAAGCGCCAAAGAAGAAAAGACTTACACAATAGGTATCTGCCAGCTGGTCCAGCATGATGCACTGGATGCCGCAACCAAGGGCTTTGAGGATGCGATCACTGAGAAAATGGGGGATTCCGTAAAATTCGACGAGCAGAATGCACAGGGTGATTCTAATACCTGTTCTACCATTATCAACGGCTTTGTTTCAGAGGGGGCAGACCTGATCCTTGCAAACGCAACCGCATCTCTTCAGGCTGCAGCTGCCGGAACTTCCGATATCCCGATCCTCGGAACAGCCGTTACCGAGTACGGTGTCGCTCTTGGGATCGATGACTTTGACGGAACAGTAGGCGGGAACATTTCCGGTACTTCTGATCTTGCTCCTCTTGATGAGCAGGCCGATATGCTCCATGAGCTTTTCCCGGATGCAAAAAATGTCGGACTTCTCTACTGCTCAGCAGAGCCGAACTCCCAATATCAGGTAGATACTGTAAAAGATGCTCTTGAGAAGCTTGGTTATACCTGTGAATATTATGCATTCTCTGATTCCAACGATCTTTCATCCGTTGTTACCACAGCTGCCAATGACAGCGATGTGATCTATGCACCTACAGATAATACTGTAGCATCCAATACTGAGATCATCAACAACATCTGTCTCCCGGCAAAGGTTCCGGTAATCGCTGGTGAAGAAGGTATCTGCAAGGCATGCGGTGTTGCAACACTTTCCATCAGCTACTATGATCTTGGATACAAAACCGGCGAAATGGCAGTCAGCATCCTTCAGGATGGTAAAGATATCTCCAAAATGCCGATTGAATATGCACCAAAATTCACAAAAGAATACAACAAAGACATCTGTGACGAGCTTGGTATTAAAATTCCGGATGGATATGAAGCAATCGAAACAGAAGAAACAGCTGAATAATCGGTAAAAAACCTATTATACACTGATACAGCGAGAAGGGAGTTACCCTTCTCGCTGTTCGTGCATAAAAAAGAGGAGGATAATTTAACATGCAGATTATGAGTTTAATGACCGCACTTCCGGGAGCTGCCGCACAGGGGCTTATCTGGGGAATCATGGCGATCGGTGTGTACATTACATTCCGCATTCTTGATATTGCGGATCTTACCGTTGACGGAACTTTATGTACAGGCGGCGCTGTTTGTATCATGATGATGCTCAGCGGACACAATGTATGGGTGTCCATGCTGGCTGCAACAGGAGCAGGACTTCTGGCAGGTCTTGCCACCGGTATTTTTCATACCTTTATGGGCATCCCGGCTATCCTTGCCGGAATCCTGACACAACTTTCCCTTTACTCTGTTAACCTGAAAATCATGGGAAAAGCAAACCAGGCGATCAATGTTGATAAATTTAATCTTCTGGTATCCCTTCGACGTGTCAAGGGTGTTGTTCTGACACAGAATACGCTTTTTATCGTAGCAATTATGATCGTTATTCTGATTGCAGTCCTTTACTGGTTCTTCGGAACTGAACTCGGATGTTCCCTGCGTGCGACCGGATGTAATCCAAGTATGTCGCGTGCACAGGGTATCAACACAGATCGTAATAAGGTTCTGGGACTGATGCTTTCCAACGGACTTGTTGCTCTTTCCGGTGCTCTTCTCACACAGTATCAGGGATTTGCAGATATCAACATGGGACGTGGTTCCATCGTTATAGGTCTTGCTGCAGTAATTATCGGCGAAGCGATCTTCAGCCGTATTTTCCGCAACTTTGCACTGAAGCTGTTAAGCGTTGTATTTGGTTCTATTCTTTATTACCTGGTACTTCAGATTGTTATCTGGATGGGAATTGATACAGACCTTCTTAAAATGCTTTCCGCACTCGTCGTTGCATTGTTCCTTGCTTTCCCATACTGGAAGGGCAAATACTTTACAAAAGCCAAACAGGGAGGTAAATGATCATGCTGAAACTGATCGATATACATAAAACATTTAATCCGGGCACCATCAATGAAAAGGTTGCTTTAAACGGCGTGGATCTTCATCTGAACGAAGGTGATTTTGTTACAGTCATCGGAGGAAACGGTGCCGGAAAATCCACTATGCTGAATGCAGTTGCCGGTGCCTGGCCTGTAGATTCCGGAAAGATCATTATCGGTGGAACCGATGTCACAAAACTTTCAGAATATAAAAGAGCCGCGTATCTTGGCCGTGTATTCCAGGATCCTATGACCGGAACTGCTGCAACTATGGGAATTGAAGAAAATCTTGCTCTTGCCAAACGCCGCGGAAAATCTCGCCTTCTCCGTCCGGGCATTACCCGTCAGGAACGGGAAGAATATCACGAACTCCTGAAGATTCTCGGTCTTGGTCTTGAGGACCGCCTCACTTCCAAAGTCGGGCTCCTCTCCGGTGGCCAGCGTCAGGCATTGACACTTCTGATGGCAACTTTAAAGAAGCCTCAGCTTCTTCTTCTGGATGAGCACACTGCTGCCCTTGATCCGAAGACTGCAGCCAAGGTTCTCGAGATCACAGACATGATCGTAACCCGCGATCATCTGACAACCATGATGATCACCCATAACATGCGTGATGCTATCACTCACGGCAACCGTCTGATCATGATGTGGGAGGGAAAGATCATTCTGGATATCCAGGGTGAAGAAAAGAAAAAGCTTACAGTCAAGGATCTTCTAGACAAATTCGAAGAAGCCAGCGGTGAAGAATTTTCCAACGATTCCGCACTTCTCAGCTAAACCACAAAAAAGCTTTTATGATAATAGTTAGACAAACAGCATAACACAGAGAAAGAACCTGGCCGGAATTTCATTCTTTATGATGGATTCCGGCCTTAATTTCCATATGCCACTTTTCTTTAGCTCATTTCAATTCCACAGAGAATTCACCACTCCTTCTGCTGTATCGATAAATGGAAGATGTCAGATAATCTTCTTCCGGAGTTGCTTTCTCGAGCGTATCACTTAGAACTTCTTTCAAATCTTCCGGATAAACCACATCCGCATTATGGACCATTACTTCATGAACACTGGTAAAAACCAGATACAGGTCTGACCCCAGAAGTTCAGAAAGACGTCTGGCTACCCCGGGCAAAAAGATTGCTGCCGCTCCATTAGTACGCTTTTCTGTACTCAGGCAATTCCCGGCAATCCCTTTATTTGGATGGTATGTTCCAAGGATATCCATGAAATTATCTCCTTCGTACGTCTTATCAAACAGCATTTTTTCCCAATGATAGATTCTTGGTGGGCTGATAAAATATGTATTTATTAGAGCAGCTTCGAAAACAGTATCCGCATCTTTTCCCCATTTCTCCACAAAACTTTTCTTGATCTTTGCACTCAGAACATATCCCTCTTTTTCTCCTGCAAGATAATAAACCACTAAAGCAATATCTCCGATTTTGTGATGAACCAGCTCCTTCAGTATAGTCCTGTTTTTATCTGCATTCAGAAGTCGAATAAAAAGTCTGCTTTTTACCTTCTCATAATCTTTCAGATCGTCCAAATCACATAGCACACAATTTTCACTGACTTTTTTTATCTCCCTAACACAATCATGAACGATATTTTCAAAAGAATGTTCCTGACAGTACCTTTTATAAAGCTCTTCTGTATGCAACCCGCAGACTGTTTTTGCCTTTTCCATATGACCACTTTCTACAAATAGCCTATCTCCCAAACAGCCATATTTTTCTCCATCGTTTGAAAAATAAATTTCTTCTTCCCGCAGATCCATAGCCGCAAGAAGAAGCTTTCTCAGGTCCGTGACAAAAGTTTCATAACCTTTTTCCATATTTAATTTCCTTTCTGTGAAACAAAGCGGACGAACGTCCTGACAAAATCCTGTGCGCTCTCACAACAACGCACAAAATGATTCTGATCTGATAACACAATTAGATATTTTCGTGGAAAGAACTTCCACTGTAGAATTGTAGAGAGCAGATTTCTCTGCTGAATCTGAGTTGCCTGCTGTATGAATCAGTATAATAGAAGTTTTCAGATTTGTAAAGAAGTTTTCATCGACAGAAAAAGCAGCTTCCGCCGCCTTTTACTGTCATACCTTTTGTATTGTTTCAGATTTGTGTCTCATTCCGAAATATCAGTAATGGATTTCTCCATGTTTCTCCAGATAATCCAGAAATCCCTCACAACCTTCCTGTATATCTTCATAAGTTTCATCAAAATTTCCTGTATACCAAGGATCCGCAATATCCCGTCCTGATCCGGCAAAAGTCAGAAACTTATAGAGCTTCTCTTCCGGATCATTCTTCAGCATCCTGTTAAGATTACGCATATTAGCAGAATCCATACCAATAATATAATCGGATTTTTCATAATCCGCCCACGTAATCTGCTTCGCTCTGTGCGGAACCAGTGGTATTCCCACTTCTCTCAGCTTGTTCACTGTTCCTCTGTGAGGCGGATTCCCAATCTCTTCTGTACTTGTTGCAAAACTGTCGATCAAAAACTGATCTGAAAGGCCGAGCGTTTTTACCTTGTGCGTAAAAACACTCTCGGCCATAGTTGATCTGCAGATATTGCCGTGGCAAATGAATAATACTTTAATCATCTTTTTATATCTCCATTTAAGTCTTGTATTTCTTCTCAAACGCTTGATATTTCAGGGTTTTCCGACTTTTGAGTTTTCCTTTCTTTTCAAGGTATCTTCTCAAATCTTCTCGTATTTTCTTGTGTTTTTCCCTGCAATCTTGGTAAATCCGTTGGTAAAGCAAGCGTCCTTACCAACGGGCTTTTTTAACTATTCGCTATCCGATATACTTCTTCCTTTGCATCATCAAAATTCACATGGGTGTAAGTGTTCAAGGTTACACTGATGTCTGCGTGACCCATGATATACTGCAAGGTTTTCGGATTCATCCCGGATTTTGCCATATTAGAGCAAAAGGTGTGCCTGCATACATGAGGGGTAACTTTCGGCATCTGGATACGGTAAATCCTGTTGTATTTCTGAATGATATGCTCCATGTACTTCTCCCAGTGAAGGGCAACCATCGGCATATCGTTTTTATCCAAAAATAAAAATCCAGCGTATCCTTCCACCATCGGTTCAACTTTTGGTGTCTTTCGGTTGGCAATAATTCTGCGAAAACACGCTGCGACAGCTTCCGTCATCGGCACATAGCGGATGCCTTTGTCAGTTTTTGGCTCTTCAATTACATACTGCATCTGTGCAGTACGCTGTAACTGATGGTCTACCTTAATACGCATTTCTCCAAACTCGATTTCTGAAACCGTCAATCCACAGAACTCTGAGATACGAAGCCCTGTGTGAAAAAGAATATAGATTGCATCATAGTATCTGCTGAAATGTTTATCTTCCTGAATAAACTTCAACAAATCTCTCTGCTGCTTTCGGGTGATCGCTTCTCTGGTAACAGAATCATTGACAATGACGGAGGCAAGCTCAAATTCAAATGGATTTTTACGAAGCAAATCATCATCTACCGCCATCTGAAATGCCGGTCTGAGAACTCCCCTGATAGAATGAATGGAACTATATCCCCGCCCATCAATTTGTTGGAGCTTAATCAACCATGCCTTGGCGTCTGACAAACGCACCTTATCAATTCGCAGATTCCCAAAACTCTCTTTTTTCAGCATATTGATGACCGTTTTATATCCGGCAACCGTATTGTGACGAACTCCTGTTTTCAATGAAACATACTTTTCTACCAGTTCCAAAACAGTATAGTTGCCACCGTTGGTTACGATACGGTCAAACAAATCCGCTTCAATCTGTTTTTCTTTCTCACGCAGGGAAGGCTCCCGCTTCTTCCCCTTTGGCATTGGGTCATTCTTGTCTAAACGCCAGCTGTATACATTTTTCTCTTTTCCGTCCTCATCAATATAGCGGAACCGATACCTCCCATCTTTACGCTGGTACTCGCCCTCTCGCAAAATCCGATTACGGTTATCTCGTCTTTTCTCACTCATCGTGAACTCTCCTTTCAAAAAAGAGAGCCAGACTTGCGCTCTTATCATAGCACAAATCCAGCTCTCCGCATAGTTATATCATGTGAAATCGGTAAATCTGTCAGCTCTGTTTACACAGCAGTAGCCTGATCCAGATACCTCTCAAATTTCTCACGCTTAATGAGGGCACGATTGCCGTTCATCACATAAAAATCCTCATTGGGATGTGTGTCAATAAGCGTTCTCAATTTTCCTTCGCCGATATGATAATATCTGGCTGCTTCCTCAATGGTAAGCGTATATCTACGCCACACCGGAATATCCGAGTAATTTTTTCCTTCAATATTCATCTTATTATTCGCCATAGGCAGTTATCCTCCATGCATGAAAATAGCCAGACAGAGGGTGTCGGCAACGAAGTCCGGCAACGGGCTTCAAAAGACCTTGCAAACAATCTCAATCTGGCGATGGTTACTATTTATACTTTTCTTTTATTTTTCTGTTGTTTTGGTTGTCATAGGGGAGAAAAGCCGACAGTTTCGGGATTTTCCCCGGCAACCGGCTCGGCAACGGGATAGCAACAGGGGGGGCAACGGGCTGTCATTTTCAGAATGGAAGCTCCATCTGTTCTGTGACCTCCACAAAACCGTCCATTGTTTTTTCAGACGGGTTGCCGGAGTCCGTTGCCGGGTTTTCACGCTCCCAGCCCTTTTGTCTGCCATATTCGGAAAACATTCTTGGGTTTGGGAAGTACCTCCAGCGGTCAATGCACTGGTTCATAATCTCGTTGATTTCCCGGATTTCCCATTGCTTCGGCTCGTCAAAAGCATGGTTCAAAGCTTCCTTGTAGAGCTGCTTGGAACAGACCATGCTCCCGGTGTACTTATCAAGATACGCCTGTATCATTCCGGCTTTGGTGTCCTCCGGCATAAAATCCCGCTGGTGTTCTTTGAGATACCGCTGCATGGCGGGGCTGAAAGCCAGCTTGAACCTTCCGCTTCGGTAAATCTCCATCGCTTCTGCCCACATCTGCTCGATATAGGCTCTGGAAGCGGCTTCGTCCTCCAAAATGTGAACCTCGGCTTGCTCCGGGTACACCATGACGGGGATAAAGCGGCGGTTGCCGGAACGGTCAAGGGGCAGGAAGTCAAGGGCATTGGAAGTGCCGCCAAACACGCACTGACGGGGGCGGTCTGCCGGGTGGGTTTCATAAGGTATCTTGTAGACCTCTTTCTGTCGGCTTAAAAATGACTTGATTTCCTCAATGCTCTTGGCGTTGGCGGTTGCCATCATTTCCGACATTTCGATAATCCAGTGACCTTGCAGCTTGCGGTACACATTGTCATCGTCCAGCTTCCGCAAATCATCGGAGAACCACTCGTCCCGGACTGCCAGCAGACGGAAGAAGGTGGACTTGCCAGCCCCCTGACCGCCTACCAGGCAGAGCATGATTTCAAACTTGCACCCCGGCTGAAAGGCTCGTGAGATTGCACCCAGCAGGAACAGCTTCAATGCTTCATAGGTGTAATCGTCTGCGTCAGCCCCCAGAAAGTGCCGCAGGCAGAAACGGATTCGCTCTGTCCCGTCCCACACAAGGGTATTGAGATAGTCCCGGATGGGATGGTACTTGTTTTCATTCGCCACAATCCCGATGGCGTTATCAATCTTTTTCTCATTGGTAAGCCCGTAGGTTTCTTCCAGATAAAGAAGCAGATACTTCATGTCCGTATCGTTCAGGGCGGTGCTTTCTCTGTGAAAACCGATGGGCTTTATGATGTCCTTGCGGTCGGTCAGGATGTTGTATGCGATAGCCCCGGAAAGCAGCGGGTCACGCTGGAATACGGTCAGGCAGTTCCGTATGCTCTGACGGACACCGCCTTTCTCGGTAGTTTCCAGCCCCGTCTTGATTTCAGGGGCGCTCTGGGGCGGCTGCATGGCGTTCATGGTGTTTTTTAGTTCTTGCTGCGTCTGCGGCTGCAAGCTCTGCCATTCGTTGTTCAAGCTGTATCACATCCTTTCCGTAGTCCGTAATCAAAGCCGCTTTTTCCTCCGTCTCCCCGAACAGCAGCACATCCAGCAGATATTCCACTTGGTCTTGCTTCTGTAAGGCTTCCACAAACCGGGGATGAAAGGCTTCCTCCGGGGAGTGCGGGGCATATTCCTTTCTCCATGCCCGGAGCAGGTGGAGATAATCGGCAAGAATACAAAAGCAGCGGTTCTTTGCCTCCTGAAACTGTTCCTCCGGGGATTTCTGCCGGGGCTTGGGCTTTTTTGCCTTTCCCGGCGGCTTCCAGTCCTCATAGGAAAGCCCAAAGTCCTGTGCCAGTTGTACGGCGGCTTCTTTCTTTCCCAGCCCATACAGGGCGGCGGTAAAATCAATCACATCCCCATCTGCACCGCAGCCGAAGCAGTGGTAACGCTGATCCAGCTTCATGCTTGGGGTCTTATCGTTATGGAACGGGCAGCAAGCCATCCCGTTCCGGCCTGCATGGATTCCATAATGCTCCGCAGCCTGTCTTGTTGTAACGGACTGCTTCACAGTTTCAAATACATTCAAATCTATCCCTCCTTGAAAAAAAGAAAAGCACCTGACATTCTCTGATTGAAAATGGCAAGTGCCTGTTAAAGTTCCATATCCTGTTGTTTGTGTTTTGTCTGCGCCGGGGCAGTTCTTTGTGCTTTTTTCTCGTCTGCCTTATCCTGCAAGACTTCCTTGATGGGCTGCTTCTTGGGCGGCTCTTTGCTTTCCTCTGTGCCGGGTGTGGCTTTCCGTACCCAGTAGCGGATGTCCCGCAGCTTCTTCAAATCCTCTTGTACCTCGGTCAGCGGTACTTTCAGCTCTGCGATTTCGCTGTGAAGCGTTTCCTGCTCCTCTTGCAGCTCCTCTTGGGTGCTGTCCTTATCATCCGGGTGCTTGGCAAGGTAGGCGGCGGCTTTCGCATATCGGGCAACCTCTGGGTGTTCCTGTTTGAATTTCTCCTTTGTTTTCTTAAAAAATATCTTCTGGTACTTCTCATAGACAGGCTTACATTCCTTGCAGTCTGTCCGGCTGGCAAGAATCCCGTCAATCACTTTGCTGCGGGCTTCCTTTGGCTTCATCTGATTGCGGTAATCGGCGGCTGATTTCCCGGAAGATTCCAGAAACGCTTCTAAGTCCTCCACAGTGGAAAGCCCCTTTTGCCGGAGATAGGACAGGGCTTCGCTGACTGCCTTTAAGTCCTGTGAAGTCCCCCGGTTCTGTCCAGCCCTTGTCCAGTCCTTCCGTTCTTCCTTTCGTATCTCCATATACTTCGTCAGCAGATTGGGAAGAAATGTTACTTCTTCCGCCGCTTTTTGTGCAAGCAGCTCTTTCCGTTTTTCTCCCAGCTCGGTAATCCAGCCTTTGAGGTTTTGGATAAGCTGCCGGATGGACTTCATCAGGCGGTTGGCGGCTCTGATTTCCCGGTTCAGGTTGCCGATATTCGTCTGGATACCACGCTTTTCCATCTGGCGGACAGCAGCCCCCTCATGGACAGTGGGGACTATATCAAGCCCCTGTCTGGCATAGGAACGCAAGTCCACACGCTCCGGGCGGTCATTGGCTTCCAGATAGCGGTTCTGGATGACCTCCCATTCATGCCGCCAGATTTCACAATACTTCTGGTCGTTCCAGTCCACCGTATCCTCCTTGTGGCTTTTCCACCTGCCGGATGGCAGCTTTATCCGTTCCCCGTTCTCGTCAAGGTCATAAACCTTACGGCTCTTGGGAAGCCATTTTCCATGCTCGTCCATTGCTCTCATAGTCAGCAGGACATGGGCGTGGGGATTGTGTCCCGGCGGATGGGGGTCATGGATGGCAAAATCAGCAATCATGCCTTTGGAAACAAACTGCTGCTCACAAAACTCCCGTACAAGGACAGCGTGCTGGTCAGGCAGTATCTCTCTTGGGATGGTAAGCACCCACCGCCTTGCAAGCTGGGAGTTCCATTGCTTCTCCACCGCTTCGGCGGCGTTCCATAAAGTATTGCGGTCTGCATATTCCTGTGGGGCATTTGCCGGGAGCAGGATTTCATTGTGGACGATACCACGCTTTTCCGGGTAGTGCTTCACTTGCTGGTCGTATTCACAGAACAGCTTTTCGCCACTCTGGTAAGCAGCGGCGGCAACAGCAGACTGCCGCTGGCTGCGCTGAACAATCGTGATTTCGTTGTGTGGACAGGGCATTTCGTGTCCCTCCTTTCGGTAATTGGTGGATGGGGTGGTGTTTTACCACCTCATTTTGGGCAGAA
This sequence comes from Ruminococcus sp. AF20-12LB, assembly GCF_003478985.1. NCBI lineage: Bacteria > Bacillati > Bacillota > Clostridia > Eubacteriales > Oscillospiraceae > Ruminococcus > Ruminococcus sp. AF20-12LB. The sequence continues at coordinate 21,816 of NZ_QUGH01000002.1, read as the reverse complement.
AAAAAGCAGGAGACCTTTTTCAGATTTCCTGCTCGGTGTGCCGCTGTGTGGGCGGCGGGTATTTAGTTGTAGAAGTTCGGGGCAAGTTGACCCGATGTGTGTAGAATAACAAATTGGATTTATTTTTCTTTACATTTTATGCCGTAATTTCCCCTACTACCATTTTCGTAGCCCCTATATATTTCATATCTTTTTCCATTTATCTCCACTTCGTCATCGTTAATAAATGTATAAGACTCACCATTTTCTTCACAATACTTTGAAATTGCTTCCATAGTTTTTGCAAGAGTTGGGTAATTGGCACTATCCTCATAAGGAACCCAAAAAGCTTTTTTAAACATATAAAATACCTCCTTCTAATTTGTTAAGTAATCCACGAATTTTCAAATCGTTATAAAATAATAGTATCATACAGCTTCGCAAAAATCCACTTATAACTTCAAATTGTCCCTTACTCTTTTCTATTTATCATGTAAGATTGTAAACTTTTTTGACAACCATTCTTTTCATAAAATTTTTCTGCTTCTGGTTGAGAGCCGAAATATAACATTGTAGGTGTATTATCTTTTGCAAGTTGAAGAAGTTTGCTTCCAATCCCCTGTTTTTGATATTGAGGAAGAACCAGTAACTCTGTAATTGTTCCAAAATAGTAATCATCGGAAAGAATACGCAAGCATCCTACTAGCTTTTTATTGTCATAGGCTGTTATATTTAATGTTTTAGATAATGCCATCCTTGTTTGTTCCACATCATAATTACCTTGCCATACTTGATTGACAAAAGAAATAAACATTGATACATCAAGGTTTTTATCATCTATTTTGTAGTCCATTATTTTTCCTCCAACTACCGATTTGTTGTCATCTTCATTATACTTCATCGCCTATCGAAAAGATAGCATATTTTATGAAACTTGTCGGCTGGGAACAGCTTGCAGCGCAAGGTGTCCCCAGATGGCAAGTCCACAAAAGGGTAGCTGGCGGCAGCCAGCGCAGGGGAAGCGTAGCGTCCCCTGTATGATTTGGAGCAGACCATGACCGCGGAAGCCGACATTCTGTCGGCTGCTGCGGCATTCGCCGAGTGAATATGCAAGCATATTCGTTCGGCTCATTGCTCGCACAAATCACAGCCCTCCGGCGAGGAGCCTTCGGAGAACGCAATGCACCAACCTCTGGGTGGTGTATAATTGCGCCCTTAGTAAACTAAGGGATTTCCGGCTTCTCCCGTTCCAGCAGTTTTTTTAATAGTTCCTGCGTGTCCTGTCTGTGAAAAATAAGTTTCAACAACAACATGACATCATCATCTGTCAGGCGTTCCGGCTCTTGCAGAAAACTTTCCAGCATACCGCCACGAGTACAGAGCCGGTGCGTCCGTTCCTTTCGGGTAAGCTGCTTTAACTGGTGCTGCAATGCCTTTTCATCATTGATGGCTTTCCGCAGTTTCTTTTCGCTTTTTTCCAACTCCCGGTTGAGCTTTTCCAGCTTTGAGGTATCAGGCAAGGACAGCGTCCTCCTTTCTCGGTATCAGCACATAAATCCGGTTTGGTTCTCCCACGCCCTGACGCACCCGCATGATAAGTCCGGCAGTTTCCAGTTCATTCAGAGAACGCTTGACCGTCATGGGGCTGCGGGACAGGACAGCGGCAATGGCTGTAACAGGAACGCAGACAAACAGGATTCCGTTCTCGTCCTCCTGCCCGTTGAAGAGCATAGCATCCAGCATCTGGCAGTACATGACCTTTGCGGTGCTGCTGACTGGAAATCCTGTCAATGCTCTGGGAAAGGGCATACAGGGCGGCAATGGTGTGTCTATCGTCATAAATTCAAAATTCATTCGGTATGTTCCTCCTTTTTCTTTGCTCGTTTGGATAAATAACGGGGGCAGTCAACCACAACCGCCCGGAAGCTCTGCCTGCATCCATGCTGGCATTTCCGGCATAACTCGTTGTAAGTGACACGCCCCCGGTCATTGAGGTAAAAGGAAAGCTCATGCTTCCTCTTTTTGCTCATTCTCGGCATATTGCGCTTCCTCCCGTTTTCGTGTATGGTTTCGGGGCGATTTTCGGCAAAATTATGGTCATAGAGCTGCCTAAAATTCCCCGAAGTATCAGCGATAGGGTAGACTGCCCCCCTATCAGATTGTCGTGTTTCGGTATCATTTCGGTGTCAGTTCGCCAGTTCTCCTCGGTGTCGTTCCTCCCCTGAATCTCACAGCGGCGTATCGCTCCCTTTGGTACGCTCGTTTTGGTCAGGGTTCCTCCATATCCCTGCCAAAAGTCATGGCACTACATCGCCGGGGAAGCATATCCCACACAGGCTGGTCATTCGATTGGAATAATCCATCGATGAACTACCTGTATCATAGAACATTTTTGTGCCCTGTGCCGTATGTCCACAAAGTAGGAATCAGAGGTAAAAATCAGAAATTTCCACGATTGCGGAATTGATATGGTATAATCAATTCAACGGTTATAAATGTTGTCAGAAGGGGGAACTGCTTCAATGAACGGAGCTACTACAATACAGGAACGGCTAAAAGATTTACGATTAAACAAAGGATTAAAACTGGAAGAACTGGCAGAGCAAACGGGTATTTCAAAATCGGCTCTTGGCAGTTATGAAAAAGATGACTATAAGGAAATCAATCATGGCAACCTTATCCTGCTGGCAGATTTTTATGGGGTGTCCCTCGATTATCTCTTTTGCCGGACAGAGAACCGGGCGGAGATCAACACGCCATTAAGGGAGCTGCATTTGAGTGATGAGATGGTAGCACTTCTGAAAAGCGGTCGGATTAACAACCGTCTGCTGTGCGAACTTGCTACACATAAGGATTTTATCAAGTTTCTTACGGACATTGAGATTTATGTGGATGGGATTGCCACCATGCAGATTCAAAACCTCAACGCCCTTGTCGATACTGTCCGGCATGAAATCATTGAACGGTATCGCCCCGGCGAAGATGACCCCCATTTGAAAGTGTTGCAAGCTGCCCATATCAGCGATGATGAGTATTTCAGTCAGATGGTACGGGATGACCTCAACCTCATTATCCGGGATATTCGGGAAGCCCATAAAAAGGACAGTGAGAGTGCACCCCAGACCACCGTTGCCGATGAACTGAAAGAAAATCTGGAAGCGGTTAAAAATTTCAAGGGCAGCCGGGATGAAAAGCTGGTTGTCCTTTACTGTAAGCAGCTTGGTATCAACTATAAAAATCTGTCAGATGAAGAATTTCGCTGGCTCATTCGTATTCTCAAGAAGTCAAAGAAAATGGGAACGCCTATCAGCCAGAGGAAAAAACGGTAAAGAAAAACCGCTGTTGCATGGTTTGTTGGCTTCCATGTAGCAGCGGTTTGTGCTGTGGTTATTCAGTTGATATTGTATAAAGCGATAAACTGTAAGCTATCAATCGCCACTTAGGCGTGTTTTCCCAATAACAATGTAAAACAACGGTATCATTATAATCATTGCTACTATGATATGTACATATATGAAACTTTGTGTTCCTGTAACAAGAAACAAACTTGTTATTGTATAATTCCATAACCAATGAAACCCTGTGGGCATCCAAATACTCTTTGTAGTGTAAAACATTTCATTGGCAAATATTCCATATAGAAAAGGAAAAATAAACATTACCAGAACAGAAATATTATCGGTATTAAAAATATGTGGTAGTGTAAAAATAAGTGCAGCTATTACGCAACTCAAATACTTATTTTTACATTTTTGCAGCAACAGCCCAAAAATAATTCCTCTAAAAATAACTTCTTCAATAAAGGACACGAAAAAGTAAAATATGAATTTCCCTTTATGATTCATCAACAGTGATAAAAAATCAGTGTCTTGAAGAATTATATTTGATTTGACTGATGAATAAACTATAAACAATACAATGATTGGCATTATAGCTCCAACTGCAAAATTCAGAAAATCTATTTTTCTAAAATATAACCCTATGCTTTTTAACATAACGCACCTTTTAACCTCTGATTTGTCATAATCCTGACACCATACTATTATGAATAAATTATCTCATGCAAAACAATTTCTTCTGCCCGATTGTGGATATTATTGCACCGCCGCACCCATTCCATTTGACGGGTACACTTTAATTCCTCGGTTACGCCCTCGGCAATTTTCATCTGCTCCATGATGGTGTCTAACCGTTCCTGTGCCTGTTCGTTCAGGTCTGAAAGATATGTCCATAACTCCCCAGTCAAGGTCAATGTGTTCGATCGGGCTGGATGGATTTCCCTTAAATATTCCCGGTGCAGCCGTCCATACTTTCCAATGGGGCGATGTTCTTCCGGCAGTTTCAGGTCTGGGATGTAGTAATCTCCAACAAGGATATAATCAATTCCGTTTTCCGTTATTCTTGGTTTCAATTCGCTCATGTTTTAATCTCCTCATTCTGGCTCATTTTTTTGCAAGTCTGGCTCTCCAGAAATATTGGTAAATCTTTGGTAAATTTGAGACTGAAGCACAAAAAACGCTTAAAAACGGGGCTTATGAGACGATTTGAGACTTTTCATCATGCCCGGTAAATCCTGCCGTGGCAGACAAATAACACACTTATCATTGCTTAAAACTCCTTGAAATGCTGTATTTACGCTGTTTGCAGGCATTTTCCGATAATCTTCAATCCTGTCATTTTCCTGTATATCACAGCATAAATTCGTATATTTTCTTATCCAAATTTAGTAACTTCTTAGTAATAATCAGCCTGGAAAACAGGCTTTCTAAGAACCTTATAATCAGATTATTCTTAATTCTTTTTTCTATTATTTTATCATACTATGCCAGTTTTGCAATCCTATTCATCTCTTCTTTTGCATCAATTAATCCCAGATGCGTATATACATTTAACGTAACCCCTATATCAGAATGTCCCATTAAATATTGGAGTGCTTTCGGATTCATTCCAGCTTTCGCCATATTGGAACAATATGTATGCCTACATACATGAGGCGTGATCTTTGGCATTTGTTCCTCATGAGTACGATTATACTTTCCTAACGCCCACTGAAAATGTTTTTCCCAATGGAGTGCTACCTCAGGCATATCTTTTTTATCCAGGAATAAAAATCGACTATATCCATCTATAATCGGCTCAACCCTTACTTTTTTACGGTTTTTCACAATCTGTTCAAAACATTCATAAACTTCATCTGTCATCGGCAACATTCGTGTTCCACTTGAAGTTTTGGTATCTTCAATGACGTACTGCATTCCTCTGGTTCTCTGAAGCTGATGATTCACATTGATTTTTCTCTCCTGAAGATCAATATCTTTCACTGTCAATCCACAAAACTCAGAAATACGAAGTCCAGTCTTAAACAAAATAAACATTCCATTATAGTATTTTGAGTAATGGTCATCATTTCGGATAAACTCCAGAAATAACTCTTCCTGTTCTTTTGTAATTGCCTGTCTTGTAACACTGTCATTTACGACAACTGTACATAATTGAAATTCAAAAGGATTCTTGCGCAGTAAATCATCTTCAACTGCCATCTGAAATGCAGGTCTTACAATTCCACGCACACTGTGAATGGAACTGTATCCTCTTCCATCTGCTTGCAGCTTAATAAACCATGCTTTTGCATCCGACAATTTTATTTTATCTATTCTTCTGGTTCCGAATTCTTCTTTTTTTATTATATTGATCACAAAATCATAGTTCGCCTGAGTATTATGACGAACCCCCTTTTTTTGTCCAATATATTTTTGAACCAAATCCAAAACTGTTAAATTTCCTCCGTAAGGTACTATACCATCATGTAAATCTCTTTGGATATTTTTTTCTTTTTCCCTTAGAGCTAAGCATGGTCTGCATCCAGTTGGCAGAGAATCTGTTGGCTCTAATTTCCAACTATACAAAAACTTCTGCTTTCCATAACAATCTGTATATACAAACGCATATCTTCCATCTTTTCTCTGACTTTCTCCGTTTCGTAAAATTCGACCTTTTTTATCTCGTCGTTTTTGGTCACGTTTTGTTTTACCCAAACGTCTTCGCCCCTTTCTACGAAGAAGCCCTAGCACGATATAGGTATTATATCATACCAGGGCTAACATTTTCACTTTAAAGTGCTAAATTGTTCGTATATTTTTTACAAAGACGTAGTCTGATCCAGAAAGGCCTCAAATTTCTTACGGTTAATCAATGACTTACACCCCACCTGGACTGTAAAGCAACATTCTGAATTTAGATGTTCCGAAATAAGCATCCTTATTTTCTTTTCACCTATTCCGAAATATTGCACTGCTTCATCCACCGTAAGCATATATTTTTCCCAAATTGGAATCTTACCTTTTTCAATTTTAATCGCCACTCTTCTCTCCTCCTTTTCTCTTTGGACAAAACATTTTTATCTGCCCATGACAATTTACAATTTTATACACTGTCATCGGCAGATAAAATTACAATACAGGTGGCAGTTCAGTACTCTGCCCACATCGGTTTTGCACCGTCATTAAATATGACCAGATTTTTTCTGGAAATATCATTATCACAGATATGCTTCGTCGCCCTGTGCAGCTGCTGCACATTTTGTCAAATTCTTCTCGCTCCATACCTTTACTTCAATGTTATATTTCAGCATTTCCTCGTATTTACTCCATTAACAGAGCAGATATATCATGGCGGATTTACCTAGTGGCTCTACATATCTTCACGTCCTGTATGTAAAACAATATACAATTTTCAAGGTACAAAAATTCCTGAAGGGGAAAAGGAATCTATATTAAATACTCCCTTTACTGATTACTTTTCCTTACATATGATTTCGTATCAAATCCCAAGGTCTTAGTAATCAGTTTTGCTTCCAGGCGTTGACGCAGAGTTTCATCTACACAGTAATGCACCTGTCCAAATTCGTCAAACATTTTTCTGGTAGCCAAAACTGTTATGTACCCTTCATAATGCTTCAACACTGCCTGGATTGCCTCAGTATCACCAGTTGATGCTGCCTCAATAACATGGAATGGCAGCAAATCAAATGCGCATTTCTGTTTTTTACTTTTTTTCATTTGCAGATTCCTCCATATTTTTTCTCATCAGTTCCAGTGATCGTCTACGATGCTCATTAATTGTGCTGCGTACAAGATTCATTTCTCTGGCAATGTCTGCATCACTCATATCCATAAAATATGATAATAACACAACATTCCTTTTCTTTTCAGTAAGTGTCTGCAGTGCTTCAGCAATCAATGCATCTTTGACTTCTATGTCGTAACCCAGGACCTGAAAACGATGTGTTTCCATTTCATGCTCATCCATTATAAAAAGTCTGCTCAACTCCTTTTCTGATAATTCTGACAACATCACTTCATACTTCTGGCGATATGCCATATGCTTTTCATAATTAATAACTTCACTTTTCAATGCCAGCTTGCACAGAGAATCAAACTGATGTCTGACTGTCTGCTCATCTTGAAAAGAGGATTGCTCCATAAGAGTTCACCTCCTTCCCCGCCGGTAGGCAATAAGCAAAGTTCTTGCTTCCCCTTCACACATATCCCAAACGGATGAGTGCATTTGTCGGGGTGTGGGAAGAAATTTTTAAAAAATTTCTTAATAAATACGAGAAAATTGTTTTTCCTGTATTTTGAGGTATATAAAAAACGTCCTAATGGGTAGTTTTTAGCCCATCGGACGCTATTTATATCAAAAGATAATATTTTGCCATCATTTTTTGTGGCATATAATTCACTTTTTGAGGTAAAGAAATTTATTTGCTTTTTTGAACTATTTATCTATTTCATCCGTCACGTAATGACGGATATGATACCAGACAATAAAATTCTTAATCTTTCCTATACCTCCGGATCTGTTTTACGGAAATTCAGAATTTTATATGTCTTTTAAAAAGTGAAATATCACCCTCTTTTTTAGTGAAATATTAGTTCATTTTCTTTCAAGAAAGGGAACTATACACTAAACATGGAGGTGTATCATATGCCAAAACAAACAGATAAAGAACTGGGATTGTTTTTTAAGAACGCCCGACACGAGCAAAAATTGACTTATGAAGAATTAGCTGAAAAAGCAGAAATGTCCAGCCGATATTTAAAGGAAATTGAAAATGGGGGCCGAGTTCCGAGTTTTCATAAAATCAGAAAACTGGTACGCGCTTTAAATGTTCCTCCTGAACCATTGTTTTATCCAAACAATCATACAGATAATCTTGATTATCAACGCCTGCTCATGTACCTGTCAAAATGCAACGATGAGCAAATTACCGCTATCCTTGCCATCGTAGAAGCATACCTGCGCACATACAAAATTCCTACAGACCACGATAAACAAGATCCCTGAAATTCATTTGAATTCTATCTGAATTATTCTGAAGAAGCGGTATGGTTTCCCATACCGCCACTCTTAACGTGCATATTTTTCTATCATTCTCTTAACATTCGTGGATTTCTTTATTGCCCCTATATTAATAAGAAACTCAACTACATCCATCATTCCCTGGTAATAAGCCCGCTGCTCCTCTTCATAATGGAAATGTTCTAACTGATCCAGATATTTATTCCAGAAATTCTGCTCACGCTCTGGGATTTTTTCCAGATGTAGTGGCAGCTTCTTTTGTATTTGTTTCAAATTCTTCTCTGCTTCTTTCCATTCTTCCGGCTGTACTGTATATTCTCTTTCTCCGGAGTCACAGCGCAATTCCTCAAATAAATTCGATACTGCTTCATAAAATTCATTCATCTTCTTTCCACCTCTCATTAGAATTATTTCTCATTACAGGCAGCATTATCATTTTCTTATTTCAAAAATCAAATAAACTTCCCAAAAACTTCATCTTTAGAAGTATAGTAACAATATTTTTCCTTAAAATCAATAATAATACTTCATCTTTAGAAACTTTTGAGGATCAGAATGATTATTTATTGGGATAAAAAAACGAACAGTAAAAACAGAATAGGACAACGGGTAAAAGAATTACGAAAGGCTCATAATCTTACTCAGAAAACACTCGCTGCCAAATTACAACTTGCAGGATATGATTTTAATGATCTGGCAATCCTGCGAATTGAACAAGGCACACGTTTCGTTCCCGACTACGAAGTTGTCGCACTGGCCGAAGTATTTAATGTTTCCTGCGAATATCTTCTTGGTCTGACGGACGCTCCTGCAAAATAATTCAATTGTATTGCTGCCCATTCTATGCTAAACTATGGATAGATACTTCTGAACAACATACACTATTTATAAACCGTATGATTGGAGTGATTTCATGGAATTAACAAAAAAAGTCCCTACAACCGATAAAAACCAGGAAAACAATCATCTTCTCCGCATGTTAGACCGGGGAATTGATGATATGGAAGCTGGTCGTGAATTGCCACTGGAAGATGCTTTTCGCAAAATCACAGAATTAAGGGATGCACGAAGAAATGCAAGAATATAAAATTATTTTAACCTGGGAAGCAATTTACGATGTCACAGACATTGCAGATTATATTGAAGAAGAATTCGGCCAGCAACGTGCTGACCGTTTTCAATCTGATCTGAAAGAACAAATGCAGAATTTAGGCCAGTTCAGTACTGCCTTTCCCCGAACTCAAATTCTGTACAGAGGATATTCCATACATAAAAGATCTTTTCCGCCATCTATTATTTTTTATATTATAATGGAAGAAACAAAAGAGATTCATATTCTCCGAGTGTTGCGCCATGAACGAGATTGGGAAAATATCCTGTTGCAAAGATCAACTTATACATATCCAGAATGAATACCTGGGAGCCAATCAGAGATTTTTCTGAAAGGCTTCCTTTTTTATTACTTCCCACTGTCAATTAAATCATAACTCATATCCAGAAAATCCAGCGTCTTAGCTTCACTGACAGAATCATCCAAAAGAATCGTAATCCAGTGTTGCTTATTCATATGATACCCCGGTAAAAATCCATACGTTTGAATAATCATCCCAACCAGATCAGGATCACATTTTACATCCAGGATGTCAATGTTTCCATCTTCTTCTAATCCCAGTATTTTCTTTTCCACTACCATAATTATAGCATACCATTTTCCATTTTTATGTCGAAGCACCGCAGAATCAGGATCTTTTTTCCATAAATATTCCGGTTCAGTTCCATATTGCTCTTTTACATATTGAAAAATTTCTTCACGTTTCAAATTTATCCCTCACTTACGATTTCTTTCTCTGATTATACGCTATCAGGATTGTATTCTCAACCACTTCTCACAGTTCTATTTATGTTTTATAGCTTTTGCATAGCCTGCTTTGCAGGCTACACCCCAAAAGAAGCAAGCACTGCCAGTGTCATGACACCTGGCTCATTTTGTCAAATTCCCTTTCCGGTTCATTCTACCAAAATGTATCAGGGAGTATCCCTGGCCCTCTCATATTTTATAATTTCTTAATTTGACGCTTTCACCCAGTCCTGTTAAAATAACTTACAGATACATCTGTCCAAACCAACAAAAAACCAAGTACCATAACTGTCATAGCCGAACTGGTTAGACAGTTTTTTTGTACTCTTTTTTATAGAAAAAAACGAATTGGAGGATTTCAATGAGCAAACGTACCAGAATTCATCCCGTACAATTTTATTTGAATGATGACGAACAATACATTTTAGAAGAAAAATATCGTCTTTCCAGGATGAAAAGCAAATCTGCCTTTCTACGGAAAATGATCTTATATGGATTTGTATATGAAGTAGACTACTCTCATATCCGAAAAATGAATACCCTGCTGGGCAATATCAGCAGCAATTTGAATCAGATCACCCATCGTATAAACAGTACCAATACAGTTTACCCAAAGGACCTGGACGATATAAAGGAGTTAATGGAAAAAATATGGCAGTTACAAAAATCCATGGTATCAAAACAACCGTTGATAAAGCAATAGAATACATCTGCAATCCAGATAAAACTGACCAGAATCTATATATTTCTTCCTTTGCCTGCTCTCCCGAAACAGCCGTTCTTGACTTTAAATACACTTTGGATCATACACATGACTGCAGAGATCCGCACAATACAAATAAGGCATTTCATCTGATTCAGGCATTTTCCCCTGGTGAAGTTTCCTATGAAGAAGCCCATCAAATTGGCAAAGAACTTGCGGATCGCTTACTGGAGGGAAAATACTCCTATGTTCTGACAACACACACTGATAAAGGTCATGTACATAACCATTTAATTTTCTGTTCTGCAGATAACATCACTTTTTCTCATTACCATGACTGTAAAAAGAATTACTGGAAAATACGAAATCTCAGCGACACTTTATGCCAGGAACATAACCTGTCCACAATTATGCCAGATGGTAAAAAAGGAATGAAATACAATGAATGGGCTGCAAATAAATCTGAATCCAGTAAAAAAGCGCAGCTGCGAAAAGATATCAACCAGACAATCCGAATCGTTTCCACTTATTCAGAATTTCTTGCATTTATGGAAGCTAAAGGATATGAAATAAAAAACGCAGAATTTGGCGAAAACAGCAGAAAATACATTACCTTTCGTTCTCCCGATATGTCCCATCCAGTGCGTGGAAGTGCTAAATCTTTAGGAAAAAATTTTACTAAGGAACGTATCAAAGAACGCATTAATAATAAGCTCCACAGAACTACTGTTCCTTCTGTTCGTAATAAGTTAATAGACACCAACACTCCCAATATAGCAGGAAACATTGGACTTCAGAAATGGGCAAATAAGGAAAATTTAAAAATTGTCTCTGCTGAATATAACAAGATGTTCACACATAATCTACATAATTTTTCAGAACTTGAAGACCGCATAGCCTTGTTACATATGCAGCAAAAAGAGGTAAATACCTCTGTTGTTTCTCTCGAGTCTCAGATACGCCATCTTCGAGAAATGCTAAAATATGCCGAACAATATCAGAAAAATAAAATTTACGACGACCATTATAAAAGCTCCAAAGATCCAGATCGTTATTTCCGTAAATATGAATCTCAAATTATTCTTTTCGCGGGTGCTGAACATATTTTACAGGAAAATGGTATAAACCTGAAACATCTTAATTCCAATAAGTTGCAAGAGCAAATTGCAGATCTTATTTCCAGAAAGGAATCACTAAATACTCAATACGTTTCCTTTAAGCAAGAAATAAAAGAGTTGGAATTGATACATCAAAACCTGTCCAAATATCTCAAACAGGATGCTCCTGAAATACAAAGATCTTCTCATAACCAACTCCCTTCTTTGTAAAACCATAATAATAGGCAGCGATTTCACTCGCTGCCTAAATTCCCGTTAAACCGATATCCTACACCTCGTACTGTTTGTATATATAATGGTTGTCCAGGATCATCTTCTATTTTTTCTCTGATATTGCAGATATGTCGCATAACCACATTATAATCACCGGAATAAGGTTCATTCCATACCAGATCATAAACCATTTCTTTTCCAAATATTCTACCTGGACTTTTCGCTAAAAGAAGTAAAATATCATATTCATATTTTGAAAGATGAACATCACTATCATTCTTTTTAACAATTCGTTCCTGTAGATATATTTTTAATTCTCCAAACCTTATAATTTCCGGTATGAATTGGTTTTTATGTTCCCAGCTAGTCAATATGTTTTCACTTATGCTTCCATTAGCATCTGTGATTCTCTCAATAATTTCTATCTTTTTCACCTTTATTGCCTCTACATTATTAATTTTATATTCTATATATCATCTGCCATTTGACTTTTTTCTTCTACAAGTAATATAATATATTTATTACATATGTAGGATTTAGCAGGAGGATTTTATTATGTCACTACCCCAAATTTCAGAAGCCGAATTTGAAGTTATGAAAATTGTATGGAAATATGCTCCCATCAATACAAATGAAATTACAGAAAAACTTACTCTAACTACCAGCTGGAGTCCAAAAACAATTCAAACTCTTATCAAGAGACTTGTTTCCAAAAAAGCTCTTTCCTACGAAAAACAAAGCCGGGTATTTGTCTATACTCCATTAGTCCAAGAAGATGAATATATACGCCAGGAAAGCAATTCTTTTTTAAAGCGATATTATAATGGAAATCTTTCTTCTATGCTGGCTTCTTACCTTGAAGACGATAAGCTCTCTTCAACAGAAATTGATAACTTACGCCATTTATTATCAAAACATCAGAAATAGGAGGTTTTGAATGAGCAACTGGATTATCCACTTTTTAATCAGTAATATCTTCATATGTATTTTTACACTTGTAATAATCGGAACAAAAAAACTTCTGAAAAAATATTTATCTGCGGCTACACAGTACCATCTCTGTTTTCTTTTATTTTTACTACTTGCCGTGCCATTTTTTCCTGTACAGATTCATGGCTCACAACTTTTTTCATGGTTACATTTTTTTCAAACTGACTCAGGACTTAACTCTGGTACCGACACGCTATCCGAACTTACCAGTAATACACAAAATATTTTGTTAAACCAGGTGAATGATTTTTCAGTTTCCATCAGTAGTCAATTTTCTGGAGGCTTGAATACCATACTCTTTCTAATATGGATAACGGGTGTTATGATTATGTCAGTCCTCACCCTTCATTCATTAAACTATGTACGTTCCATAAAAAGATCTGCTCTCCCGCTTCAAAATCAGCAGGTAAAAACTATTTATTACAATTGTTTAAAGGAACTTAAAATCTCTCACCCAGTATCAGTCTACAGTACTGCATTTTTAAAATCACCAGTTTTAATCGGAATAATACATCCCAGAATTTACATTCCCATCCATTTAATTTCCGAACTGAATCCTGATGATATGCGTTTTATGCTGCTACACGAATTACAGCATTACCGTCACAAAGATACATTTATTGGCTTCCTCATGGTCATAAGTAATATACTCTACTGGTTTAACCCTTTTGTTTGGTACACTTTAAAAGAAATTCTCTGTGACCGTGAAATAGCCTGTGATTCTGCTGTATTGCAGATGATTTCTGCTGATGAATACCAAGCTTATGGAACTACACTGATTAATTTTGCAGAAAAAATATCCTCTTTTTCCTCTCCACTGGCAGTTGGAATGTCCGGAAATTTCAGGCAGATGAAACGACGTATTCTCAACATCGCCGTTTTTAGGAAAGAAACTCTTTATCAAAAAATGAGAGCATTGATAATTTATCTGGTCATTAGTGCTGTTTTTATTGGATGTACACCCATTTTATCCATTGATGCCTCTACTCAAAGCGTATATCATTTTAGTGATACAGACAAAAATATCTCCCTGTTAGATATATCCGAAACATTTGGAACATATGATGGATCATTTGTTTTGTATGACAATAATTTGGATTCCTGGAAAATATACGATCTTGAAGAAGCCACCAAACGTATTCCGCCAGAGTCTACCTACAAAATATACGATGCATTATTAGGGTTGGAATCCGGAATCATCACACCAGAACACTCTTCCATGACATGGAATGGTGATGCCTTTCCTTTTCCATCCTGGGAAGCTGATCAGGATTTAAACTCTGCTATGCAAAATTCCGTTAACTGGTATTTCCAGGCAATTGATTCGCAGCTCGGAATTAACAGAGTCCAGGAATTTTTGAATAAAATAGAATATGGAAACCAGACAACCAGTTCAAATCTGGATTTATACTGGTCCGATTTTTCATTAAAAATCTCGCCTTTAGAGCAAGTAACATTATTGAAAAAATTTAACACAAATGAATTCCATCTAAATTCCCAAAATGTATTTTCTGTTAAAAATGCTATAAAAATTGCCAGTACACCTAATGGTAATTTCTACGGAAAAACTGGAACCGGTCGTGTCAACGGACAGGATATCAACGGCTGGTTTATCGGATATGTAGAAACTTCCGATAACAGCTATTATTTTGCAACCAATATCCAAAGTGATTCTAATGCAACTGGCAAAAAAGCATTTGAAATCACTTCTGATATCTTAAAAAAATTACATATATGGAATTAACAAATATGAAAGGGCTGATAGTTGTTATCAGTTCTTTCTTTTTATTCTATATTGATATTTGGGAACTTCTTTCGTACCATTATTCAGAATTTTATTCCCCATATATTTAAAACTCTTATCATCGTTGAACTTAACAGTCAGCTCACTTGTAATAACGGCATCATTACATATAAATGTATCACATACAGCATCAACAACCAACACACTGTTTCCCTCTCCGCTATCTCTTATTTCAACGACCTCCGGTAAAGATGTTCCAAAATAAGTAGGGCTATAATTTAAACAGCCTAATCGTTCCCAGTCATAAGTTTGATGTTCCGAATCAAATACTGCCCATTTTTTAATTTGATCTGCTGTTATCGGCAAAAACTCCATTATCAGATTTTCAAACTCTTCTGCCGGAATTCCACTTGAGTTACCTGAAAACTCATATCTCTCCCCGTATTTCATTCGATATAAATATTCATATAAACCATTATAATCTAACCCTTCCATATCAGATCTATCCCAATCAGAACATAAAAGATTATTCCCCTGATATCCAAGCAAATACACACACCTCTTTGAAACTTCCCTGCATTCATCACTTAAAGGTTTAATTCTTATCATAGAACTGCCATCAACCGCTTCTGATACTTCCGGATACTTTGGAACGCATAGCGTATAACCAAACCAGCCTTTTTCTGTATATTTCCATTCTTCTATCCTTGTATACGAAACATATACAATAGATGGATTGTCGTTCATACCCCAAACAGCTTTCACAGCCAGCAAATACATATCTGTCCCATCATAATTGAATTTGAGTCTTTCTATCCCACCATCCCTGTTAATCCTATATAAGACGATATCTCCTGTCAGATCCTGTTCTGCCCTGAAAAGAAATTCTTCCATTTTAGAATAATTAGCCATATTTGAATACGGTGCTGATGTAATAACGGGGACATTTTTTTCCTTTAATACTTCCTGCATTTCTTCCATTACTGTCTCAGAAACTACTATATTCGATGAAGTCCCTTTATCCGCCTTTTGATAAATGACTTTCATCTGATTCATAACATTCTTACAATCTTCAATAGCTTCTTCTTTCACGACTTCATCTACTGGCAAATCATATCCTCTTTCTTGTACAGCATAATTCGCAGTTTCCTGTGAAATATATTCTAAATCAGCCCCTTTACATTTTGTATTTCCTATGAAAAAGCATCCCGAAATAAATAAAACGCTCATCATCTTTTTCAGTTTTCTTTTTGTAATCATATCAATTATCTCCATAACATTCCTCCCACTTTTCGTCTGATAATCTTTCTGTATACCAGGTAACCTCTATTTCTGACCTTGATACATAATTGGATACATATTGAAATCTATCTTTATCTAACAGCCGAATGGTTACACTATGACAAAACGCCTGATCTAATTCTTTTTGTGGCCATACCGCATTTACTTCCAGTGTTATTGTTCCATCTTGATTTTCTATGTAGGAAACAACTTCCGGATATGGAATATATGGTGTGGGAGCAAAATCATATACGATTCCTCTGGTTCGATACCGATATGTCTGTATTTCTGTGTGAAATACCGTTCCTGTCTGCAGTATCTCTGCGCTTATATTAAAATATTTTTGAAATATCGTTTCAAATGATTCTTTTGGGATTTCATAAGTCTTTCCTTCCTTAAATTCATCAGTTTTTTCTTCCATTGAAAGTAAACGATCAAAAACATCATAAAAATTTATTCCATCATAATTTTTTTCACTCCAATTAGAAGTAAACAATTTATTAAGTGTATATCCAAAAGGAAGTATATATTTTCGATTCAACTCCCGACATTTTTTATTTAACGGTGCTACCCGAAAGTCCCGATATCCAGACGGTCCATCATATCCTGCCGGATGATATTCTTCTATAAAGAAATGCCCGTTTTCTGTATATTTCCATGAATTAGCTCTAAACTCATGATAATATGTTTCCTGCCAAGTGTCCTCTTTCCATTTAAAAGAGCTTACTTCAACGTCTATTTTCCCCTGTTTGGTTTTCAGATCATACCGGATAAAATGATCCCCTGCTATAACTTGAAATATAGTAGTTTTTCCATTCTTCTCTTTTTCTGCTTTTTTCAAAAAATCATCTACTTTAATACTTTGAACCATATCCAGCTGATTGTAGGAATCAATTACTGCATATCCATATTTTCCAAAATAATCCATACTTTTTTGTATTGTACTCAGCTCATATAGTGCATTTTCTTTCACAGCATTCTCATATATGTTCCGATAGCCTTCTGCTAGCATTTCACACTCTCTGTAAATTTTTTCTTTCGTATCTTCAATTGTCTTTTTCTGCTCTTTCTTTATGCCACATCCACTACAGACAGCAAGCAAAATAACTCCCACAAATATTTTCCAAATTTTTTTCATATCATTTTCCTCTTACATTTGTAATATTTAAAGGTAAAAATTATTCATTACCAAGATATTCATCCAGTATCGCCTTATCCTTTTCCACCACATAACCGCTTCCTCCAATATCTTTCACATTCTCTACCATACTGATGAGCAAAATAGGATTCTTTGTATCTCTATCTGTAGTAAAAACTGTAAACCAGCCAATTTCTGTTCCAGATGTATCTTCTTTTGTAGCTTTCAGTTCCGCTGTTCCGGTTTTTCCTGCTAATCTAATGTCTTCCCGGCATGCTCCATAACCAGTTCCTTCCGGGTTATTCACTACACCCTCTAACCCCTCCATAACCTCCGAAACAATTTGTGGTGAAAAAGCATCTTTTATCCAGATTTCACTGGAAGTGCTTCCACCATCCGCGTGAAGATATGGCTTTATCATATTTCCATCATTTAGAAAAGCCGTATAAATGCTTGCAAGATGCAAAGGATTTACCAGAATCTGTCCCTGTCCATACCCACTGTCAGCAAGCTGGATTTCTGTTTCTATCTTGTCCATATTAGAATATTGGGACTCTGACATTTTAATATCAAATGGAAGTTCCTGATTAAATCCTATTTGATTTAGAGACTGCATCAGTTGATCCGCACCAATTTTTAATGCTGCTTTTGCAAAATAAATATTATCTGAATAAATAAGCGCATTTTTCAAGATCACAGGTTCATAATCATGAAGTGTAGTCACTGTATAATCTCCCCACGAGGAATCTTTCTGCCACGCCAGACCCTCATTTCCAAAATCGTCATTTGCAGTAAATGCCCCCACTTTTAATCCAATTGCAGCAATTACAGGTTTAAAAGTTGAGCCAGGACACCATGTCTGGCGAAAGCGGTTGTATAAAGGCCTGTCTTCATTTTCATTTAATGCACTCCACTGGCTGTTGTCCATTCCACGTACAAAATCATTATTATCATAAGATGGCGTACTTACCAACGCCAATACTTCCCCTGTATAAGGATTCAAAGCTACAGAACATCCTCTGTCTTCTTTAAATTGTTCATAAAGAGTACTTTGAAGATCACCATCAATCGTAGTATGGATATCTTCTCCATCTTTTCTAGGCTCATATGCAATAACACTTTTTTTATTTCCATTTGCATCTACAATACAGATTTCACACCCATCTGTTCCTTTTAGTTCTTTTTCATAAAGCGTTTCCAGTCCAGTCTTTCCAATCACACTGTTTGTACGATACCCTTCCCCTTTATGTTCCTGCAAATCTTCGGCTGTAACCGCCTGTACATACCCTACCAGATGAGAGGCAGCTTCTTTTAGATAATAAGTTCGTACTTTTACATCAGATAACATAATACCTGGAATCTTCAATAATGTGTCCTGCTTTTCTTTTTCTTCCAGAACAGTTTTATCCGGATTCACTGTCAAAAGATCGACCTCTTGTATTTTAGGAATTGTTGCTACTGGTACAAAAGAATCTGCTTTTACCCAACCGGCTTTTAACTTATCCTCAATTTCGTCTGCTCCAATTCCAAGATACTCTGCCAGTTTTTTTATTGTATCTTCTCTGTTCTCCATCCTGCCCGGAACAATTCCTACCGAAGATGCAGTTCCCTCTCTAGCCAACTGACGACCATTTCTGTCTAAAATATCTCCTCTCTTTGCCTCTTCTGACGTTACCTGAACTTTATCCGTTGCAGATAACTCTGGAAAAATCAACTGATCCTGCCAGATTAAATGATATCCTGTCCAATCATGTGAAAATACCGCATCGTTGGTAAATTCTACATTTCCTGCAGCAGTCTGCATATTTGTTGTATAGGAAACTGCCGCATTTCCGTTTTCTTTTCTTTTTGCTGTAATATCGGTTATGGACAGATCAGACATCTCAATGCCTTCATATATTTTAGAATTTCGTTCTATAAATTCTTCCTTACTGTTCATGCTGCTTTTTTTCTGATCCAGCATGGCATACATTTGCTCATATTCCCCTTTTTCAATATATTTCATATATTCCATTAGTCTTTTTTCAGGAACATTACGATTCATTATTGTTACAATACCGATTCCACCACCAATCAATATACCGCTAAATAAAACTATTTTTGTGATAGTCTTCGTGTGTTTTTTTCTTTTCGTTTTTCTCATATAGTTTTATTTCTCCTTTTTTCGTATTTTCTTAAATATTACACCTGTAATATTTAAACGTCAAGTTTTTTCTTAGGTTTATATCTGTAAACAAGAGGAAAGATTTGGGAAAAAAAGAAAGGGCATCTCAAAGCCCTCTTTGATAAAAAACTTTACCGACACCCTGAGGTAATGGTTTCTCCGGATGTTTCCCAAACGCTATAATCACTCTCCAGAAGAACCAAAAACGATTTTTAATTTTCTCTCAGAAAAAAAGAACTACTCTAAATCTGCTGATCTTTGAAATAACCCTGCTCGTTTCTTATAATCATTTTGTTTTGGGGTCAGACCCTATTAAACAGAACACGGGACCTGCAACCAATAAACCCAGAGGCATTGTCAACGAAATAATACTGTTCAATAAAGAAAATGCGCGTCCATGATATTTTGAAGATATCGTTTCCTGCATATACGCAATGTAAAGAATATTATAGAACACAGCACTGATTCCCATTCCAAAACACATAAAAGCAAATATCCAAAATGCCGCATCTGACTTTGGAAGAAACCCACTAATGAGTGTGATGCTTCCAAGGCCAAATAATCCAATGAAGGCGGCACAGGCAGCGTTATGTTGCAGCTTATTTCCAAAATGGTTTATCACAAAAGTTCCAATCATCATACCTGCGGAATAAAGAAGTTCTACACTACTCGCCTCGCATGCCGTTCCTTGAAAATAGTCACTTATCATCAAAGGATAAAACGCCGTAATCGGCATAAAGAAAATCATACAATTTGTAGCGGAGAGAGTCAAAACGAAAAGCCGCTTATCCATCAGAAAAATCCGGATCGTTATTTCCGTAAATATGAATCTCAAATTATTCTTTTCGCCGGTGCTGAACATATTTTACAGGAAAATGGCATGAACCTGAAGCATCTTAATACCAATAAGTTACAGGAGCAACTTTCAGATCTTATTTTCCAAAAAAAATCACTAAATACTCAATATGTTTCTTTTAAGCAAGAAATAAAAGAGTTGGAATTGATACATCAAAATCTGTCCAAATATCTCAAACAGGATGCTCCTGAAATACAAAGATCTTCTCATAACAAACTTCCTTCTTTGTAAAACCATAATAATAGGCAGCGATTTCACTTGCTGCCTAAATTCCCGTTAAACCGATATCCTACACCTCTCACCGTTTGTATATACATTGGTTGGCCCGGATCATCCTCTATCTTTTCTCTAATGTTGCAGATATGTCGCATAACCACATTATAATCACCGGAATAAGGTTCATTCCATATGATATCATATATTTGTTCTTTGCTAAACACTCTTCCGGGACTTCGCATTAATAAATGCAAAATTTCAAACTCTATAAAAGATAAATCTATTTTTTCCTGCTTTCGAAATAATTCTCTTTTATCCAACAAAATAACAATATCTCCATAACTCAAATTTGTTTTTGCATTTTCAATTACTTGAAATGCTCTTGCTCCCGTATTGACACAGGATATTATATGATTCAGGATTTCTTCCTCACTATCTTCAAATGTCAGTATTAACATTTTCCCATGTAATCACCTACTTTATTTTTTATGCATAAACTTTTAACTAAAACAAATCTGCCGTACTGTGACATTTTTCTTTTACCATCACACAGCTAAAGATTATTCAATATTCAATTCAATGTTTCCAGTAAATTCCTCACACTCAATGCCGACATAATTTCCGCCATCAGGAAGTGTAATTGTGTCACTATAAGTTCCGGTTGTTTCAATCAAAGTGACTGCTTTATCAGATCCAGAAATCCAAAATACTTTTGCAGTACCTTCCGTAACCTCCAAAGTGCAGTCAATAGACAGCTCCTTACCGGCTTCTCTTTTTATGGAAGTTCCTCCGAACAAATACTCTGTATCTGAAAAATCCTCATAATCAGCCGTATAAGTTCCCGTATAATCATCGATCCCTTTTTCTTTTGTTCCTTCCAAAGATGACTTTCCTGTAAGCTCTATGGCTCCAGCCGACTGAACGATATTATTATAATGATCAAGAATTTCATCTTTTGAACAGCCAGAAAGCATAAAACTTCCTAAAAGAACGAATGTTAATACTAAATCACTTTTCTTCATACAATCATCACCAGCCTTTCTTTGGAGCTACCTTTTTGGCCTTTTTCTTTGTTTGGGTTGCTTCTCGTTCTTTCATGCACAAAATCAAGATGGCAGAAATAACGACAGCAAGCGCAAGACTGCAAGAACAGGTTCCGATATTCCAGTTGACTGCGGTATCATAGCTACGGTAG
>NZ_QUGH01000019.1:0-58607 GCF_003478985.1 Ruminococcus sp. AF20-12LB | reverse complement strand
ATTGCTTCACTAACCATGACAAAATCATGATTAAGAAGTCACTTAGAGCATATATCACCTGCAGCCAGTTTGTATTTTTTATACTGCCTTACTGCAAAATGGTTCGGCTCATCTCTTTCCAGCTCTTCAAACAACAAGTCCACTGCATTTTTAAATTCTTCATCTTCTTCTCTGGTTTCACTGGCATTGATAAATTCCAACAAAGTTGAAAAGTTCTGTTCTTCCTCCGGTGCTTCATAATAAATGTAACCAATCAAAGCACAGTATAACAGGCGTTCCGCTTTCGTCCAGAAATCCTCGGAAGATTTTTCTCCCTCTCCTTTGGTATTTACCATGATTGTATTTACCAGTTTCAAAATATCCTTTTCAGATCTGATGTAATGAAACGGGTTATAGTGCATACTCTTTGCAAAGTTAATGGTATTCAATACTTTAATTTTGTACGGAGCCATTACCACTCTGCCATTTTTATCCCGCATAATTTTTCCATTGCTGTCCTTTTTAGGTGTCCCTCGTGCCAGCATCTTTCCACACTCCACGATAATGGTTCCCTTTGGATCAGTTACCACAAAGCTCACATTATCCGGCATCTGCATAAGCTGCGGTTTCACATAGAATCTGGTCTTACCGCTTCCAGAACCACCTATTACGATGACATTCTTGTTTCTGGCATACTTTGGTTTCTTCGGTCTGCTGTTCATGGTTAAGCGTTCTGTCTGCGTCAACAAAATATTATTCTCAAAGACCGGATCAATAAAAGGAGCTATATCTTTTTCATTTCCCCATCTGGCAGAACCATATTCCTCTCCCTGACGAAACTTCTTTCCATTCTTCCCTTTAAAATACACCACTGCCCATACGCTAGCCGCTGCGATTATCCCCGCAGACAGACTTTCCAGTTGTATACTTGGCAGTAACTTTTTAAATGCCAACGGATAATTCATAAGAAGAACCATCAGCCTGTCCACCACCGTACTGCCTCTGCAATACTGATACAGCCAGGTGCATTTATTTACCACATAAAATACAACCACATACGGAATATGCAACAGAACCTTTTTTATCACTTCTGCATTCGGGGGACGCACCTGAAATCCTTTCAGTTTTTTCTTTATATTTTTTATCCCACTCATAAGGTCGGCTCCTTCTGTTTTTCTTTCGATTTTTCCCGTTCTCTCTGTTTATCCTGGCTGCGGGCTGCGATTGCCTGCTGTAATTTTTTACGGACAGACGGTTTCTTTGTTTTATTCAGCGTCTTTCCAGTAAATTCCCGGAATGCTGCTGTCATCACATCCACATCCCTTGCCTTGAAGAAAACGAAATATCGAGGTGGATCTACGGACTTATCACGTTTCAGACTAAAATCAATGCCATATTTTTTTGCCACTTTTTCAAAAGCCTTGATGTTGTTATCCGTAATCTCAATGTTGGAAAGCTGAACATTCTGCTGTGCCAGCTTCTTTAAACTCTGCTTTCCATGATAATCTTTGTCTGGCGGTCCCTTTACCTGCTGTTTTCTTGCTTTCTCTGCTTTTTCTTTCTCCATCGCTGCCAGAAAACGCATCATTGCCTGTTTCAATAAACGAGCTGTCACTTTTCCACCAGTGATACACAGGGACACTGTTTTTTCATTCACTTCTTCCTGCATTAATCTGTTCCTTTCTATGATCTTCCAACAGACGGTCTTCCTTTGCTCCTACCCGGATACAGCAATACAGAACAAAGTTGACTGCTAACACCAGAAGAATCCCTGCAATAATCAATAACGTTCTCATTTTATACCTCTTTCATCATTCAAAAGGGCATCTATGACTTTGCTTCCCATAAATGCCCCTCCATTAACTTTTATTTTCTTTTTTTCGCAACCCAGAATGCTGATACACTGCCTGCCATGCCTGCAATCGCAAGCAGAATCCAAATCAGCATATGTGTATCATCTCCGGTTTTCGGTGTATCTGTTACCTGTGTAGATGGTGTTTCCGGTGTTGGTGTTTCTTCCGGTTTTACCTCATCTTTCATCACTACTTTCTGGATTTCCCCGGTATCCTCCACTGTGAACTTCACATCTTCCGCTACCAGATATCCATCAGGAGCTGACTCTTCACGAAGCGTATGCTCCCCAATCGGAAGCATTTCTATATAATGTGGTTTTTCCTCTGAAGTCCAGCTCTCCACTGTCTTACCGTCTTTATCAAGAATGGTCAGTTTTGCTCCTGGCAGTTCCTTACCGGAAATATCTGTTTTGGAGATTTCTACCTTGGTCACATCATCTTTCATTTCGATTTTCTGTGGCTTTGCAGTATCTTCAACGGTAAACGTGATGCTTTCTGCGGTCACATAACCATCTGCCGGTTTTGTTTCTGTCAGAGTATATTTCTGTCCAACTACCAGTTCTTTGATGATATGAGCTTCCTTACCAGAAGTCCAGGAATCTACAATCTTACCGTTTTCATCAGTCACCTGTAACTTGGCACCTTCCAGCTCTTTTCCGTCTGTCAGGGAAGTCTTGGTAATCTCGATTACTGTTGGTTCGTCCTCAAAAGTAAAGGCATAAGATACTTTTTCCTTTTCTGCACCGTCGTACTCAAATGTAAACTCCTGTGTTTCATCTGTCGTTGCAAATCCAGGTGCCGGAGATGTTTCTTTGATATAATACGCAAAACCAATCGGTAAATCTGCTGTAAAAGTCAGCTTGCCTTCTTTGTCTGTTGCCAGTTCCTCGATCACAGTATCTGCTTTCAGAATTACTTTTCCGTCTGCTCCTGTAATGTCATCCTTGGCACAGAGGGCAAATACCGCACCTTCCAGTACACGATCAGAATCTTTCTCTTTTTTCACAACCTCCACTTCCGCTTTCTGACGGTTATTCTGCCAGTCAGCAGAGTAAGTGACTTCTGCAATATCCTGATCCCGGTATGTCAGATCAATCTCTCTTGCTTCATTATCCAGTACAAAACCATCCACTGTAGCTTTTTCTTTTACATAGTATTTGCCAAGCGGAAGTCCGGATATCTTTGCAATACCAGTATCGTCCGTTGTAATGGTTGCTACCAGCTCGTCTTTTTTATAATAATCTTCACTTTCTCCGTCTGCAGATTTCACATCCTCTAAAGCATAGACTTCAAAGGTAACATCTTTCAGACTGCCTGTTACATACTGGAATAAATGTTTGATCCAGCCTCCAACGGAATCCAGTGCAGTTACTTTATCCAGAAATTCTCCATTTTTATTGATGATAATCGTTCCTGTCGGCACATCATCTTTCATTTCAACTTTCTGGATTTCCCCGGTATCCTCAATCGTAAAGGTAATCTCTTCTGCCTTGAGGTATCCATAAGGAGCCATCTCTTCCCTGAGAATATAGTTTTCCCCTACAGTAAGTCGTTCAATCAGATGCTGCTCGCCTTTTACAGATTTCCATGTATCAACTACATTTCCATCTTTGTCCAGAACAGTAAGTGTCGCACCTGACAATTCCACGCCAGTAGTTAAATCAGACTTGGAAACTACAACCTTTGTAGGCTGGTTCTTAAATACAGAAGATAACTGTACTACCTTAACATCCTGTCCCTGATATTCTGCTTTTACTTCCAGAACTTCATCAGAAGATACATAACCATCTGGTGCTACAAGTTCTTTGATATAATATTCACCAAATGGAAGATCCTGTGTAAATACAGCCTTTCCATCTTCTCCGGAAACAGCTTTTCCAAGCAGTGTGTCTGCTTTTACAATTACAGCTCCATGAGCTTTCATATCATTCTTTGCATAAAGTCCAAACTCTGCCCCTGCAACTGCTTTTTCTGTATCAGCATCCTGTTTTACTACAGAAATTTCTACTTTCTGACGGTCATTTTCAAAGATAGCTGTCTGCTCAATGACTGGTGTTTCCTGATCTTTGTAAGAAAAAGTAACGGTCTGTGCTTCGCTGTTTAAAACAAAACCATCTGGTGCTGTCTTTTCTACAATCTTATAACTTCCAAGCGGCAGATTTTTCAGGACTGCTTTCCCATCTTTATCCGTTGTAACCGTTTTTACCAGTGTTCCAGTAGCATATTCCAGAATACGGTTTCCATTATCATCTTTCTGGAAATCTGCAGTATAGATGTCCTCGGCAGCGTAAATCTCAAACTCTGCCCCTTCCAGATTTTCTGTCTGATATGTAAAATCATCCTTGAATCCGTCCAGAACTTCGCCCTTTTTCACGATAGTCAGTTCTCCCTTAACTGGATGGTTCTCATAAACTGCTTCAATGATTACATCCCCGGAAGTTCCGTCCATCTGGTATGCAGTATTGGAATCTACTGTTACCTCATAGTAATTTTCATTCAGAGTATATCCATAAGGTGCATTTACTTCCTCAATGCGATAATGTCCGATTTTAAGATTCTGCGGAAGAATCAAATATCCCTGCTCATCTGTAAAATAGGATTTATGTTTTACCGTAGTCGGATAAGTTGTTACCTGCTCCACATATTTCTCAGTGTCCATGTTGAAAATCTTGAACTCTGTATTCTTCTGAAGCACTGCCTTTTTCGTCTCATCATCCTGTTTGATGATTTTCAGTTTCGCTTCAAACTCGTCATCCAGAAGCACTCTCCATGTCTGTGGCTGGTTCGGGTTGTTCTCAGTGATATGCACTGTAAAATCATCTACCGGAGTGTAATTATGAGGCGTTGTGGTTTCACGCACAATATAAGTTCCATAAGGAATCGCAATACTGCAGGCATAACCTTTTTCATCTGTAAAGATTTCTGTTGCACCATTTTCTCCAATCACTACCGGTTTTGCAGAATCAAAATCATAGCTTCCATCCTCTTTTACTTTCAGGGATGATACCAGATAAGCAGTAAATCCTGCCCCTTTCAATAAGTCTGCGTCGGTCTTTCCATTATTTGCTGCTTTGATAATCTGGAATGGCTGTTTCATTACCTGCTCCAGAGACAGACACTCACGATTTACCTCTGCTACAAGATCTCCCTCATAATTGCAGACCAGATCATGTTCTTCTTCATCCGCCAGATAACCAGTTGGCGGAGTAATCTCTTTCACATAGTAATTACCAAGATATAAGCCATCCACAGAAGCCTGTCCATTCTCATCTGTCGTAAGAGTGGCAACCTGTTCTCCTGCTTTATAGATCACACCAGTAGCACCATCCGGATGCACAATATCCTCACGAGCGTACAGCCCGTAAACTGCTTTTTCCAGAGTGGCATCGCCCTGTGGAACTGCCTTTTGGGTTTCTTTATCCTGCTTCTGCAGGGAAATCTTAGCTGTCACACGTTCATTTTTGAATGTATGCTTAAATGTCTGTTTTGCTTCTTTATCATTCGTATAAGAGAAAGCAAACGTATAAACATCATCTGTGTTTCTCACATACCCTTCCGGGGCCTGCACTTCTTTCACATCATAAGAAAATCCAAGCGGCAGGTCTGCTGTAAACTTCGCTGTTCCGTCCGTTCCTGTTGTCGCTTTCTCGATCAGTGTCCCTTTCTTTACAATGACGGTTCCATCCACATTGGTAATATCACTTGCAGCATAAAGTCCAAAAATTCCGCCATCCAGAGGATTTTCTGTATCTTCATCCTGTTTTGTTACCATTACTTCTACTTTCTGTCTGTCATTGATAAAGGTTGTCTCGGAGAAAACAACATCCACATTCTGTCCTGCATAAGATAATGTTACTGTCTTTTCCTCTCCAGCATTATAAAATCCTGTCGGAGCCTGTTTCTCTTTTACAATATATGTACCAAGATACAGATTTTTAAGAACGGTAGCTCCGTTTGTATCTGTTGTCAGATTCTCTTTTACCAGATCACCCTTGCTGTAAACTTTTGTACCATAAGCAGTTTTAATATCTGCTCCAGCATACACATCATAAACAGCACCACTCTGTCTGCGTTTCTCATACTTAAATGTTGTTCCATTTTCTGTTACATCTGCACCAACTAGAACCTCACCTTCTTTATAAACGGTAAGCTGTCCCATCTGTTCTTCATCTGGAACGGTAACGGTTGTGGTCTTGCTGACTTCCAGTTTCACATTGTAAGCTGTTGCATTGATACGATATCCGCTTGGAGCTGTAATCTCTTTCAGATATACAGTATCCTGTGTCTTAGTGATCTGTACGGACGCTTCACCGTTTTCATCCGTCGCAGGTAACTGTGTGATCAGTTTTGTGCATTCTGCATCACTGTATAATCCAAACACAGCACCAGACAGCTTTGCGTCTGACTTGGCATCTTTCTTGATCACCTTAACACTTGCCTGCTGTACCCAGGATACTTTAAAATCTACATATTTCTCATCATCAACGCCTTCACCAAATACCAGAGCCAGATCCTGGTTTCCGGAACCTGTTGAAATCTTATAAGCTGAATAATCTTTGGTAATGCTTCCTTTCATGGTTGCAGACCAGCTTCCTGCCACATCACTCACCTGTGTTAATGGTGCAGACAGATAAAACTTTGTACCACCACAAATTTCCACACTTTCCCCGGCTTTACTTGTTTTACCTGTTGTCAGGTTATGAAGCTGTACACCTGCCGGAAGTTTCATGGTAATGGTCTGTAACGCATCCGCATTAAATGTAATATCCTTTGTTCTCTGACTGTTGCCATCCACATAGGCTTTTACATCTGCATCCGAAAAGGACATTGCCACATCTGGAATTTCCGGCTGTGAAATACAGTAATTATAGAGTTTCATTGCCAGATTCTGTGCTGTACTGTTTGCACCTGAAAAAGCATCCCCACTTCCATTTGCATAAGATGCTGCCAGATGTACCAAGATAAATCTGGCTCCTGTACTTAAATTGCCATATCCGTTTTCTTCTGTAAAAAAACCATCATCACCAGAAGCCTTTGTACCGTAATAGCACACTTTTGCAAGTGCTTTCCCATCACCAACTTTATTGATCGTATAGGTTCCACTTCCTGGCCCTGGTTTGGATGGCTGCACACAGTATGCTGTGGCAGATATATTACCGAATTTTACAGTGTACTGATAAGTAAGATATGTTCCATATCCATAATCTGCATATCGGTATTCTGCCCCTCTGGTCACAGAAACCTGCTGTGAACTTCTGGCATTGCCTGCCGCAGCCATAAAGGTTACTGTTTCGCCTTCATTCATTGCATACAGATCAATTCCATTACTCTCTGCCTGCTCCAGTGCTTCTGAAACAGTTAATTCAGATTCCAAATCTGCTGTGCTTTCAGAATTTTGTGTTTCCCGGTGCGATTCCGAATCTTCCTCGCTCTGCTCTGTATCTCCAGTATCATCTTCAACATTTACCGTACTTTCTGAAGCACGCTCTGACTGTACTTCTGTTTCCGGTTCTTTCACTGTAATGTTTCTGCTGATTCTATAAGCAGGATGACCGCTGACTGGTTTTACTGCATAGACAGCCTTGTAAGTATCTGGTGTATGTGTGTCAAAATCTGTACCCGTTTCATTCTTTGCTTCATGGAATAAAACCTTAATCTTACTTTCATCTACACCTTCAATTCCAGACAGATCAACTTCTACATCAAATTCCTGCCCATAAGAAAGTTCAATATCATTTGCCTTTACGATCTCATCCGGATCAAGGGAATCCTGAACATATTTTAATTCTGCATACTGCTGTTCAAATGGTATTTCTTCCGGTTCTAATTCAGAAGCCGAAACTGCTACTGGCTGAATAATGACAGAAGCCAGTGTTGCGACTGCCATAAATCCGGACAAGAATCTTTTGAATCTCATTTTCATTTTGACTGAATCCTCTCTTTCTTCTATTATCTATTCTGTTTTCATGCAGGCTCACACCTGCATTATTCAATCATTGGAACCACCTCCCACATCTTATTGCTGATACAGAAATACCTCTGATAACAGCACATTCATATGGCAGTGCCTTTTACTGAAACACCGCCACATGGTATCTGCTGTCATCCTGTAAAACAGGAATGACACTCAGGTAAAGTTCAGGATCAAGCATTAAGCCGCAAGAGGTAATTCGTAATCGTTCCTGCAAAGGGTGCCTCCCATCCGTATCCCTTCACGTTTTCACCGGATTCCCGCCGCAAAATGCGTAGCTGAAAAATTCCGGGTATCCTCTCGCTGCTGGTATGAAATTGTCAAGGTTCAATTTTTAAGGGGAGTTATTATCTCGAATTGAAAATAGACATTTGCCCCTTCACTAACCGCATGTGTGAAAGGGCAAAAATTAACCTGTTTAAAAAATTTTTTAGAAATTTTTATTCCAACATTGTTTTATGTTTTTTCCAGTTGTTCTTTTAATTTCTCCAATACTTTCTTCCTCCGGTTTCTAATCGTCTTTGGGCAGCACCCAAAATACTGTGCTGTTTCTTTTACTGTAAATTCTTCAAAAAACAATAGCGTTATCAGTTCCGCATCCTCTTTAGTCAAATGTCCCAGAGCTTTTTCCAGTTCCTGTATTTCTGACAGTCTGATAATGATTTCTTCCGGTGATACTACCGAAAAAGAGCAGTCATAGCCTTTTTCCTGTAATTCCTCCATACTACATACTCCATGCCTCTGCATTTTTTCAACCTGGTATCGCTCTTTTCTTCCAGCCTGATACCAAGCCAGATATACTGCCCTGGTAACTTCCATAAGCGTATCATTTACACGCAGCATATAGCGTTGTCTTTCTTTTGGCTTTTTACCAGGCATACTTCCAGTCTCCTTTTTTCAATACTCTGGCAGAGTCATCCGAATTATTCCGCATTTTCTGCATTGCCTGTGAAATGCACTTTGATACTGCCGGAACTGTAATACCCAGTTCATGCGAGACTTCTTTTTGTGTCTGCTGCTGAAAATAAATACGCTGGATCATCTGTCTCTGTCGCTCTGTCAACAGATTCATCAACTCCCTGACTGTTTCCTCTGCAATCATTCTTTCAAGCAGGCATTGCCGTTTATCTGCCAATTCGCACCATTCTTCGGAAATACAGCTATACGAAATACAATTATTATGCTCTCGTGTTTCCCTGTTTCTCCACAGCCGGTCTTCGCCTTCCAATATCAGCCTTACATACCAAGGTTGATCATCAAAAAAATTCTCCTCAACAACTGCTATTTTTCTTTCTGCTTCATACACATAATCTCGACAGGTAAATATCGGAAAAACCGTTGCATAGTCCCCCACACAATAGAGAACATATCCGGTCTGATATGCGATAATTTCCGCACAGTCCATCAACCTCTGCTTTGCAACTGCTACATCGTTTTCTCTTAAATATTTAGCGGACGGAGCCTTTCTTCTTTCTTCCCTGTTACTTACAACCTGTTTCAATTCCTGCAATGTAAGCATAATTACCACCTTTCTGCCTGCTGGCAACAGGTGCCCATCGGCAGAAAGGATAGGATTCTTACTGATCAACTGACAAAAAGGGCAGTAAAAAACAGCTTCCGGTACACCCGTTTTTTTTAACGAGAGCCTGAAACTTCCTTACTGCCCTTTCTAATAGTTACAATATTCTCTACTTTATTTTCCGTCTGATGCCAGGATCAGACTTCTTGGCATTTCTTTCTGCTTTTATGTTCTTTTCATTTTCCATCAAAACAGAATAGTCTCCCATTGCATCATAAGGACACTGCCTCCGATAAAGCAAATTTTCTTCTCTGGTCATCCATCCTATCTCCCTTCTTTATCTCTCTGTTTTCCATTTTAACAACACAGGATTCTATTATCCTTAGCATATATGGGGAGTTTTTTTATTTTGCACCCCATATATGGTGAAATTTCACCTGTATTCATTAAAACTGTCTATCAGAGAATCTATGGTCTGCATGATAATTTTCTGCTCTTTCCATTCCATCTTCTGAATCCGGCAAAGCACTTCCTGAATTGATTCCTGCTTCTCTGTACCGCCTCCCTCTTTTCCCAGCAGGATATTGGCATCTATTTCCAATATCTCAATCATCTTCCTGAAAATCTCAACAGACATTGCAGTTTGCCCGCCTTCAATCCTGCTGACCGTATTGACACTAATACCTGCTTTTTCCGCAAAAGATTCCTGTGACAACTTCATTTCCTGTCTGCGTTTTCTGATCCGTTCTCCCAATTCAATAAGTTCTGTGGAAATTGCACGATTGCTCAATACGGTGTCTCCTTTCCTACAATTTGTCCCAACTTTACGCCATTGTGTCGCAAAGTTCCCCGAAAAAAAGCAGCTAATTTTTGTCTTAGCTGCTTTTCAAAAAATCTATTTCATTTTATTCTCGGTATTTTATGTATCCCTGTAAGAACTGTAATCAGAAAAACGCAGAGATAAATGATTGCCTGTCCAATCATTGCCAGAAGAACGATGCTTCCTATCAATCCTCCGATCAGAAGATTCATTGTCCATACTGCCAGCGTGCCTCCGAGGTCAAAACCTCTTGGAACCATCCAGACACACATTTTTCCGATTCCAAACGGTATCCCCATCAGAAGTAACAGCAAGAAATAATTGCACTTCCCATCCTGGATGCAAAACGGTCTTAATACTGCAAACAATACCGCAATCACCAACACTGGTGCTATCACTTTTTTTATCATCTTCTTCATGTTCCTTTATCCTCCATACATATCGTGATTAACCTCTGCCTGATAATAGCTGTTTATCGTTGCCGGGGCATTATACAGGGCGGTCAGAACATAGGCTTTAATATTCCCGACCTTGGTTGTATTTCGATTCAGACAAAACAGCACGTATTCGATATGCGAATAGTTCAGTTTC
The DNA here is from genome assembly GCF_003478985.1 of Ruminococcus sp. AF20-12LB. Classification (NCBI taxonomy): domain Bacteria; kingdom Bacillati; phylum Bacillota; class Clostridia; order Eubacteriales; family Oscillospiraceae; genus Ruminococcus; species Ruminococcus sp. AF20-12LB. The sequence goes on along the minus strand of NZ_QUGH01000019.1, from coordinate 47,874 downwards.
ATAAATCTGCTTTTCACCAAAGCAACTGGCTTTTCTACTCCCGCAATGCGAATCATACTGTCCTCCGGCATCATCATAACTTCAATCATCAACTCCACCAGTTCATCTACATCTTCCTTGGCATGATATTGATAATCTATGTTTTCGTGAATCACTTCACGATATGCTCTCATCTCCTCCATCACATCTTTTTTCTTTAGGAAATTATTTGATGTGATTGGATAAGATTGATTTATCTCAGTTTCACTAATATCAGTCTTGTTAATATCAGTATTATTAGATTGTGATTTCGGGCATTCTGGATTTGTGATTTCCACTATTCTTGAATGATGATTTTCACTATTTTGGAATTGTGATTCTGGAAATTCTGGATTTGTGGTTTTCACCATTCTTGAATTGTGATTTTCACTATTCTGGAATTGTGATTCCGCACAATCCTGAATTGTGGTTTTCACTACTCCTGAATGATGATTTTCACAATTCAGAAAAACGCCTGTTTTTCCCCTGTTTTGTGCTTCTTGTTGCAAATTTGCAATTTTTTTATGCTCTTCCTGCTCAGATTGCAGATCTGCACAGCTACCTGTCGGCTTTTGATCTGGAACCTCTCTAATCATAAAATTTTTCACATAAATAACATTCGGTTTTCCCAGTCCCAGACGTTTCTTCTCTATCAATCCAATCCCATTACTGCTGTCCAGCTCTTTTACCAGTTTCACTGCCTTTTGAGTTCCGCAGTTCATCAGCTCTGCAATTTCTTCCACAGTGAAGATAATGTATACTCTGTCCTCTGAATCCAGCCATCTATTTTTAATGCTCAGGCTCATACGGTCCAACATCAGACCGTATAACACCTTTGCTTCACAAGAAAGAGTTTTAAAGCAGGATTCTGTAAACAGTACTTTAGGGACACGATAGAAGCTGTATTGTTCCGCTTCCATCCCTGTAAAATAATCAAACTGTATCTTCTGCATCTGCTACTCCTTCTTTGTTTTCTTTCCATTTATCCAAAAGCATGAAAATGACTTCTTCTATCTGCTCTTTAGAATATGTCTCTGGAAAATAATTGCCGATTTTCTTTGCCGGGATCGTCACATTAATCTTACTGCTTTCCTTTTTTAATAAAACAGCATAGATATAACTCTGGTTTAATTTTCCATTTGCACTGCATTCTTTTAACTGTTCTGCCTGTTGCTTTGTCGGAAAGATGCTGCTGTTGGCAATCACTTCCAGAAGCCACTCCTGTTCCTCTGGTTTCAGATAAGACAGCTTTTCTCCCACAATCATAGGAATTTTATTATTGTCCACATATTCCAGCAGAGCATCGGATAATGCTGCCAGACGGATATATCTCTGTACAGTTCTTCCACTGTCCCCGGCAGCTTCCCCAACCATATCTGCTGTATATTTTTCGCCTTTGCTTCCCTGATGCTTCATTGCATCATATTTCATCTTATAGGCATGGGCTTTTTCACTTGGCAATAGATTTTCACGCTGAATATTGGAATCAACCATAATAATGACTGCTTCATCATCCGTATAATTTCGGACAAGAGCCGGCATGGTTGTCTTTCCGCATAGTTCACAGCCTCTTTTTCTTCTGTGCCCGGAAATCATCTCGTATCCACCCTCGGATCGAGGTCTTACCAGTGCAGGAGTCAAAACACCATAAGTTTTAATACTCTCTACGGTTTCAGCCATTTTTTCGTCATCGTTTACATGAAACGGATGATTTTTAAAGGGATAGAGCTTTGCCAGATCTATTTCCACAACCTGGTTCATACTCTTTTCCGGTGTTTCCTCTAATCCCAGTAATTCATCATAAGAGGTAAGCTGAATATCTTTTTTCGGTCTACGCATGTTTCAACACCTCCTGAACCAGTTCCAGATAGCTGTCTGCCCCCTTGCTTTTTCCATCATAGGCAAAGATGCTTACACCCTCCGATGCTGTTTCTGCAAGGCTTTCTGTTCTCGGAATTGTCTGCTCGAAAATCTTAATGTCATTTCCATATGTAGTTTTGATTGCCTGTTTGTTTCTCTTTGCATTATTGTAACGGCAATTATCCATTGTGAATAAAATGCCTTCTATCTGTAAATCCGGATTGAACCTCTGATGGATTCCCTTAACCACTTTCAATAATTCCATGAGTCCATCTGCCGCATAATATTGTGGCTGCACCGGAATCAGAACACTGTCCGCTGCACTCAGAGCATTGATTGTCAGCATTCCCAGAGATGGCATACAGTCAATCAGAATATAATCATACTCATCCTTCAGCAGTTCCAGATACTCTTTCAGCACTTTTTCTCTGTCTTCTACTGTGAATAAGGACATATCCATTCCGGCAAGCAATTTGTTGGACGGAATCAGGTCAACACCTTCTTCATGGTGGAGAATTGCTTCTTTCGGATCAAATTCCAGTCCCATGATAATATCTTCCATCATGCTCTTTAATGTTACCTTGAGATTTTTAGGGAAACCCAATCCCATTGTCAAATGCCCCTGTGGATCAGCATCTACCAGCACTACTTTTTTCCCTGACTTCACCAGTCCGGCTCCCAGATTGATTGTTGTCGTTGTTTTGGCTACTCCGCCTTTCTGGTTTGCAATAGCAATTACTTTACACATATATACTTTCCTCCGATTTATTCTTTTTCTTCTACTTCAACATAAACACGAAAATATTTGTTTGTTCCTTTATTCGCATAAGCATCCGATACTTCCAGAATATCCAATTCTTTATGCTTTTCCAAAATACGACGGAACCATTGAATATCCTTTAAAGTACCCTGTAATCTAATTTTCAGCATACATATCCTCCCAGTCTTTGTAAAAACAATACTCTGGATAACGGATTTTAATGGCTTCCCAAAAATACCGGGCATATCCGCAGCAAAACAGATCTTCTACGGTATAATACTGGCACTCTTTTAACTGATCTTCCTCTGCTTCATAATCTCCGACACTTGGTGTCCCATTGCAGTAAAGATTAAATGCCATGCGGACGATCCGTAAACTTCCACTGGTCTGCCATCCTTCCTGCAGGCATTCCGTTTTTACACATCCAGTTTTAAAATTATAGATTTTATCCACATTATTTCTCGTATCTCTGTCAATACCCAGGCAATAAACCAGAGCCTGATGGTAGACATCCTGATATCTGCATTTTTTCAGATATTCCATATAAAATTTTTCGTGTTCCTTGCTCTTGAAAGTAATTGTGCGAGAATTGCTATTCCCTGCTCTTAACGCTGTGTTTGTCATTGCTTCTTCTCCTTTAAACTGTTATTTTTTACTTTAATTTGGATTTCGACTACAACAAAAAAAGGACACTTCCCTAAAATTTCTCTTAGGAAAATGTCCTTGCGATACATTTATAAAGCTCAATTCATAAGCACAACAACGTAATATCAAGTGTTATCACGTATTATACAACAAAAATTTGTTGTACTTTTGTTGTAGTATGCAACTTTTACAAACACATTTTTTGATTTTTAGTATAACTTTGCACCTGCTGGAATATGGTCATCAACCATCAGAAGATGAAGTTTTTCTTCGCCCTCTTCCTCATGGATTGCACTAAGTAACATTCCACAAGAATCAATTCCCATCATAGCTCTTGGTGGCAGGTTTGTGATAGCGATCAGTGTTTTTCCAACCAATTCTTCTGGCTCATAATAAGCGTGAATACCGCTTAAAATGGTACGATCTGTGCCTGTTCCATCGTCCAGAGTGAACTGTAACAGCTTCTTGGATTTCTTAACTGCTTCACATGCTTTTACCTTTACAGCTCTGAAATCTGACTTGCTGAAAGTATCAAAATCAACCATTTCTTCGAATAATGGCTCAACTTTTACTTTGGAAAAATCAATCTTCTCAACTGGCTTTGTTTCCTGTGCTGCATTGTTTGCTTCGTTCTTAGCAGCTCCCTGTGACTTCATTGTCGGGAACAGAAGTACGTCACGAATAGCCTGGCTGTCTGTCAGGAGCATAACGAGACGGTCGATTCCGTATCCGATACCACCTGTTGGCGGCATACCGATCTCCAGTGCATTCAGGAAGTCTTCATCTGTGTGGTTGGCTTCCTCATCACCTGCGTCTGCAAGGGCATCCTGTGCTTTGAAACGTTCTCTCTGATCGATCGGGTCGTTGAGCTCGGAATATGCGTTACACATTTCCCATGTATTGATAAAGAGCTCGAAACGCTCTACTTTGTTCGGATCAGAAGGTTTCTTCTTGGTCAGCGGAGAGATCTCGATCGGATGATCCATGATAAATGTCGGCTGGATCAGTTCTTTCTCACAGTACTCCTCGAAGAAGAGGTTGATGATATCACCCTTCTTATGACGATCCTCATACTCGATATGATGCTCGTCAGCAAGCTTCTTGGCTGCCTCATCATCTGCTACTTCATCAAAGTCGATTCCTGCATATTTCTTGATGGCATCGTTCATGGTCAGACGTGCGAAAGGCTTTCCAAGATCGATCTCGATACCATTATAGGAAATCTTTGTGGAACCGCAGACCTTCTCTGCGAGGTAACGGAACATGGACTCTGTCAGCTCCATCATTCCCTCATAATCAGTATATGCCTGATAAAGCTCCATCAGAGTGAATTCCGGATTGTGACGGGTATCAACACCCTCATTACGGAATACACGGCCGATCTCGTAAACTCTCTCAAGTCCGCCCACGATCAGTCTCTTAAGATAAAGCTCCAGGGAAATACGAAGCTTAACGTCTTCGTTCAGTGCGTTGTAATGTGTCTCAAATGGTCTTGCAGCTGCACCGCCTGCGTTGGAAACCAGCATTGGTGTCTCTACTTCCATGAAGTCACGTCCTGCAAGGAAGTTACGGATCTCCTTAAGGATCTGGGAACGTTTGATGAATACATTCTTGCTGTCCTGGTTCATGATAAGATCCACATATCTCTGACGATAACGGGTATCTGTATCTGTCAGTCCGTGGAATTTCTCAGGAAGAATCTGTAAGCTCTTGGAAAGAAGAGTCATCTTCTCCGCATGAATGGAGATCTCACCTGTTCTTGTTCTGAAAGCAAATCCCTCCAGGCCAAAAATATCACCGATATCAGATTTCTTGAAATCTGCATAGGAATCGGTTCCAATGGCATCTCTTGCCACATAAACCTGAATGTTACCCTGTAAATCCTGGATATTACAGAAAGAAGCTTTTCCCATTACACGCTTGAACATCATACGTCCTGCGATCGATACGTGGATCGGGCTTGCGTCCATGATGCTTCTTCTTTCTTCATAATCCTTCTTCTGAGCCTCTTTTGCCTGCTCTTCATCAAGACCTGTTACATCAAGCTCCTTGCGATCTTTGAGAAGCTCTGCCTCATGTGCTTCATAGAGATTCTTTACCTCAAGGGAATGATGTGTCTGATCAAATTTTGTGATCTGAAACGGGTCCCTGCCATTTGCCTGAAGGTCTGCCAGTTTGTCACGACGTACCTTCAGCAGCTGGTTTACATCCTGCTTCTTCTGCTCTGCCACTTGTTGGCCTCCTTAATCTATCTGTCGTTCAAGCGGATCTCTGCGATCCGCTCCGTTGTCTGCTTTATACGTTTCTCTGAATCTCAAGAACCTTGTATTTCATGATTCCGGACGGCATCTCAACCTCAACGATATCGTTGGTGTGTGCACCGATCAGCGCTTTACCTACCGGAGACTCATTGGAGATCTTTCCCTCAAGGCTGTTAGCCTCTGTGGAACCTACGATCTTCAGCTCCATGTCTTCCTCAAACTCATAATCATGAACCTTAACCTTGCAGCCTACGCTGATTCTGTCAAGATCGACTTCGTCCTCTACTACAACCTCAGCGTTCTTGAGGATCTTCTCGATCTCCTCGATACGTGCCTCGATATCTCTCTGCTCATCCTTTGCTGCATCGTACTCAGCGTTCTCGGAAAGGTCTCCTTGCTCTCTGGCCTCTTTGATCTTTCCTGCTACTTCTTTTCTCTTAACAACTTTCAGATCGTGCAGCTCGTCTTCCAGTTTTCTAAGTCCTGCATATGTGAGTAAGTTCTTCTTTGCTTCTTCCATTTTGCCTTACTTCCTTTCAAAACCGCGCTGTTTTTTCTGAAAAAAATACAGCTTCGGATATTTCTGTTGCTACCATTCCCAAGAGCTCTTTTTTCTAAAAAAGGGCGTAAAAATCTCAGGATATTCACAATTCCTGTATTATACCGAAAAGCCCCAGTATTGTCAAGCATTCCACGTCGAAAAAGGGTCCCTGAAATATGTAAAAAAAGCCGCGCGAAATCCCAGATTTCAACACGGCTTTTCTGTATTATCCTGCCCGGTCTGATTCCTTATTTCTTCTCCGGAAAAAGGTCTTTATAACGATTAGTCACCATCTGTGTCTGATACTCAAAATCCTGCTTATGCTGATTGACCAGTGTAGAAAGGATGATCCCGGAAAACCAGCAGATGATAGCTGTCAGGATCACAAACCCGCTAACGATCAGTGTCGGGATCTTTTCCACTGTCCCAACCTCCAGAAAATGTACCAGCACCGGAATAAAGAAGGCCATTCCCACCACAAACAGCACTGCTGCGATAAGGGAGAAGAACTCCAGCGGCTTGTAATTCTTGAACATTTTCACAATAGTCTTCAGAACCTTAAATCCATCTGCATAAGTATTCAGCTTGGACTCACTTCCCTCCGGTCTGTCACGATATTCAATGACTACATTCTCAACCTGCATGTTCTTATCGATGGCGTGGATCGTCATCTCTGTCTCGATCTCAAAATTCCTGGAAAGTACCGGGAATGTTTTTACAAAGCGGTAACTCATGGCACGGTAACCTGTCATGATATCCTTGATGTTGCTTTTGAAAAGACGGTTAATGGAACCTCTTACGATGCTGTTTCCAAAGTTGTGGAAAGGTCTCTTGTTCTCTGTAAAATATGTAGAGGAAAGGCGATCACCAACTACCATGTCTGTGCCTTTCTCCAGAACCTTGCTGCACATTTCAGCTGCAAACTCTGCCGGATAAGTATCGTCACCATCTACCATAAGATAACACTGCGCATCGATATCCCGAAACATACTGCGGATCACGTTTCCTTTTCCCTGCTGATGCTCATAACGGACAACTGCCCCTTCTTTTCTGGCGATCTCGTCTGTTCCATCTGTAGAGTTATTATCATATACGTAGATCACAGCTTCCGGAAGTGCTTTTTTCATATCGCGGATAACCTTTGCTACCGTCTTGCTTTCGTTGTAGCAAGGAATTAAAACTGCTATTTTATCTGCCATTATTTTTCTCCTGTAAAACAAAAAACTTTCTGCGGATTCCCGCTAACTGACTGTAGCACGCGCCCCGTTCCTTGTCAATAGAACGTTTCGTTTTCTCCGACATACTTTTCTCTTTTATCGCTCCAGTACCATGTTTGTAAGCTTTTTCAGCTCTTCATAGCTTGAAATATTATTAGATTCTCTCCGGATTCCCGCACTGTGGCGCATACCGGCTGTATACCAGGCTACATGCTTCCGCATTTCACGGATTCCGGTATACTCACCCTTGATCGCGATCTGATCTTCGGCATGGCGCAGGATCATCTCGCATACTTCCTCTGCGGTTGGCCTGGGAAGCTTTTCCCCGGTGCGGAAATAGTGGTTCAGTTCCCGGAAGATCCACGGGTTCCCACGTACTGCACGACCGATCATCACAGCGTCACAGCCAGTTTCTTTAAACATGGCTTCTGCAGTTTCCGGAGAAACGATATCTCCGTTTCCTATCACCGGAATAGTCACCGCTTCCTTCACCCTGCGGATAGCATCCCAGTCCGCCTGACCGGAATAATACTGCTGTCTGGTCCTTCCATGCACAGCAATAGCTGCTGCGCCTGCATCCTCCGTCCGTTTTGCGATCTCCACCACATCCACCGGTGTGTTTTCATCAAATCCGATGCGTACTTTTACCGTTACCGGCTTGGAAACCGCCCCGGAAACGCTCCGTACGATCTCTTCGATCAGCTTCGGATTTTTCAGAAGCGCGGAGCCCTCGCCGTTATTTACCACCTTGGGAACCGGACATCCCATATTGATATCAAGAATGTCAAAAGGACGCTCCTCGATGCTTTTTGCCACCTCTGCCATAAGATCCGGCTCGCTGCCGAAAAGCTGCATGGACACCGGATGCTCCCCGGGATCGATCTCCATCAATGCCTCAGTATTCTTATTATGAAAAGAGATCGCCTTGGCACTGACCATCTCCATACAGATCAGGCCTGCCCCCTGCTCCTTGCAAAGTCTTCGAAATGCCAGATCCGTAACACCTGCCATCGGTGCAAGCACAAAGGGGTTCGGTATCTCCACATTTCTGATCTTCCACTGCATCTTCATGGATCAGTCCTCAACGGCATCTGCTTTTTTCTGCAGTTCCTCATCCGGGATATCTCCCAGGAAAAATACCTTGTAATACATTTCCAGAGATTCCAGAAGCTCTCTTTTGTCCCGCTGGAGCTCCTTGATCTTCAGTGCACTTCCGATCTCGTCAAAACGGGCATCTGCCTCCAGGGCCTCAGTCTTAAACTGCAGACTTCCATCCTCATCAAATTCCAGTGTCAGGATTCCTCCTACATCCTCTGTGAAAAGCACACACATGATCTGCAGCTCCTGCTTTACCGTCTCAGGAAGAGACGCAAAATCCTGGTTAAAATAATATTTCTGCTCATAAGAGCTTGCTCCGCAGAGCACAATGTTATCCTGATACATAAAATCTCCTTTATTTATAACTTGACACTCCCCACAGCTAAAGCAGGGAGATTCTTGTTTCTTCCACTACTGCAATAAAACATCACCGGAAAACCGCTGCCGGAAATTTTATCCGGTCTGTGCTGCATGTTTTACACATAGCTGTATAAACCACGTACAGAAACCTCTCCGGAATTTACTTCCTCGACTGTACCGTCTGCACGCTCTACCAGAAGCTCTCCGCCGGCATTGATCCCTCTTGCGATCCCCTCATATGGATCATTCTGATCCAGTACACGTACCGGCTGGTTCAGATTCGCCAGCATTTTCTCATAATCCGGCTTCAGGCCGCTGAGATCCTCTGTCTGTACAAATCTCTCATAATTTTCCTCAAAATGCTTCATCACAAGCCCGACTACCTGTGCCCTGTCAAAGGGATGTCCGCTTTCCAGATACAGAGAGGTGGCCTTGTCTGCCATTTCTTCCGGAAAGCTTTTCATATTTACGTTAATTCCCACTCCGATAACTGCACAGCCGATCTTATCCTGCTTCATGGTCATTTCGGTTAAGATACCGCAGATCTTTTTGCGGGAAACAACTACATCGTTAGGCCATTTGATCCCTACATCGAGTCCGATCTCTGCTACTGCCTGTGCAACTGAAAGTCCCATAACAAGTGTCAGCATCGGCGCCTTCTGCGGGGAAAATTTCGGGCAGATAAGGATACTCATAGTAATGGCACTGTCCGGCGGCGCACTCCATCGTCTTGTAAAACGTCCGCGTCCTGCGGACTGATATTCTGCCACAAACAGCTCTCCGTGTCCTGCGCCTTCTTCCCTCCAGGCACGTTTTCCCCAGAGGTTGGTGGAATCTGTTTCTCTTGCAAAATGGACGGTTTTGCCCGCCCATTTTGTATGTGTTGCCTGTGAAATTATTTCTTCATTAAATAAATCTGACATTATTTCTCCGGCTCTCCTAATGTTGCAACGATCACAGCCTTAATGGTGTGCATACGGTTCTCAGCTTCGTCGAATACCTTGGACTGCGGAGACTCGAATACCTCGTCTGTAACCTCCATATCTGTAAGGTTGAAACGCTCGCCCATCTCTTTTCCGATCTTTGTCTTAAGGTCATGAAATGCCGGCAGACAGTGAAGGAAGATCGCCTTTTCACCGGCGTTCTCCATTACATGTCTGGTAACCTTGTATGGTGTCAGGTCGTGGATACGCTCTGTCCATACTTCGTCAGGTTCGCCCATGGATACCCATACATCTGTGTAGATGATATCCGCATCTTTTGTTCCTGCCTCCACATCCTCTGTGAGAGTGATGGTGGAACCTGCCTCTTCTGCCCACTGCTGACACTGTGCTACAAGCTCATCATTCGGGAAATATTTCTTATTGGTGCAGGCTACGAAATCAAGACCAAGCTTGGAGCATACAACCATCAGGGAGTTACCCATGTTGTAACGGGCATCACCCATGTATACAAGCTTCAGACCTTTCAGTCTGCCGAAATGCTCACGTACTGTCAGCATATCTGCAAGCATCTGTGTCGGATGATACTCGTTTGTCAGACCATTCCATACCGGTACACCTGCATGCTTCGCAAGCTCCTCAACAATATCCTGACCGAAGCCACGGTACTCGATTCCCTCATACATTCTTCCGAGAACTCTTGCAGTATCTGCAATGCTCTCCTTCTTTCCGATCTGGGAGCCTGTGGGATCCAGATAGGTAGAACCCATTCCCAGATCATGAGCTGCCACTTCGAAGGAACAGCGTGTTCTTGTGCTTGTTTTTTCAAAGATCAGAGCAATATTCTTGCCTCTGTAGTACTCATGAAGCTCTCCTACTTTTTTCTTGGCCTTCAGATCTGCTGCAAGGTCGATCATGTAAGTAATCTCTTCCGGTGTAAAGTCTTTCAATGTCAGGAAATTTCTTCCTTTAAGATTCATAATATGTCCTCCTCACGGCTGCAGATCTATTTCTGCTCTGCCGTTTTATCTGTCATGATTTCCTTCAGGGATGTTGCCAGCCCTGCGATGCCCTGTATCTCGGACGGAATGATGATCTTCGTTGCCTTGCCGTCAGCAACCTTTGTAAGAGCCTCCAGGCTCTTCAGCGTAAGAACAGATTCATCTGCTCCTGCTTCCTTGATCATACGAAGTCCTTCTGCAGTTGCCTGCTGTACCTTAAGAACTGCCTGTGCCTGTCCTTCAGCCTCTTTGATCATACGCTCCTTCTGAGCCTCAGCATGAAGGATCGCCGCCTGCTTCTCAGCCTCAGCATCCAGGATAGCGGACTGTTTTTTACCCTCTGCAACAAGGATTGTGGAACGTTTCTCTCCTTCTGCTTTCAGAATAGCTTCTCGTCTCTCACGCTCGGCCTTCATCTGTTTCTCCATGGCATCCTGAATGGCTGCCGGAGGAATGATGTTCTTAAGCTCCACACGGTTAACCTTGATTCCCCATGGATCTGTAGCCACATCAAGGGACGCACGCATCTTGGTATTGATAACCTCTCGGGATGTCAGTGTCTCATCCAGCTCCATATCACCGATGATGTTACGAAGTGTTGTAGCAGAAAGATTCTCGATAGCCATGATCGGATTCTCAACGCCATATGCGTAAAGCTTCGGATCTGTGATCTGGAAAAATACAACCGTATCGATCTGCATGGTTACATTATCTTTGGTAATTACCGGCTGCGGTGGAAAATCCACAACCTGTTCTTTCAGGTTTACTCTTCTTGCAACACGCTCAATGAACGGAACCTTGAAATGGATTCCTGTACTCCAGGTAGCCTTGTAAGCACCAAGACGTTCCAGTACCACTGCATAGGCCTGTGGTACAATGCGGATGCAGGATGCAAGCACCCACAGCACAAGAACAATGACTACAAGCAAAACAACAACTCCACCCATAATTTAGCCCTCCTTGCTAAGTTCTTTTACGATCAGCTTCACTCCGCGGATCTCTTCGATCTCAACCACTGCACCTGTTGGAATTTCTTCTCCGTCATCTGCGGTCCGTGCAGTCCACTCGATGTCATTGATCCTCACCTGCCCGGTCTGGGCCAGGTTGTTGACCGTCTGTATCACTACGGCTCTTTTTCCCAGAAGACTCTCTGCATTGGTCTTTTCCACGCCCTTGTTCATGTAGCGGACCGCCAGAGGTCTGGTAAAGATCAGAAGCACCACGGAAACTCCGAAAAATAAAAGGAGCTGTACAACAATTCCCCCTCCAAGCCACGAGGCAATGCACGCCACAAAAGCACCGCCTGCAAACCAGACAGTGGTAAGTCCTACCGTGATTGCTTCAATTACCAGTAAAATTGCCAGTATTCCAAGCCAGGCCAAAGGTGTCATAAAACCCCTCCTCTCTTATTCTCTTCTCTGTCTTGCAGCTTCGTACATCAGAATTCCTGATGCCATGGCAGCATTCAGCGATTCTACCTTTCCGCACATGGGAATGCGGATCAGACAGTCTGCTGCCTCCGCTGCCTGATCGGTCAGGCCCTTTCCCTCGTTTCCGATAAAAAATGCGGTACCGCCCTTATAGGATTCCTGATCATAGGAATTCTCGCCCTTCAGATGAGCTGCAAAACTGCGGATTTCCTTTTCTCTCAGCTTCTTCTCTAATGATACCACATCTTCCACATATAGAAAAGGCATTCTGTAAATGGAGCCCATGGTAGAACGGATCACCTTGGGATTTGTGATATCCACGCAGGTTTTTGTGAGGAAAACTCCGCTTACGCCGGCGCCCTCACCGGTCCTGAGAATGGTTCCCGCATTTCCCGGATCCTGAAGATCCTCCAAAACCATGACCAGAGGATTTTCTCCTGCCAGTACCTCCTCCTCGCTCCAGGAAGGCAGCTTCAGAACTGTCAGGATTCCCTGGGGAGTTTTGGTATCACACATCTGACGGAATACAGAATCCTTCACGATCTCACAGGGATATTTTTCTGCCTGAGACATCAGCTCTCCATCCCGGGAAACTGTCTCGGAGACAAACACCTGGGAAACCCAGCTTTCCGGTGCTTCCAGAAACATTTTCCGGCCCTCTGCCACAAAAAGTCCCTGCTCTCTTCTGGCTTTTGCCTTCTGGTTCAGCTGCATGACATTTTTTATTTTTGCATTTGATACACTGGTTATCATACTTTTATTTCTCTCCTTCCGGCAATCCGTATTCGGTTAACGTAATTCCTCACGACTTGCATTCAGATCTTTGTTTTTTCCGATGGCGATTATGGAACAGTTGTCCGGAAGCGGTTCGGAAGGATCCAGATCTACCGTGACATTTTCACCTTGCTTGATGCCAATGATATTAATGTGAAAACGCTCCCGTATATTCAGATCTACCAGATTTTTTCCGATCCAGGATACCGGCATGGAAAACTCCGCCATACTGAACTCCGCCGAAAGCTCAAACACATCCAGATACCCGCCGGACATAAGATTTCTGGCAACTCTCAGTCCCATGGACTGTTCCGGATAAATGATCTTATCTGCACCAATTTTGTCGAGTATACGTCCATGAAGAGAATTCATACTTTTTGCAACTACAAAGGGCACTCCCAGATCCTTAGCCTGCATGGTTGCGGAAATACTGGCTTCCAGATTTTCGGCAACTGCGATAATGGCTACATCCACATTCTGAACTCCCAGAGCCTTCAGGATTCCCGGTTCACGGACATCTGCTTTTACCGCATAGGTTACTTTTTCGGAAATCTCTTCGATATTTTCTTCTTTGTCATCAATGGCAAGGACATCACAGTCTGACTCTGCCAGCGTCACCGCCAGAGTCATTCCAAACTGTCCAAGCCCGATCACGGCAAAAGATTTATTTTTCATTCTATTCTCCTGTTTAACCGATCATGATATCTTCTTCACCGAGATGCGTGGTGCTTCCCGGCCTGTTGCGTACACGCATCACAACTGCTGTTCCAAGTGTCAGCGGTCCGATACGTCCCAGATACATGGTAAGGATCACGATCCACTTGCCTGCCACATTCAGCTGAGGTGTCAGTCCTCTGGAAAGTCCTACTGTAGCCCCCGCAGAAGTGATCTCATATAAAACATCTGCCAGATCCACTCCCGGCATTGCTGCGGACAGAAGCACCGTCATGGTAAAAAGGATCAGTACACTGGTTCCTGCAACAACCATGGCCGAACGGAGATAGCTCTCACGGATCCTGCGGCCGTATACCTCTACATCCTTTTTTCCCTGAAGATATGCTGCAATGGAAAGGATCAGAACCGCAATGGTAGTAGTCTTCACACCACCGGCAGTGCCCATGGGTGATCCTCCGATAAACATCCACAGCAGGGAAATGATCACTGTAGGTGTGGACAAAAGCGCCTGATCCATGGTATAAAAGCCCGCCGTACGTGTTGTCACTGACTGGAAAAAGGATGCCATGATCTTTGTTCCCAGTGGTGCCCCCTTCAGCGTGGCAGGGTTTCCGGATTCAAAAATAAATACCAGAAATGCCCCTGAAAATACCAGGATCCCGGTCATCGTAAGGACCAGCTTGCTCTGAAGCCGCAATACACGAAAAACTCTGGATGGAGAAAGATCTTTTCTCAGAACCTTGCGGAATTTATCCCACAGATCCCACCAGACGATAAATCCAAGACCTGACACAATGATCAGGCCAATCGTAGTGATATTGACCAGCGGATTGCTCACATATACCGAAAGGCTTGTTTCCCCGAAAAGATCGATCCCTGCGTTGCAGAATGCAGATACCGCCAGAAATATGGCATGCACCAGACCTTTTTTTATTCCAAATTCCGGTACAAAGCAAAACGCATACAGGACCGCACCGATTCCTTCTGCAAGAAACACGCATTTCACCACACTGCGGACTACAGCCACGACTCCACCCATTTCATCCAGGTTATAGGATTCCTTGATGATCCGCCGGTTTTTCAGGGAGATTTTCCGCCGGAGGCTGATAAATATCATATTTGCCAGTGCGATCAGTCCGATCCCGCCGATCTGTATCAGGCACAGGATAACCGCTTTTCCAATGGGGCTCCACTGGACTGCCATGACAACTGTGGAAAGTCCTGTCACACATACGCTGGTCGCCGCTGTAAAAACAGCATCCGGGAAGGTAACAGCCTGCCCGGGTGCGCTGCAGAACGGCAGCCATAAAATAAGTCCACCTACAAAAATCACCCCCGCAAAGCCGAGGGCAATTATTTGTGACGTATTCAGTTTATGCAATCCGTCTGAAACTTTTTTTAAGTTCATAAATATTTTTATTTTCTGTAATTATGAGAAAGAGAATTGCAGACCTCCCACATGTAGGAATCTACATTCTTCTGCATTGCAAGAGCCTCATTGATGTCGAAATCAACAAACTCACCATGACGGTATCCAACCACACGGCTGCGTTTTCCGGCAACAAGAAGATCTACTGCGAGAGCACCCATCATGGACGCATATACACGGTCCTTACATGTAGGGCTTCCACCACGCTGCATGTGACCAAGGATAGTTGCACGTGTCTCGATGCCTGTCGCAGCCTCGATACGTTTCGCCATAGCCTCTGAATGGCCGATGCCCTCAGCATTTACGATGATATGGTGTTTCTTGCCTTTCTTACGGCTCTCTACAATATTGTCAATAAGCTTCTGCTCGTCATAATCATATTTCTCCGGGATCAGGATGTCCTCAGCACCGTTTGCGATACCGCACCATACTGCAAGGTATCCGGCGTTACGTCCCATAACCTCGATGATACTGCATCTCTCATGGGATGTGGATGTATCACGTACCTTGTCAATAGCTTCCATAGCTGTATTTACAGCAGTATCAAAACCGATGGTGTACTCGGTACATGCGATATCAAGGTCAATAGTTCCCGGCAGGCCAATGGTGTTGATTCCAAGGTTCGCAAGCTTCTGCGCACCTGCGAAGGAACCGTCTCCACCGATAACAACAAGGCCGTCGATCCCATGCTTTCTGCAGATCTCTGCAGCCTGCTGCTGTCCTTCCTCTGTTCTCATCTCTGCACATCTGGCAGTATAAAGAATTGTTCCGCCTCGCTCAATCGTATCGGAAACGTCCTTTGCTGTCATATCTCTGATCTCTTCATTTAAGAGACCGCTGTATCCTTTATAGATTCCCTTTACGTTCAGTCCGCTGCTTAATCCTCTTCTGACAACAGCACGGATTGCAGCATTCATTCCAGGTGCGTCACCGCCACTGGTCAAAACGCCGATCGTTTTGATTTTGTTCTCTGCCATATTGTTATCCTCCATCTTATGAAACAACCTATTGTAATACACATATTCGGGTATAGTTTATAGCATTTTTATAAGTTTTTCAATACTCTCTCCACAATTTTAACATTGGAACTTCCATATTTTTCACACATGCGTTCCAGCCAGGAGTCCTCGATATGGACCTGATAAGCAGGGGGAAGTTTCTTCATTGCCTTGACATCTTTGAGATAAATAACCACCGTGCTGTTTCCTCTGGATTCCATCAGATCGTCTACCAGACCGGTTTCGGCTTTTGCGTACTCTTCCCGGCTTTCAAACTGGAGCCACAGTTCTCTTGGCATATCATCAAAAAGACGGACCTTTTCCAGGATCAGCTTACTGGCTTTGTCGTCTTCTGCGGATACTCTTCCCTGAATAAAGAGCCGGGCATCTTCATTCAGGAACATCTGGCATTTTTCGTAATCACGTGGAAATACCACAACCTCCACGGTGCCTACCAGATCCTCCACTGTAAGAAACGCCATTACCTTATTATTCTTTGTATATTTTATGGTTTTATCCGTGATCATTCCGCCCAC
Source organism: Ruminococcus sp. AF20-12LB (assembly GCF_003478985.1). Classification (NCBI taxonomy): domain Bacteria; kingdom Bacillati; phylum Bacillota; class Clostridia; order Eubacteriales; family Oscillospiraceae; genus Ruminococcus; species Ruminococcus sp. AF20-12LB. Next base: position 31,330 of record NZ_QUGH01000019.1, on the reverse strand, counting down.
GATCACTTTCTGATTATCGTAAACCTCCGGTATCCCTGTTTCATCATCCGGCTGAAAATCAGAAGTTTTTGCAGAGATCATTTTTTCCATCATATTCCGGTAACGCTCCAGCGGATGACCGCTGAGATAGATGCCGAGAACTTCCTTCTCAAAGGTCAGTATCGTCTCCTTCGGATATTCTGCTGCCTGCGGCATACGGATCTCAAATTCGTTTTTATCTTCTTCAGGCGCAATATCAAAAAGGCTCAGCTGTCCCGCCATGGTATGCTTCTTATCCTGGTTGATACTGTCTATGATCTGCGTATAAACCGTCATTTTCTGATTCCGGTTTCCCTCCAGGCAATCCAGCGCTCCGGCCTTGATCAGATTTTCCACAACCCTCTTGTTGATCTGGTCGATATTTCGCTCAATAAATGTTTTCAGGGAGGTATATTCTCCGTGCTCCTCACGCTCCCTCACGATCCCCTCGATTACCGGACGGCCGATACTCTTGATGGCAGAAAGTGCATAACGAATGGCACCATTGTCAACAGAAAAGCCATAAAAACCATGATTGATATCCGGCGGAAGGATCCGGATCCCCATCTGGCGGCATACAGAAATATACTCGGCAACCTTGTTTGGCATTTCCACAACGGATGTCATCAGTGCAGCCATAAACTCTACCGGATAGTAATATTTGAGATATGCCGTCTGGTAGGAGACCACCGCATAAGCGGCAGCATGAGACTTATTGAAGGCATACTTTGCAAAATCTGTCATCTCATCGTAGATCTTGTTTGCGATCTCCTCGGAAATACCATTGGCGATACATCCCGGTACTCCCTCCTCGGCATTTCCGTAAACGAAATTCTGGCGTTCTTTTGCCATAACAGAAGCTTTTTTCTTGGACATGGCACGGCGTACCAGGTCACTTCGTCCAAGGGTATAGCCTGCAAGCTCACGGACTATCTGCATAACCTGCTCCTGGTATACGATACAGCCATAGGTCGGCTTCAGGATCGGCTCCATCTGCGGACAATCATAACGGATGGTATCCGGACGGTTTTTTCCGCGGATGTACTGCGGAATGAAATCCATGGGGCCCGGACGGTAAAGCGAAATTCCCGCGATCACGTCCTCAAGACTTTGCGGCTTCAGCTCCTTCATGAAGCTTTTCATTCCGGCGCTCTCCAGCTGGAACACGCCGTCAGTACGTCCTGTTCCGAGGGAATCCAGTACCTTTTTATCGTTGTAGTCGATCTTTTGCATATCCAGAAGCATACCGGTACTTTTTTCCACCATTTTCACAGCATTCTGAATAACCGTCAGGGTACGGAGGCCCAGGAAATCCATTTTCAGAAGTCCCAGCTCTTCCAGTGTTGTCATGGTAAACTGCGTGACAATGGAACCATCCTGTGCTCTGGAAAGGGGTACGTATTCCGATACATCCTTCTGGCTGATCACAACACCTGCCGCATGCATGGAGGTATGCCTCGGAAGCCCCTCCAGACGTTTTGCCAGATCGATCAGACGATGGATATCGTCCTGTTCCTCGTAGGCCTTGCGAAGCTCCGGATTCATTCCCAGTGCCTTGTCAATGGTGATATTCAGCTCCTGTGGGATCATCTTGGCGATGGTATCCACCTGGGCATAAGGCATATCCAGAACACGGCCCACATCACGGATGACACCGCGGGCTGCCAGCGTACCGAAGGTAACGATCTGAACCACGCAGTCATCACCATATTTTCTTCTTACATAATCAATAACTTCCTGTCTCCGTTCGAAGCAGAAATCCACATCGATATCCGGCATGGATACTCGCTCCGGATTCAGGAAACGTTCAAAGAGCAGATCATAGCGGATCGGGTCCAGCTGGGTGATCCCAAGTGTATAGGCGACCAGGCTTCCTGCGGCAGAACCTCGTCCCGGACCAACCATGATATCGTTGTCCCTGGCATATTTGATAAAATCCCATACGATGAGAAAGTAATCTACATATCCCATATTTTTGATAGTAGACAGCTCATAATCCAGGCGCTTTTTCAGCTCCTCTGTTACCGGATGATAACGCTGCTCAAGTCCCTCATAGCAAAGCTTGTTCAGATATTCCCATGAGGTAAGTCCGTCCGGCACATCATATTTCGGCAGCTTGGTCACACCAAATTCAATCTCCACATGACATCTCTCCGCGATCTTATGCGTGTTTTCCAGCGCTTCCAGCGCATATGGAAAAAGCCTCGCCATCTCTTCCGGCGATTTCACATAATACTGGCCGCCCTCATAGCGCATTCTGTTCTCATCGCTGAGCTTTTTCTGAGTCTGCAGACAAAGAAGAACATCATGTGGTTCCGCATCCTCTGCCATAGTGTAATGCACATCATTGGTGGCAACCAGATCGATCCCCGTCTCTCTGTGCATACGGAGAAGCTGCTGATTTACTGTCTGCTGCTCCGGAATCCCATGATCCTGAAGCTCCAGAAAGAAATTTCCTTTTCCGAAAATATCCTGATAACGTAATGCCACGATCTTGGCATCCTCATACATTCCACGTGCAAGATATCTGGCGACCTCTCCTGCCAGGCAGGCACTTAAGGCAATGATACCCTCGTGATATTTTTCCAGAAGCTCCAGATCCACACGTGGCTTGTAATAAAACCCTTCCACAAATGCCTTGGATACAATTTTCATCAGGTTGCTGTATCCCTGATTATTCTCAGCCAGCAGGACCAGATGATAATAACGGTCATCCCCACTTCCCACTTCTCTGTCAAAACGGGAGCCCGGAGCCACATAAACCTCACATCCGAGGATCGGATTGATCCCGGCTTCTCTTGCAGCCCTGTAAAAATCAATGACACCATACATAACGCCATGATCGGTGATCGCCGCACTGTCCATACCCAGCTCTTTTACTCTGGCTACATATTCTTTGATCTTATTGGAGCCATCCAGAAGGCTGTATTCTGTATGGACATGTAAATGTGTAAACCCCAAATTTATTCTCCTTATCGTAAAAAACAGGGCTCCGGATCCTCCCCGCTCTGCACTTTTCTCTGAACGTGCCGGAGCGTGTCTGATCCGGAGCCGGTCAACACCTTGTTATTTTTTAATGTAGATCCTCTTGTCACGGATCTCTACTTTTCCTTCCTTCATCAGATGACCGACTGCACGCTTGAATGCGTTCTTACTGAGGCCAAACTCTCTCTTGATGACTTCCGGTGAAGCATGATCATCAAATGGCAGCACCCCTGCAAATTCCTCGATCACGCTGAATACGCTCTCTGCATCCTCATTGATCTGGATGTAAGCCTTCTGGCGGTCACTGACATTCATCTTGCCATCCTCTTTCACCTCTGTGACACGAAGATCAAGAATAGCTCCCGGTCTGTACTTGCCTGTTGCCTCCCGTGCCGGGATCAGAGCGGAATATTTATCATCTACCGCAACAAAAACGCCGAAATTCCCGCTGATCTCATAGACACGCCCCTTTACCGAATCTCCCGGTACATAAGGAGTTCTGGTGGAAAGATAATGATACACCTTCATGGTTGCACAGAGTCTGCTGCTCTTATCTACATAAAGAGCTACCAGACACTCCTCGCCTTCACGGACCCGGTTGGTCTGCTCATGATACGGAAGAAGAAGATCCTTCTCCAGTCCCCAGTCAAGAAAAGCACCGATCCTGGTGACCTGTTTTACCTTAAGGACTGCTGTCTGTCCCACCTGAAGCATCGGCTCACGGGTCGTTGCGATCAGTCTGTCCTGGGAATCCTTATAGATGAATACTTCGATCTCATCACCTGCTTTGGTTCCTTCCGGTACCTGTTTGGACGGAAGAAGCACCCTCTCATTCTGAGGTGCGTTTCGGTCCTCTCCAAGATATATTCCGAAATCCACGGTTTTTACAACCAGTAATTTCTGTTTTTTACCTAATTCTATCATTCTTACTCCTGTTCCTTAAAACTATATATGATCATTTACTATTTGCTGTCTGTCCTGCATTATAACATAAGAGAATTATTATAGAAAGCACAAAAAAGGCAGCTTCGGAAATTTCTTTCCGTCACTGCCTTTTATTTGCCATTCATGGGGAAATCTGCCCCCACATTGGGTTAGTCTGTTATTCTGTTGGTTTCTCAATCGGCATCGGGTTCATCTTTTTAATGACAAAAAGTACGATCAGCATCAGCACGATTCCCACCGGAAGAGCGATCCATGCTGTTTTTACAAAACCTGCAACAATATAAGTTACAAAGGATACTGCCGCAGCCAGGATCGCATACGGAAGCTGTGTGGAAACGTGAGTCACATGATCACACTGTGCTCCTGCGGAAGCCATGATCGTTGTATCGGAGATCGGTGAGCAGTGGTCTCCGCAAACTGCACCTGCCATGCAGGCAGACATGGAAATGATCATCATCTCAGGACTGGATTTCTCAAATACCGCAACAACGATCGGGATCAGGATACCAAAGGTTCCCCAGGAAGTACCTGTAGCAAATGCAAGTCCACATCCAACCAGGAAAATAATGGCTGGAAGGATAACTTCAATACCACCGGCAACAGAACGCATTGCTTCTTCTACGAATACCGCTGCACCAAGTGAGTCTGTCATAGCCTTCAGTGTCCATGCAAAGGTCAGGATCATGATCGCCGGTACCATAGCCTTGAAGCCTTCCGGGATGCATCCCATACAGTCTCTGAAATTGACCACACGGCGGATCATATAGAAAATAATGGCAAATACCAGACCAAAAGCACTTCCCATTGCAAGGCCTGTAGAGGCATCACTCTGTGAAAATGCGGTAACAAAATCTGTTCCGCTGAAAAATCCTCCTGTGTAGATCATACTGATGACACAGCAGATAACAAGCACAACGATCGGGATCACAAGATCGATCACCTTTCCTCTCGGATTCGGTGTCGCATCATCCGTTGCATTCTCATACGGTCTTGCAGATGTTGTATAAAGATCTCCGTTCAGAGCATTGATCTCATGTGTTTTCATGGCACCAAACTCGGTTTTCATCAGTACCATGCCAACCATCATTACAATAGTAAGGATCGCGTAAAAGTTATACGGGATGGTTCTTACAAAAATCGCAAGTCCATCCTGTCCCTCTACAAATCCGCTGACTGCGGCAGCCCAGGATGAGATTGGTGCGATGATACATACCGGAGCGGCTGTCGCATCGATCAGGTATGCAAATTTTGCTCTGGATACATGATGTCTGTCTGTTACCGGACGCATAACACTTCCTACTGTCAGACAGTTAAAATAATCGTCAATGAAGATCAGAATTCCAAGGATGATCGATGCAAGCTCTGCACCCACACGTGTATGGATCTTTTTGCTGGCCCATCGTCCGAATGCGGCAGAGCCGCCGGCCTTGTTCATCATACATACCACAGATCCCAGGATAACAAGGAAGATCAGGATTCCTACGTTATAGCTGTCAGAAAGAACCTTGATGATTCCTCCCTCAAAAATCTGTGTTACCGTTCCTTCAAATTTAAATCCGGAATAGATCAGTGCTCCTACTACAATTCCCACAAACAGAGAACTGTATACTTCTTTCGTGATCAGCGCAAGGATGATCGCTACAAGAGGTGGAAGCAGTGCCCAGATCGTTGCATACAGAGCAGGCTGGTAAGTCTCCTCCGCATCCGCAGCCAGCACAGTCAAAGGACTTGCCAGTGCGCCCATGAATATCATTGCCATAACAGACAATGCTGTTCCTGCTTTTTTACTCATTTTTCTCCTCCCTTTTTCGGGGACAAAAAAACGGAGGCTGTCTCTTCTTAAGAACACCTCCGGTTAAATAATCCTTATTTAACTTATAGCCTGTCAGAAAATCTCCATTCAGCATATTAAATGCAGATTTCCCGAAGTGCTACCGATAGCGCTCCACATCCGTGACAGTACAACGCATATTCTACGTTATCCCAGCACCCTGTCATCTGGCCTTCCAGAGCACTTCGGCAGATTTTCCTTTCTTTATGAACAGCCTGCCAGGGCCTTGCATCCATAAATACTGATAAAATCCGCGCCTCTATCTTCTTATCCGTGACCGTTTGCCCTCCACAGGGCTTCCCGGCCGTCTTTTTTTCTTTATACTGTAGCAGTTTCCGACATAAATATCAAGTAGTTTACACAGATTCCTGCCAGTCAGACCAATATTGTGCTACTTTTCACTCCGTTCTCAGCGGAATATTACCAGTGAACTATAATCCAATATTGCCTTATTTACTGCTCGTTCAGAAGCCACTTCACATCCACTCCCAGTACCTTGGCAAACACCCGCAGTTCATAATCTGCTACAAAACGTTCTCCTCCTTCGATCCGGCTGATACTGTCACGCTCCAGCATCACTCCTTCCACCTGCATTTTTGCGGCCAACGCAGATTGCGACATCCGTTTCATATTCCTCATCTGGCGTATTTTTTCTCCGGAAACATTCTTTTTTCCTTGATAAGCGTATATTTTCATCCTGCCACCTATTTTAATAAATGTGTTAATGTTCTGCATTTTTCTTGACATTAGCACATATTTCGGCGGCATCTGTGTTAAAGGTCAGCAAATCTGACATTTTCTGCATTTTTCGACAAAAAATGCCGCGGTACTGTTCCGCGGCATTTCCACTCAGGCGGATATTGACGACCCACCATCGGGTCAAACTGTTTTTTCTTCTGATCAGTCTTCCAGGTCTACCTGACCATAATACGCATTTGCACCATGTTTTCTGTAGTAATGCTTATCCTGAAGCTCCTGCGGCGCCGGTTTTACATCCGGATTGATCAGCTCGCAGCGAGATGCCATCTTGGCAACCTCCTCAAGAACAACTGCGTTATGAACTGCCTCATGAGCATCCTTACCCCAGGTAAAAGGTCCGTGGTTCTTGCACAGCACGGCCGGCACTGCTTCATAATCTTTGTTTTTAAAATAATCAGCAATAAGAACTCCTGTGTTCTTCTCATATGCCTCTTCGATCTCTCTTTTGGTCAGATTACGCACACATGGTACTTCTCCGTAAATGTAATCTGCATGTGTGGTTCCATAACACGGGATCGATCTGCCTGCCTGTGCCCAGCTTGTTGCCCAGGATGAGTGGGTATGTACGATACCGCCGATATTCGGAAATGCTCTGTAAAGAACTGCATGTGTCGGTGTATCAGAGGATGGATTGTATCTTCCTTCTACTTTATTTCCATCAATATCTACCACTACCATGTCTTCCGGTGTCAGCTTGTCATAATCCACACCACTTGGCTTGATCACAAAAAGTCCCTGCTCCCTGTCGATCCCGCTGACATTTCCCCATGTAAAGGTAACAAGACCATATTTTGGCAGATCCATATTTGCTCTGTAAACTTCTTCTTTTAATTTTTCAAGCATAGCGCGCCCTCCTTTTACGGTATAGTTGTTTCAAAAACGATGTACTAATCTCTACCGCCTATATTTATTTTGTAAACTCAACTACTGCGTAAGGTTCTTTATCCTCCGCGTTGAGAACTACAGCTTCTTTATTTTCTGTCATATATACTTCCGGAATGATAACATTATCCAGTACTGCCTGACGTTTATATTCAGCACGAAGCTGACCAACTTTAAAATCCTCAGGCAGATGATCCGCTGCCATCCGGATATACTGACAGTTATTCACATGATGATTGGTGTCCAGATGATGCTTCTGTACGGAAAAAGCATTCTGCATTTCCCGTTCCTTCGGAAGCGCGATCTTTCTTGGTGCATAATCCATCTCTATTTTTTCGCCCAGATCATAGGGATCTGTATCTGCCGGTGTCAGCTTTTCCGGAAGACCGGTTTCTGTATTGATAAAGGACCAGTAGGAATTGGCCCATGCCAGCTTCTCACCATCCATTGTCTCAAGAATAAAATTACGCATTCCGATAAATCCACGGAATCCATAAGGAATTGTTGTTACTTTTATATTTTCACCAAGCTTTGGATACCGCTTCACGATCACCTGCCATGCAGAAAGTACCCAGGCTCTTTTCTGTTCCTTTAATACTTCCATACCGACTCCTGTCTGCTCGGATTCAAAGGTACAGCAATCCTGAAAATAATCCAGAACTCCCGGCAACGTCAGGCAGCCATCTTCTCCGATCTCACTGAATCTTACTCGACTCTCAAAACTGTAACTCATTCATGCCTCCTGTCATACTGTCTATACTTTATTGTAACACTTGGCAGAAAGAAACGCACTTGTTTTTTTGGCGCAGCGGATTGCGAATATTATCAGTGAACAGCAACTTGCAAATATCTTCTTATTTTTGAGCACAAAAAAAGTACCTCTCAACCGAGGTACTTAAGAAGCAGGGCTACAAGGATTCGAACCTTGAACTGACGGAGTCAGAGTCCGTTGCCTTACCGTTTGGCGATAGCCCTATGTGTTTTGTTTTTCGCTTGCCTTATCGCTTGCGACGGATGTTATTATATAACAGCTTTTTTGAAATTGCAACCCCTTTTTTTAATTTTTTTTATTTTTTTTCAAAATTTCTTAAACTGCTGTTAAAACTCCCTATTATATGCGGGTTTACGCAGTAAAAAAAATTTTACAATCCACTCCTTTGTGTTATAATAAGCCGTATAATAAAAAGAGCGGAAACAACCGTGTATTTCCCTCCGGTCACAATATCCGGAGGCATCTAAAGGAGAACGCTATGCGAGCAAATAACCTTACTCTGCTCACGGACCTCTATGAGCTTACCATGATGCAGGGATATTTCAAAAATCCTACCAACCAGACCGTTGTCTTTGATATGTTCTACCGCAACAATCCATGCGATGGCGGTTTTGCCATCTGCGCAGGACTGGAGCAGATGATCGAATACATCGAAAATCTCCGTTTCTCAGAAGAAGACATTACCTATCTGAGAAGTCTTGGCATCTTTGAGGATGATTTCCTTGAGTATTTGAGCAACTTCAGATTCACCGGTGATATCTACGCAATTCCGGAGGGGACCGTGATCTTCCCACGAGAGCCGATGGTCAAGGTTATCGCACCGATCATGGAAGCTCAGCTTGTAGAGACCGCCATCCTGAACATTATGAACCATCAGAGTCTTATTGCCACTAAGGCAGCACGTGTATGCCACGCAGCCAAGGGCGATCCAATCATGGAATTCGGTCTTCGCCGTGCCCAGGGTCCGGACGCCGGAATCTTTGGTGCCAGAGCGGCAGTGATCGGCGGATGTGCAGGTACTTCCAACGTACTGACCGGCCAGATGTTTAACGTTCCGGTTCTCGGAACACATGCTCATTCCTGGATCATGAGTTTCCCGGATGAGTACACTGCCTTTAAGACCTATGCGAGACTTTACCCGAATTCCTGTACTCTTCTGGTTGACACCTACGATGTCCTGAAATCCGGTGTTCCCAATGCGATCCGTGTATTTGAGGAGATGCGTGAGGAAGGTATCCAGCTGAAGAACTATGGAATCCGTATCGACAGCGGTGATCTTGCATATCTTTCCAAAAAAGCTTACAAGATGCTGGCTGCTGCCGGTTTCGATGATGCTACCATCTCTGCCTCCAGCGATCTTGATGAATATCTTATCGAAAGCCTGAAGGCCCAGGATGCCAAGATCAATTCCTGGGGCGTCGGAACCAAACTGATCACAGCCGATAACAATCCGGCATTCGGCGGCGTATACAAACTTGCCGCTGTAAAGGACGCTGACAGCGATACCTTCCAGCCGAAGATCAAGCTTTCCGAAAACACAGAAAAGGTTACCAACCCGGGCAACAAGACTGTATACCGTATCTACAGCAAAAAGACCGGCAAGATCAAGGCCGATCTGATCTGCCTTGCAGATGAGAAATTCGATCTGGAAGAAACTATGGTGATCTTCGACCCGGTTGACACCTGGAAAAAGACCAAGGTTCTTGGCGGAACCTACGAACTCCGTGAGCTCCTTGTTCCGGTAATTAAAGGTGGTAAGAGCGTTTACCAGTCTCCATCTGTCATGGAACTCCGCGACTACTGCAAACAGGAGCAAAACACACTGTGGGATGAATCCAGACGTTTTGTAAATCCGCAGAAGGTTTATGTAGATCTCTCCCAGTCACTCTATGACATGAAGAAGGCTCTCCTGGAAGAAATGAGTGAAAAAGAGCTCTGATAAACAGAAATAAGCATTCATAAACCCTCCTTTCTTATCATAAGCTTATGGATAAGGAAAGGGGGGTTTTTATTGCACAGAGAATTTTATACCCGGCTGATCAGCAGGGAGCATCCTCTGCCGGAAGCCTTTGTGCCGGAACATCTCATCGATATCGGACTTCCATTTGAAGCAGCGCCGGGAGATCCGAAGCGGCTTCTGGAGTATCAGGCTGCAAAAGCCGCTTCCCAGCTTTTCCATGCCTGTCACAGATGCGGTCTGAACCTGTGGGCAGTTTCCGGATATCGTTCCTACCAGCGACAGAAGGAGCTTTTTACGGGAAGTCCTTTCGTTGCAGAGCCTGGAACAAGTGAGCACCAGAGCGGACTTGCTCTGGATGTCTCCTGCCCTTCCATCCATATGGAGCTCTCCGAAAGGTTTTCCGCAACAGGTGAAGGCCGCTGGCTGAAAAAGAACGCTCCGCTCTATGGTTTTATCCTCCGGTACCCCAAAAACAAAGAGGAGATCACCGGCATCCCTTACGAGCCATGGCACATCCGCTATGTGACCAAACCTCTGGCTTCCTGGCTCACTATCACAAATCTGACTCTGGAAGAATACCACTGCTTTCCTTCACGGTGTCCGCACCCTCCCTGATCTGCTGCTTCCGGTATCTGATATTTATATACAGCTCTGCGGATATTTTTCCTACTTTCTATGCACGCCCTACTGCTCCATCTGTCTGCCAAGAAAACCGGCTGCTGTGCGGACAAGTGCACGCTCCGTGTCACCCATTTCCGCTTTTTCACTTCTGGCCAGAAGGATCACAGCCCCGATCGCATCGCTGGCACACAGGACAGGCTGTATCATTTTTCGTTCAAAAGAATCACTGTCATCAACAATGATCGGAATATTTTCCCTGCTGCTCCGACTGACCAGTCTGCATTCTCTGCCGGCAATGACTGCATCCAGATCAGAACTGATCTCTTTGCCTTCCAGTTCCCGGCTTCCGCTGCCACATGCCGCCACGACCTGATCACGATCTGTAATACAGGCAGTCAGTCCGGTGGTCTGTACCAATGCTTCCGCATATTCCGCAGCAAACGTATTCAGCTCTCCAATGGGCGAATATTTTTTCAGAATGATCTGTCCTTCCCTGTCTGTAAAAATCTCCAGTGGCGTTCCTTCTTTGATCCGCAGTGTCTTTCGTATCTCTTTTGGAATCACAACCCTGCCCAGATCATCAATCCTGCGAACAATTCCCGTTGCTTTCATCTTCCTGAATTCCTCCTGTATTTTCTGTTTATCGTACGTCAATGTTATGTCAACTATTTGTTTTTCATATGGTTATTATGCGAAAAACTGGGAGAAATATGCATAAAAATCTCTTATTTATCCGTCGCAGGAGCCGCATTGTCGTATGCCTGCTGCAGAAATAAATCCCGATAAAGTTTTTTTGAAAATAGGGGTTGCATTTTTGAATAATAGTGGTATAGTATTCGTATACTTGATATGTAGTTTTGAATACTACATGTTATTTTATCAATTTCTACATTGTTGTGTCATAAACTGTCACAATGATCCATCATTGATGAACCGATCATGAAGTTGTCCATATGATATAAACAGCAGATTTTTTGCAGGAGGTGTTTTTATATGAAATTTAAATTAAAAGATCCGGGAAGCGCCATAACCCACGGAATCGGCATGCTTCTTGCCGTGGCCGGAGCCACTCCGCTGATCGTGAAGGCGGCCAGAAGCGCAGATGTTCTTCATGTTTTTGCGGTAAGTGTTTTTATCCTTACCATGATTCTTCTTTACCTGGCAAGCACACTTTACCATTCCGTAAACTCCACAGCCAAGGTGAACCGCCGTCTGAAAAAAATGGATCACATGATGATCTTCGTGATGATTGCCGGCAGCTACACTCCTGTATGCCTGATCGTTCTCCACGGACGCACCGGCTATATCCTCTGTGCCCTCGTATGGACTGTTGCCATCATCGGAATGATCCTCAAGGGCTGCTGGATCAACTGCCCGAAATGGCTTTCCTCTGTGATCTACATTGGAATGGGCTGGCTGTGTGTACTTGCTTTTGTTCCGATCTTCCATAGTCTGCCCCGCGCAGGCTTCGGATGGCTCCTTGCCGGCGGCATCATCTATACCATCGGCGGTGTGATCTATGCCCTGAAACTTCCGATCTTCAATGCGAAGCATAAGAATTTCGGCTCCCACGAAGTATTTCATGTTTTTGTGATGCTGGGAAGTGTGTGCCATTTTGTTGTAATGTATTTCTTTGTAGCCGGTATGGCGATCCACTGAGTTGCTCTGTAATCAGATAGATAACAATCTCACCTTTTGGATACCAAAAAAACTTAAAGCCCCAGAACACGGACAGACCTCAGGAAGTCGAAGTTATGACTTCTCTGAAGCTTCCTCATGTTCCGGGGCTTCTTATTATGTCTGATCCAGCCTGTAATCCCGATGATCTCAGCCGATGGTCAGTGTGGAAAGACCACTGCAGTTAAAATATGCAAATGCTCCTATAGTCTGAACACTGTCCGCAATGTCAAGCTTTACAAGCTTTTCGCAGTCTGCAAATGCATAGGCTCCGATGCTGGTAATGCCCTCCTTGATCCGGACCTCTGTTATCTGGTCACGGTATCCGTTCCAGGGAACTTCTTCCTCATTTTGCCATTCATTCATGGCTCCCTGTCCTGCGATCTCGAGAACTCCGCTTTCATCAAGGCTCCAGGATATGGTATTCTCCTCCGCTCCGCAAAAACCGCTCTTTTCTTCTGCCTGATCGGTTTCTGTTTCCATATCTTCCGATGCTGCGTTCTCCTCAAATGCTGCTTCCGGCTGATCTCCCTGATCATCCGGGAGCATTTCCTGCGGAATATCCGCTTCTTCATTTTCCGGAAGCTCTGTTTCTTCCGGTGTTTCTGATGTATCTTGTGTCTCTGGATTATCCGGTTCTGCCGGCTCATCTGACATCTCTGGAGTTTCTGAAATCTCAGATTTATTTTCCGGTTCTGCTGTGTCCATTACCGGGACATCTTCCGTTTCAGTCCCTGTAATGGATTCTGCCGACAGATCCGTCACAGTATCCGATACAGCTTCTTCTGTCTCCTCCGCACTGAATGTATCCGCTGCAAAAACACTTTCCATCCATATCCCGCAGGTCAGCATACTGACAGCTGTAAGCCCTGCGAGTATTTTTTTATTTATCCTCATTTCCATGCCTCTACTTTCTGATCCTTACTGCTTTTACCTTGCTCCAGGAAGAATAATATTTCTTTGTTCCTGATTTTTTGTATGTGCGGATCCTTACGTAATACGTTTTGTTTTTCTGAAGCTTTGTCAGCGTGTATTTCGTTTTGGATGCTCCGGACACTGTTTTTTTGCTTCCGGATCTGAAATTTTTGTTTACGGAATACTGGATCTCATATCCGGTCACATATCCGTTTTTCTTCCATGTGATCTGCGCTTTTCTGCCTGACAGGTTCTTTGCCGTCGTCAGAGTAGTTCCTGCCGGGTTGACTGTGACTGTAATGTGCTTTGTGGCGGCATTATATCCTGCTGTGGCGGAAGAACGGATCGTGATCCTTGCACTGCCGGTGAATTTTGCCGCAATCGTGATCCTTCCTTGTTTGTCTACCTTTACAGATTTACTGCTGGAAGAATATTTCAGCGGAGCTTTCCCATAAACTTTTGCATTGATGCTGATATTCCGGGCTTTTACATACCAGGTCCGCCGGATATTGGAGGCTTTGATGGTATTGCTGCGTTTTGTTACTTTGATGGTGCAGAAGGTGGAGCCGGAGGTATAATTGGTTCCCTTTGCAGCGTATGCCATGATCGCCGCGGTTCCTCCGCCTTTGATGGTTACTTTACCGGTGGCTGGATCTACAACGGCAGCTTTGGGGTTACTGGAGCTGTAGGTTATGGTTCCGTCTGTTGTTTTTTCAGACAGTGCACAGAGGAATGGTTTTGTGCCGTATTTTACAGTTATTGTTTTTCTGTCAAATTTCAGGCTCGGCTCTGTCTGTTCGATAAGAAATCCTGCTTTGTAGGTTCCGCTGTAATTTCCGGCTCCTGTGATCTCCAGCTCTGCATTTCCCGCATTGATGTTATTGCTGCATTTTACAGTGTAATCTGTGTTTTTCCGCAGTGTATGGTTTCCATCCATGATGATCATTTCCGGTGTTTTTTCGGTTCCGTCATAGGTGTATTTCTGCTCTGCGATCCTGATATCACACAATGCAAGGCTTCGTTTTGCCGGACTGCCTGTTTTTGGATCCCATGGTACCCAGGTAATATTTCCACCGTAATCCCGGAGGATATCCAGGGACCAGGTTTTGTCTGTGTATGGATAGTATACGGTTGCAGTTACATTTTTGAAGATGTTATTTCCGAGTTTCGGGCTGTTGCCGTAGAAATAGATATTCTGCAGATTTTTGCTGTCTGCAAATGCGTTGTCGCCTATTTCTGTTACGTTTTCTTTGATATTCAGATTCACCAGGTTTGTACAGTTGCTGAATGCGCCCGGTTCGATCACCGTTGCATTTTCCTGAAGTGCTTTTCGGATCTCAAAGGTTTTTGTTGCTGTTCCTGTATAATCGCTGTCGGTTTTGGCGATCACGGTGATCTTTGCTGTTCCCGGATTTACATTATCTGCAAAATATACCTGATAGTCTTTTCCTTCTGTCAATGTTTTTTCGTTGTAAGTGATGGTTACTGTTGGTGCTTTTTCAGTTCCATCGTATACATAGGTCTGTTCTGACAGCTGAATGCTGCAGGCTGACAGAGCGATCTTCGCTTTTTCCAATATCGGAAGCTGGCGGTATTCTTTGTGTGATGCATTTCTTCTGCAAACTCTTTCTGCCTGTCCCGGTTCTGTATAAGTTGCAGCCTTTATTGTTTTCCACTCTCCGTAATCATGACCTAACGCTGCTGTTGTGGTCTGGGCTTTGAGTACGGTTCCGCAGACGCTGCAATGGCTTCCTTCTGTCTTTCCCGCTGTTTCGCAGGTGGCTGCTACCGCCGCGTCTTTTACTGCTTTATGGCCTGTGGCTGCGATTGTTTCTGTGCGTGTTTTCTTGCAGCGGGTACAGGTGTAGGTCTTCGTTCCGGCTGTGGTGCAGGTTGTTGCTTTTGTTACTTTTCCGCCATCCCAGCTGTGACCTAATGCTGCCACTGTGGTCTGGGCTTTGAGTACGGTTCCGCAGACGCTGCAATGACTTCCTTCTGTCTTTCCTGCAGTCTCACAGGTAGCTGCTACCGCTGCGTCTTTTACTGCCTTGTGACCTGTGGCTGCGATTGTCTCTGTGCGTGTCTTTTTGCAGCGAGTACAGGTGTAGGTCTTCGTTCCGGCTGTGGTGCAGGTCGCTGCTGTTGTTACTTTTCCGCCGTCCCAATTGTGACCTAGTGCTGCTGTTGTGGTCTGGGCCTTAATTACCGTGTTGCAGACACTGCAGTGGCTTCCTTCGGTCTTTCCTGTGGTTTCACAGGTTGCTGCTACTGCTGCGTCTTTTACTGCTTTATGGCCTGTGGCTGCGATCGTTTCTGTGCGTGTTTTCTTGCAGTGGGTGCAGGTGTAGGTCTTCGTTCCGGCTGTGGTGCAGGTTGCTGCTTTTGTCACCTTTCCGCCGTCCCAGCTGTGACCAAGCGCTGCTGTTGTGGTCTGAGCTTTGAGTACGGTTCCGCAGACGCTGCAGTGACTTCCTTCGGTCTTTCCTGCGGTCTCACAGGTGGCTGCTACCGCCGCGTCTTTCACTGCTTTGTGGCCTGTGGCTGCGATTGTCTCTGTACGTGTTTTCTTGCAGCGGGTACAGGTGTAGGTCTTCGTTCCGGCTGTGGTGCAGGTCGCTGCTTTTGTTACTTTTCCGTTATCCCAGCTGTGTCCAAGTGCTGCTGTTGTGGTCTGGGCCTTGAGCACGGTTCCGCAGACGCTGCAATGGCTTCCTTCTGTCTTTCCTGCGGTCTCACAGGTGGCTGCTACCGCTGCGTCTTTTACTGCTTTGTGGCCTGTGGCTGCGATTGTTTCTGTGCGTGTTTTCTTGCAGCGGGTACAGGTGTAGGTCTTCGTTCCGGCTGTGGTGCAGGTCGCTGCTTTTGTTACTTTTCCGTTA
The DNA here is from genome assembly GCF_003478985.1 of Ruminococcus sp. AF20-12LB. NCBI lineage: Bacteria > Bacillati > Bacillota > Clostridia > Eubacteriales > Oscillospiraceae > Ruminococcus > Ruminococcus sp. AF20-12LB. The sequence goes on along the minus strand of NZ_QUGH01000019.1, from coordinate 15,086 downwards.
TCCCAACTGTGTCCAAGCGCTGCTGTTGTGGTCTGGGCTTTGATCACGGTTCCGCAGACGCTACAATGGCTTCCTTCGGTCTTTCCTGCGGTTTCACAGGTGGCTGCTACCGCTGCGTCTTTTACTGCTTTATGGCCTGTGGCTGCGATCGTTTCTGTGCGTGTTTTCTTGCAGCGGGTGCAGGTGTAAGTCTTCGTTCCGGCTGTGGTGCAGGTTGCTACTTTTGTTACTTTTCCGCCATCCCAGCTGTGACCTAATGCCGCCACTGTGGTCTGGGCCTTGAGTACGGTTCCGCAGACGCTGCAGTGACTTCCTTCTGTCTTTCCGGTGGTCTCACAGGTAGCTGCTACTGCTGCGTCTTTCACTGCTTTATGGCCTGTGGCTGCGATCGTTTCTGTTCGTGTCTTTTTGCAACGGGTACAGGTGTAAGTCTTCGTTCCGGCTGTGGTGCAGGTCGCTGCTTTTGTTACTTTTCCGTTATCCCAGCTGTGGCCTAGTGCTGCTGTTATGGTCTGGGCTTTTATTACTGTGTTGCAGACGCTGCAGTGGCTTCCTTCGGTTTTTCCTGCTGTTTCGCAAGTTGCTGCTACCGCCGCATCTTTTACTGCTTTGTGGCCTTCCTTAACAACGGTTCTTGTGCCGAGTTTCTTTAAAGTACCACCGCTTCCGGTGCCCGAATTATCAGCATACATCACCCATATTTCCAGAGTATTATTTCCTTCCTTCAAGCTGCTTCCGGAAATCTTCACTTCATATGCCCTGGCATTCGGGATAGTCTGTGTAGTGGCATTCGCGGATGTAGTATAACTGATTCCATTTACCACATATTTAAAAAGTGAAATCTCTTTTGAACTGTCTCCGGCCCATCCTTTAAGGATAACCGCATCACTGTCCTTACAGCTGATCTTCGTATTATCAGCCGGTGAAAGGATCTCATCACCAGACTGTACTTCCTCCGAAGTATCATCATAAAATTCCACACTTACCGTATAAGACTTCTTTGTAACCCCATCCGGTGCTGTAAGCGTATATACAACCGGGTTGGTAAAATCATGCTTCGTATTATTCCAGAATTCTTGGGGAAGTTCAGTTCCCATGCCCATGCCAAACTCGACCGAAGGCTGCAGCGCCGTAACATTCGTCCCATTCGGCACCCGAAGAACGATCGTATCCTCCCCGATCACACCGATAACATCCTGCTTCAGTCCAGGATTTTCCACCTTCTTAAGCACAAAGCTGTAAAATGCTGCCTGATCAGAAGGAACCACATGGATCGTCACAGTCACCTGAATACTCTCCTGTGTCTCTGTGTCGCTGATCTTATACTGCGAACTGTAATCTCCGGCTGACGCCGTAACAACACCTGTGTAGCCAAAAGCATTATATTTTTCTCCAGGCAGATTCGTGCGTTTCAATCCTGCCGGCAGCTTTTCCTCAATCACTGTAGTCGCATACGTTCCACTTCCACCAGTCACATTATCTGTGCACGGATACTGCGCCGCACTTTTTCCTGCACTGACATACAAATCCAACGCCGGTACAGTCAGCGGACTCCGCACCGTGATCATCGATGATGCCGCAACTACCGAGCCATACTCTGACGGCAGTTTATCCGTCGCATAAAATACGATCATACTTCCGCTGTCATCACTTTCCAGAACCTTATCTGCTGCAACCGTTGTAAAAGATCCATTCTTTCCAAAAGCAACATGAACGCCATATTTCTCCAGCTCATTCGCTTTAAATATCGGAGTCTGCGTCCCATCATTATATGTGATCTGCAGTTTCACACCGGACAGATCCAGCGTATTCCCAACTGTAAACTGAGTTTTTGCCGGTGCTGTAAGCACGGAAAGCCTCGTTGCTTTTCTGGCTGTTACCGTAATACTTACCGGAATTTCTTTTCCAAAATAATTGAATATCACAGAGGTATCCTCAGACTTCAGCGGACCTGTTTTATCATAGGAGAAACCACTGTAAATATATACATAACGTCCACCTATCGTGGCAAAAAAGCTGGCGCCTGAAGGATCAAACTTCTGATTTTCACTGTATGTCGTCTTCGGACGCCCGGAAAGCTCAATCTTTGTAATATCACTGGCAGATGGTTCTTTGACTGTCATCGACCAGCCGGTCTGTTTTCCCTTATAATTGATCGTCAGTTCCCTTGTCCCCGTTTCCGAATTTTCAAATCCGGTGATCATATCCTTCGTGATCGTTACTGATGTAGAATTATTAACAATAAGCTTTCCCCAGTACGCCGGAACTTCTCCCACGTAACATTCTTTCGGTACACCGGAAACAGAAAGCGATCTGATCGCCGATGCATCTGCACGTTCCGGCAATCCATCCTGGGAAATCTGCCAGTCTCCGTCGAAGCTCCAGCCTTTATATGAGTTCGGATCCTTCATCTGCTCTGCTGTAAGAACACCGCCTGTTGTAAGTGTCTGTTCCGTGTTTGTCCCAATAAGCGCTCCCTGGCCGTTTTTACCATAACAGTTAGAAACATGTCCATTCAGACCGCTAGCAGAATTGAGTACATTTGCATTTACCTGTGCACAGATCTGACCTGTAACTGCTGTTCCGCCAGTCACGCGAAGCGTACCTGTAAAAGCACACTGTTTCACATATCCGCCCATTTTTCCAAACTGTTCGATCCGGCCGGCAATGCCGCCAAGGTAAACCTGATAAGAATTTCCATTGGCCTGTGTGACAGAAAGATTTCCTCCTGCAACACATTTTTCAATAGTACCAATGTTTACTCCTGCGATACCACCAACATAGCTGTCTGTAGCTGTCATGGATATGGAAATATCTACTCCGGACGAACAGCCGCTGATAGTACCGGCCACCTCGTTCTCTCCGACAATCCCGCCAAAAGCCGGGTGGCTCATGGAACTGGTAGAACCCATATGTCCTGTTATTGTTCCGGTCACCTTGCAATCCTGGATCTTACCGGTATTATACTGTGCCACAACACCATGGATGTCATGACTGTCATAATCAAAATCCGCAACAATATTCAAATCCTTTATCGTTCCTGCATTCTGCTGGATCAGAGGCTTTTGGAGACCGGTTATTGTGAAACCTGCTCCGTCCAGCGTTCCACTGAAATACGATGCCGAAAAATTTGTCCTTCCGTCTGTACTGATATTTTTTGTCAGACGATAGCATGCTCCCTGGTTCGCCTGGATCAGATTAAGATCATCGACTGAAGATATCTTATATGGATTTGCAGACGTACCATCTCCCTCTGCCGGTGCAAGGGAAGAGCTTCTGCTTCCAATGATACGATAAACAATCCCTGCTGAGCCATCCGTCGGAACGGTAAACTTGCCATTCGACAGCTTCACCAGGATTGCCGATGCTGCCGGCAATGTATGATTTTCATTACTGTCTCCTGCATAAACCGGGAATGTCGCAGCCTTTGCTGCAGCAATGGTATCCCCGTAAAAGCTGTATTTACCGGAACTCTCACCGGCTGCAACTGCCGTATAAAAATCCGCCATAAGCTCCTTAAACGAAACTCCGGTTACTTTCTCCAGATATTGCTCACAGCTGAGTGAAGAAGCATTGATCGTATAAAACTTTGGAAGCACCTTCATAGGCTGATAGCTTCCTGCCATCCGGTCGATAACATATCTTACAAAAAGATACGGCATTCCATAGTCTTGTGCATTGTCATCCCGGTAATTCTCATAGATCAGCGAAGCTCCTGAGCGGATGGTCGTATTACTTCCAATACCATTCAGCCAGCCGCTGCTGTCCGTTCCTCCCCAGAGATAGTCCATGACAGCCACTGCAAGACCCTCATTCAGCCACGAATATCTGCCGGTACTCATAAATCCGGTTTTCAGCCAGAGGATTGCATGCTGTCCCTCATGAACAAGAAGGCCGTTTCTCTTTGACATTTCCCCCGAAACATAAGAGGATGCTGACGGTGTGTTGATATGGATCGCTGTGATCCCCTCATCATACATATACATACCGCTGGCACTGCTTAAAGACTCCAGCAGGATCGACAGCTTGCCGGAGCCATCCTGTGCCGGAAAATCACCTGCACAGAGCTGGTTAAGGATACGGTAAGGCTGACCATCGTAGACAGCTGCCATATCCGCGGCGATCAGAGATGTTTTCCTTGCAGTATCGTAATCTGCCTTCATGTTCTCATCCATCCACACATAGCAGTGTTCACCAACCCCGATGCAGACATATGTTTTTCCATATGTATCATGGCCGTTAGTTCTATAAATGTACTTTTTTTCACCTACCTGATAGGTGGTCGCCGCAGCCTGTACAGCAGTCAGCATTGGCTGGTCATCCTGCATGTATGCCTGCAGCTGCTCATCCTCCAGGATCTGTACCTGTCCCACATCTGCTGCCTCTCCCGCAGTTTCCTCTGCAGCTGCCGCCTGCGCCGATGCATCGCTTCCACTCTGCACGACTGCATAATCTTCTGCTTCAGAGTCTGCCGCCTGTGCCGATGTCTCGTCAAACTGCAAGGTTCCCGTATTTCCGGGATTTGTGGTATCTGTGTTAATGATAACTGCATATTCCCCGGAAAATGTTTCTCCTGGCTTCCCCTCCTGAACTGCTGCAAAAACATCTGTTCCGCAAAATAACCCCAAAAACAAAAAACAGCACATAAGCCGGAGACAAAAATCTTTTGTCTTTTTCATCCTCTTTCCTTTCCTCTTCTCAGCTGACTGAGTTCTTTGATTTTTGTGTTCATTCTACCATATTCACAATATTCGCACAATTCCAAACATTTGATTTTTATTATCATAAAGCGTCATTTTCTGCCTCTGTTGCAGCTGTTCATCTGCCTTATATACAAAAAAAGAGCAAAAAGCTCTGGTATTGGTATCGTGCAGAACTTTTCGCTCTTATTGAACTACTCTATAAACTTTTAGCCGATCTGATTTTTATTTATATTTTTCTTCAGTTCATCCAACTGCTCCTGAGCAAGTCCTGTAACTTCTCGAATTTGAGTATCCGTAAATTCTTTGAGCTTCAGCATATTAACTGCGGTTTGGATAATTCCCTGACTAAGCCCATTGGCATACCCCTCTTCCATGCCTTCCTCACGAGTCTGTCTCATATGCCGTTCTTCATCATACTCATATATACTCACTTTCTTCGCCTCCGCTCGGTTTTTTCTCAAAAAATCTGCCAGGATTCCTTCGCTGATGCATTCTGTGATCGCCCGCTCTACCGCTTCATCCAGTGGCATCTCTGCTGCATATTCTCTCACACGGAAGGTGTATTCCGCATAGTCTTCAAGGATCCTGCAGGTTTCCATCAGTTTCCGGTTATGACCTTTATCGTCATTCAAAACCTCATCAGCTCCAGCTTCTTCTCCCTGGTCAGCTGCTTGATCCGGTACTCCCGGCTCATGGCCTCCTCCTTTGTGGCAAAGCCTTCGTAATACACCAGCTTCACCGGCCTTTTGGCCCGGGTATATTTGGCGCCTGCTTTGCCTTCATTATGGGCTTTCATCCGCCTGGCAAGGCAGTTTGTCCAGCCGGTGTAGAGCGTGCCGTCCGCACACTGTACGATGTATGTATAGTTCATGTCCGTTTCCTCTTCTGTAAAAAATTTCGGCAATGTAATACCAGTACACCAGTATATTTCCGGCAGTATCCACACAGATCGTTGTCGTCCTGTAAGACTGATATCCTTCCTTCTATGTAAAGACAGCCACCGGCATTTCTTCAGCAGCCGTCCTTCTATCCTCAAGCAGCCGGCACAATTCATGTATTTCACTTACATCAAAAAATAAAGCAGGTCGGGATTCCGGCTGCGGATTTTCCCACCTGCTTTATTATACGGTTATTTCTTATTTCTGTGAATATGGAATTCACTTAATAGCTGCTCTATAGGTATCCGTATTCTGATTTTGCTGTATTTCCCGATCAATGAGCCCAGCCTACTCCATCACATAATTCTTCAACGCATAAAGCCTTCCATCAGCCTCCGCAGTCTCCACCTTCACAGCCTGCTCCTGCGTTTCCGGATAATATCTGGAAGAGAAAACAACCTCTCCGCCATTCACATAGATTTCCACAGCTGTAGTATCAACAAGAGCTCTGATGCTTTCGAGCCTACCGGACGGAACATGCGCCTTACGTACTTTTCGTCCGGCACCGGCCTTCTCGGAGAGAGTTAAGCTCACATCTCCGTCCTGATACTCCAAGAAGAGGTTTTCCCCAAGGCTTACCTTGCCCTGATCCCCCCTTACCTGAACATCCAGATCAAACGGTCCATTTACCGGAATCTCCACGTCGGAACCGCTGATAGAAACGCCAGCCTTTCTCAGCCCGTTCAGTTCTTCCACCGGATACTGATAAAGCATTCCGTTTTTATACGTAACTTCTCGCGGAACAGTCAGGCAATGCTGCCAGCCTTCGCTCTCTGCTGTAGGATTCACATATTCCTCATCTGCATCCGGCATTCCCATCCAGCCGATCAGGATCCGTCTGCCCTTTCCATCCTGGAATGTCTGGGGTGCATAGAAATCAAAGCCGTGATCCCATTCCCGGAAAGCTTTTTCCTCCGGCTTTCCATCTTTCAGGATAAAGTATCCCGACTGATAGATGTTCTGAAAACGGAATTCTTCTCTGGTCAGTCCCTGGGGAGATACCGAAAGCACTTCCTGTCCCTCAAGAGTAAAAAAATCAGGGCACTCCCACATGTATCCGAATGCCTTCTCCGTAGTAAGCTCACAGTCAAATTTCCAGTTTTTCAGATCTTCGGAGTTGTAAAAAAGTACGGCACCCTGGTCGCTTTTCTGACGGCCGCCAAGGATCATCCGGTACTCTTCACCTTCCTTCCAGACCTTCGGGTCACGAATATGGCAGGTGTAATTCTCCGGATAATCCTCACAGGAAACCGCAACTTCCTTTGTTCCGAAATGAAGGCCGTCCGCACTCTCCACATGAAGAGTGCTGGACTGCCTTCCGTTATTAATATAATCATAATCTCCATCCATCTTGATATTTCCTGTGTAGAAAAGATGAAGCTTATCTTTCTCCGCAATGGCAGAGCCTGAGTAAACACCATGACAGTCATAAATGCTGTCCGGCAGAAGCGGAACCCCTTCATATCTCCAGCTGATCATATCTTCACTGGAGTAATGTCCCCAGAATTTCAGTCCACCGTTGGCCTCAAACGGAGAATACTGGAAAAACACGTGATATCTTCCCTTGTACCAGCATAAACCGTTCGGGTCATTGAGCCATCCCACAGGCGGCATCAGATGATGTGTCAGACGGTTTGTCTGCATCGTCCTGGCAACTGCTGCCGTTTCCTCGGTTTTTCGAACTTCCTCCGCAAGGACCTTGGTCAAAGAACTCATTTATTTAACCTCCAGTACTTCAGAACCATTATTTACTGTTCCTTCTGCAAGCATTTTTACTTCTTCATAATCATCGGTATTAGTTACGATCAGCGGTGTGGTCACATCATAGCCGGCTGCCTTAATAGCATCCATATCAAAGGTGATCAGTGTCTGGCCTTTTTTGACCACGTCACCGTCCTTTACATGAGCGGTGTAGAATTTACCGCCAAGCTCAACGGTGTCAACTCCGATATGGATCAGCAGCTCCAGACCACTTTCTGTTGCAAGCCCGATGGCATGCTTTGTGTCAAAAATTGTAGAAACCGTAGCATCACAGGGTGCTTTTACTTCACCTTTGGACGGAATCACTGCCACACCCTTTCCAAGGACTTCGGATGCAAAGGTTGCATCCTTTACTTCTGAAAGCGGGATCGCAATTCCCTCAAGCGGGCTGTAGAGGGTCTGTACGCCTGTCTCTGAAGTTTCCTTCCGGGCAATTTCTGCCGGAGCATCTGATTTTTTCTCTGCTTCAATATTTTTTTCAGCTGTTTCCTGTACCTCATCCTTATATCCGAACATCCAGGTAAGCACAAAAGCCACACCGAATGCGATGACAAACATCAGGATATAACCAACTGGATTATTCAGGCACAGCAGTATTCCAAAGATACCGGTAACACCTGTTCCTGTGGCACCAAGACTGGTGATGGAGGCAAAAAGTGCTCCGCATGCACCACCCAGGCAGCCCATGATAAACGGCTTTCCGAAGCGGAGGTTTACACCGAAGATTGCCGGCTCTGTGATTCCCATGCATGCGCTTAAAGCAGAAGGAACAGCCATGGATTTGATCTTCTGATTTCTGGATTTCAGGCCTACAGCAAGAGCTGCACCACCCTGTGCAACGTTAGCTGCAGATGCAAGTGGCAGCCAGTAGGTAACGCCGAATTTGGCCAGCTGTCCAAGGTCAATGATGGTGTACATGTGATGAACACCAGCAACAACAGTCGGTGCATAAAAGGCACCCATGATAAAGCTTCCGATTCCAAATGGCAGTGCGATCAGCCACTGAATCCCATCCAGAAGTCCGTTCTCAACAGCTACGAAAATCGGTCCGATAATGGAAAGTGTAAGATAACCGGTTACAAAAACACTGACAAGTGGTGTTACAAAAAGATCGAACATTGCAGGTACGACCTTATGAAGTCTTTTCTCGATCTGTGCCAGTACCCATACTGCAATGATAACCGGGATCACATGTCCCTGATATCCCACCATGTCAATGGAATAAAGTCCAAACCATACCTTCTGCGTTGCCTGCACACCCTCTGTTGCAACAGTCCAGGCATTCTGCAGATTTGGATGGATCATGATCATACCGATAACCGCACCCAGATAAGGGTTGGCACCGAATACCTTCGCACCACTGTAAGCGATAAGGATCGGCAGAAATGTATACGCTGTGTTGCTGAAAAGCTGTGCAAATACATAAATGGAACCATTTGTGTTAATATTCAGAAAGCCGTTGTTTACCATGAAGTTCAGGGCTTCCATGATTCCCATCAGGAATCCGCTGGCTACGATAGCCGGGATGATCGGGACAAAAATATCTCCCAGTGTCTTGATCAGCCTCTGTACCGGATTGGCCTTGGATGCTGCCACCTTCTTAAGTTCATCCTTACTGCTCTCTGATATTCCGGCGATCTGGATAAATTCATCATAAACCTTGTTTACAACTCCTGTTCCCAGGATGATCTGCATCTGTCCCTGTGCGAAAAACACACCCTTCACACCGTCGATATTCTCCACATATTCCTTATCCGCCTTGTCATTATCCGCAATGACCAGACGAAGCCTTGTTGCACAGTGCGCCGCGGAAATGATGTTTTCTTTCTTTCCTACATGATCATAGATTTCCTGTGCTGTCTTTCTGTAATCCATGTCCTTCCTCCTTTTCTGCTACTGTTCCCGGACAGTCATCTCTTTCTTCGGATCAGATCTGTCTGTTCTTTCTTCAGCTTCCCGGGATCTATTATCTCTGATCCATTATTTTTCATTTATTTATGAGATTGATTTCATATACACATTCATACAAAGAACGATGATTTTTCCATTTTTTTAAGTTTTTTGATGATTTTAACACTTTTCAATGGTTTGTTTTATGTTGTTGCTTGCGTTCTTATATGGAATCGTTCTCATATCTTGCTTGTATTATAACCACTGCATTCTTATTTGTAAATCCGCAACATCTCACAAATTTCTTCGTTCAAAATTGTAAATATTCTATAAGAACAGATGCAAGACAGACAAACCAGTCAGGACATCACAGAAAAAATCTGGCATTTTTTTGTGTTTGCCTAGCCATAACACATGAGCACACAAAAAGAAGCAGGTCTTTTTCTCCCAAAAGATCTGCTCCTGTTCCACAATAACTTATAATTTCTTCCCCCTGTCTGCGAGGATATTCTCTGTTACCTGTGAGATTCCCGTTCCACAAGCTCACATCCCATTTTTATTTCCTTGCTGATCCCGGTATCGTTCTCAATGAGATCAGCCAGCATGGCTGCTGCCTCCATTCCGCTGGTCTTATAATAAAAATGTACCGTTGTCAGCTTCGGTTCCACGATCTTACCCGGAACTCCATCCCCAATCCCTGCGATCTGAACATCCTCGGGAATGCGAAGCCCGATCTCCTTCAAATAAGTCATGGCTCCCACCGCCATAGTATCCGTAGCACACACAAGAGAATCTATGGAAGGCTCCTCTTCAAAAAGCTCCTTCGCCATCTCATAACCGGAATCCATGGTGAAATTTCCTATCTTCATCCTCTCCGGCACGACCTCCAGCTTAGCTTTATGGATAGCATCCATAAAACCTTTTTTCCGGCAGGCACCAACTGCCTCGTCCTTATCTGTAACGCCGATATAGGCAAACTTTTTTCCCTTCTCTGACAGCTTCTCCGTGACCTGAAAAGCTGCTTTATGATCGTCCTGATAAATACAAGGATATCCGTCCAGATGCTGTCCCAGGATCACGATCGGCACCTTGTAATCCTTCAGCATCTGTTTATGCTTTCTAGTAAACATGGTAGCAATAAGAACCACTCCGTCCACCTGGCGTTCTTTAAACAGAGAAAGGTATTTCAGTTCTTCTTCCACATCATTATTGGTATTAGCAAGGATAAGCTGATATCCTCTCCGTGTAAGAATATCACTGATCCCTTCCACCTCACGGCTTATAGTATCTGAATTGATCTTTGGAAGGATGACACCGATGAGACTGGTTTTTTTAGTCCGCAGTGTCTGTGCCTGGGAGGATGGCTGATATCCTGTCTCCTGGATCACCCTGCGGATGACTTCTTTTTTTTCACTGCTGACATATCCATTATTCAGATATCTGGATACCGTAGCTCTGGAAACTCCGGCAAGCCTGGCTATTTCATTAATGTTCATAACTTATGTACCTCTTCTTTTATCCTGTTATATCTGTCCTTGTATGCATATTTATAATATAGATTATACACGGTTTCTTTCCGGTAAAAAAGATTCTTTTCCTACATAAATGGAAATTTTTGGTTACTGCTCACTCCGTTCTCAGTAACCGGCAGCATGATTCACAAGGCAGAGGATACGGGATGCATATACCTCCCATCCCGTATCCTCTGTTTCCAGAAATTTCCCCGATAGATCTGTTTTTCGGTTTTCCCTGTCATTCCAGATATTCAAACGGATCTACCGGTACGCCATCCTTTTTCATTGCAAAATAAAGATTCGGGCCTTCTACAGAATAATATTTTGTAGGTGCACTGATATTTCCGATCACTTCACCCTCCTTTACTGTATCACCTTCTGCCACAGTAAGGTCCTTCAGCTGCCCATATACTGCCTGATAACCATTTCCCAGCTCCATAGTCACAGTCGTTCCCGTACAGGCATCCTGTACAATAGAAAGCACCTGACCATCTGCCGCTGCATACACCGGCGCATCCTCCACTGCCTGCAAAGCAATGGCAGGGCTTACACGATACTGATCCAAAGTCGGATAATATACGGTTTCATCCATATTGTAATCCACAAGAACCGTTCCTCTGACCGGCCATTCCATAATGGAATCCTCCGTAAAATCCAAGGCCTGTGCCGCAATTCCGACAGCTGAGGTCTCCGCGGTATCTGTGGAAGCTCCAGCTCCGTTATTCACCGCTCCCTCTGCCGCTGCATTTCCGGCATTATCTGCTGTATTTCCAGCACCTTCTGCACCTGCTGCCGCAGACACGCTCCTATCCTCCGTACCACTTCCATTATCTGCATATGCCGCTGCATTTTCGGCTGTACCACTTCCTGCAGTCTCACGGATGCTTCCGGTCACTCCGTCTGCATCTGCTCCGGCTTCTGAAGCTCCTGACAAACCTGCTTCATCTCCGTTTTCTCCATCAGAAATCTCATCCTGTACTGCATCCTGCCAGCCATCTCCCGCAGCTGCAGCATCTTCTGCGTTTTCTCCGTCCGAAAGCTCCTCCTCCAGCCCGGTCTCTTCTGCCTGTGCAGAATTTTCCTCCTGGGGATTTTCTGCGATGGGCTTTGTTCCAAACTGATAAACAGTAATTCCAAGTGCCGCTACTGCTGCCAAAACTCCTCCGTTGATAATACCTCTCACGATTTTACTTTTCATATTCTTTCCACCTCTGTCTGATATGTTCATTTTCAGTAACAGAAAAAACAGTAAAACGGACATCTTTTTTTCCCGCTGCTGCCGTTTCGGTCACCATTTCTATATCTATAGAGTGTCCAGAATATGGCTGTCTATTCATTTTCTGAATATTTTTTTTATCAGACGTTGCTTCTGATGCCTGACCTTCTTTAATCCTCAGCTTTCAACTCCATCTCCGGAAAATATCTTTTCAGGATCTCCTCTGCACTGCTTCCGTTTTTTGCCATCTCATTTCCACCAAATTGGGAAAATCCCACACCATGACCGCTGCCACGCACTCTCAGATAATAAATATCATCCTTTTTCTTCAAACTGAAATTCGCTGATTCCAGTCCCATTCCCGCTGCAAAGCTTTCTCCCTCCAAAAGTGTTTCCCCAATCGTAAGCTCTGTCACATAACCGGCACTGTCCCGCTTTTTGATCTTCAGCTCCCCGGAAAGCTGCCCCGCAGGAATTTCCACGATTTTTATATGATCCGGAGATTTTTTGTCCTCACTGCTATCTGCCGATTTCAGATATGTATACGCCTCATCATGAAAAACTTCTTCCCCGCTGCGGGTTTTCCCGGCACTTCTCTTATGCCAGGGAGTCAGTCTCACTTTTCCTTCATATGTAAGTACCTGCCCACCCGTCTCTTTTGCTGTCTGCTCATAGATCTGCCTTTTTTCTGCAAAAAAATATCTCCAGACTTCCTCTGTATTTCCGTTTTCCCTCAGGATCTCTGCGAGATTTTTCCCCTCGCCCAGCCACCTTTGAATATTCGACCGTGCGATCACAGTCTGCGCTTTTATGGTTTCTTTTTTCATTTCCGGGGAAATCTGCGAAAAAACAATGACCGGGAGATATTCTTCCATATCCGGCACTCTCTCTGCCAGAACCATCTCAGGTCCATTAATGGCTGCCGCCGAAAAATAAGGAAGAACAATTGCCAGAAACACCAGACAATATCGAAGAAGCGCATATTTTTTCATAAAAACACCATAAGCGTTCTTTTTCCTAATATATGTTCTTTTGCCAAAAATTATTATTTGCTGTATACTATAGCAGTTCCATGAATCAATGCATCAAAAAAAGTTATTCCGAACATGCTGCAGTAATTTATGGAAATACTATATATCAATTCAAAAAGTATCTGCAGTGATCAATCCTGCTCACAGCTTATTGCTTTCCACGAATGGAGGTATCACACACCATGCTTGCCATCTTTCTCGCACCATTATATATTCTCATTAATATTTATATCGTCCGTTGGATGATTTTGTGGATGGGTGCCTGCACTCATTTTTTCCAGATCTTTGCGTTCCGGGCATGCTTTGCAGGTGTTTATATTTTTCTGTCCACTTCTCTTCTGACCTGTTTTCTCATCCGGAAGCCCCCTGCGCTCCATCGCTTCCTGAAAAATACGGCAAATTATTTTCAGGGAACATTTCTTTACATCCTGATCGTAATCGTAACTACAGATCTCTGCAGACTGATCCTGAAGCATACGCTTCATCCGGCCTGGATGTATTCCCGGAAAGCCTTCGTAGTCACAGGCGCTGTCTGCACCCTTCTGATCATCGGTGTCAGTCTCTATGGGATTTTTAACCAGTGGAATATTAAGACAAAAACTTATGATGTGAAAATAGACAAGCAGGTGAAGGGAATGGACTCTCTAAAGATCGTCCTGCTCGCAGACATTCATTTCGGTTACAGCATCGGAGAAAAACATGCCGGGCTTCTTGTAAAAAAGATCAATGCCGAAGATCCGGATCTGATCTGTATTGCCGGCGATATTTTTGATAACGAATATGAGGGGATCAAAAACCCCAAAAAAACAGCGGCCATTCTCCGTTCACTGAAATCCAGATACGGCGTTTATGCCTGCTGGGGCAACCATGATCTCAGCGAACCGATTCTGGCCGGTTTTACCTTCCGCAATGCAAAAAAAGATTATGATGATCCCAGAATGCGGAATTTTCTGGAATCTGCCAACATTCGGCTTCTCGATGACGAAACCGTCCTCATAGATAAACGGTTTTCTCTGACAGGCCGTAAGGATCCTTCACGCTGCCGAAAAATGTCCGACACCCGTAAGGATCCTGACGAGCTTACAGCCTGCCTTGACAAAACACTCCCGATTATTTTTATGGATCATCAGCCCGGTCAGCTGGATGAAGTGGCAGCCGCAGGCGCAGATCTTGATCTCTGCGGTCATACTCATGACGGTCAGCTGTTCCCTCTGAACATCATCACCGGCCTGATCTGGGAAAATTCCTGCGGTTACCTGAAAAAAGGGACTATGCACAACATCGTTACTTCCGGCGCCGGCATATGGGGCCCGAATATGCGTACTGCCACAAACAGTGAGATCTGCTCGATCACAGTACATTTTTATCCTGCCAGACCTAATTCCTCTGATCCCTCATAAATATCTTCCACCGGCAGTTTCTCCGTACTCTCACTATCCTCTATGCTACATTCGCACAGATATAAAACAAAATTCCCGCCTGCTGCCTTGAGCAACAAACGGGAATTTATCTGATCCAATTAAAAAGTGAGGCATCGGGGATTCGAACCCCGGACAACTTGATTAAAAGTCAAGTGCTCTACCGACTGAGCTAATACCCCATATTTTATACTAAAACACGCTCAGGCTTTTTCCAACTAGCCATTCGTATGTTTTGCATCAAAACACGCTCAGGCTTTTTCTAACCAACCATTCGTGTGTTTTACATTAAAACACGCTCAGGCTTTTTCTAACCAGCCATTCGTATGTTTTGCATTAAAACACGCTCAGGCTTTTTCTAACCAGCCGTTCGTATGTTTTACATTAAAACATGCCCAGAGCCGGAATCGAACCAGCGACACGAGGATTTTCAGTCCTCTGCTCTACCAACTGAGCTATCTGGGCATAAGTAGCGGGGACAGGATTTGAACCTATGACCTTCGGGTTATGAGCCCGACGAGCTTCCAGACTGCTCCACCCCGCGTTATTAAATGTTAAAAGCCGATGATCGGACTCGAACCGATAACCTGCTGATTACAAATCAGCTGCTCTGCC